>JAMCWR010000002.1 GCA_023480665.1 Gammaproteobacteria bacterium
GCTGAAGGAGCACGACTGGAAATCGTGAGTACGTTTATAAGACGTACCGCGGGTTCAAATCCCGCCCTCTCCGCCAGATAAAAGCAATTAATAATTAATAATGAATAATTAGTAATATTTGTCGCTACGCGGGTTTAAATTTAATTTGTAAATGAGTAAAAATTGGCAGATTGAGGCACGGCCGGGTTCACAAAATCGTCAGGATTGACGATTTTGAACGCGAACGAAGTGAGCGGCCTAAAGCGTTTTTTGCGAAGGCGAGCAACAGGATGTTGCGAGTAAATCCCGCTCACTCGCCAATTAACTAATAGCTAATTGTGAAAGCTAAGAAATAATAATAAAATGTCTGGCTGTGTATTTATTATTAGAAACATGTAAAAATAATATTGTTTAAAATCAAATTGTTGTAAATTTTGCACAGGAATTTATTATGAAAGATAACAAAATTGCAGATTCTTTTTTAAAGGACCAAAGAAAATTAGCGATTTTTTGGGTATTTTTTGCCACGCTCGGTAGGCTAATTCCGCACCTACCAAACGTTACCCCAATGACTTCACTCAGTTTATTTGTCGGCTCAAAATTGTCGCGCCTCGCCACGTCCGTCGCAGCAACATTGCTAGCGCTGCTATTATCTGACATAGCATTAGCATTTTTATTTGGGTATCCAATTTTCAGTTACTGGACTATTTTTACTTATACTGGTTTTGTTGGCGTAACATTAGTTGGCACAAGAATCAAAAATTTATCATACAAAAATTTGCCATTGTGGTTAGTTGGATCAACCTTCGGTTATTGGTTATGGACAAATTTTGGAGTATGGCTAACAAGCAATATGTACACAAAAACTTTTGCCGGGTTAATCAATTGTTATTTAATGGCGCTGCCATTTTTACGCAGCGCTTTGCTTGGCGATTTAATCTGGGGAATGGTTATTTTTGGTGCATTTGCAGCATTACTTAAAATGCTTAATGCTAGAAATACTGAAAAATTAGCAGAGCGGCAATAATCTTTGATTATATAAGATTCGTTAAGGTTGGAGATTTATTTAAGTAAAATTTAGGAGTAGAGATATTTAGACGCGAGAGTGGCGGAACTGGCAGACGCGCTGGATTTAGGTTCCAGTGGGGAAACCTGTGAGAGTTCGAGTCTCTCCTCTCGCATTTTATAAATAGTAAAAATAAAATAGCTTTATTTAAGTAAGTTTTGAATTAACTTTGAATTAGCAATGAGGAAAACACATGCAAGTAACTGTTGAAAATATTTCGAATCTAGAGCGCAAATTAAATATTGTTGTGCCAGTTGAGCGCGTTGAAAATGCAGTATCAGAAAACTTGAAGAAAGTTGCCCTCAAAGCCAAGTTACCAGGTTTTCGCCCAGGGAAGGTGCCATTTGCTGTAATTCAAAAACGCTTTAGCGAATCAGTGCGTGGCGAAGTAATAGATGATTTAATCAGAGAATGTTACGTTGAGGCGATCAAGGAGCAAAAATTAACTCCAGTGGGTACGCCACGCATCGATATAATTTCTGCTAAACCAAATGAGCCGTTAAATTTTACCGTTACCTTTGAAATCTACCCTGAGCTTAAGATCCCGACTTTATCGAATCTTGAGGTAGAAAAATACGTTTCTGAAGTTACCGACAAAGATGTTGATGAAGCTATCGAAAAAATTCAGAAACAACACACAACTTGGAAGGAAATTACCGACCCAAATCAAGTTGCTAAGCTTGGGGATCAAATGCACATTGATTTTACCGTAAAAGTTTGGAGTGAATCTTCGCCACCAATTCCAAAACAAGAAAAAGATGTAAAATTTGTGCTTGGTTCTGGAACTATGTGGAGTGAATTTGAGACGCCACTTCTTAAAGCAAAAGCTGGCGATGAAGTTAAATTTACTTTGAAATTCCCGTTGACACATTTCGATAAAGAGTTAGTTGGCAAGCATGGCGATTTTGTTGTTAAAGTGAAGAAAATTTGCGAGCCGATTTTGCCTGAGCTAAATGATGCATTTGCTGCAAAATTAGGCATAAAAGCCGAAGGAGTTGCTGGGTTAAAAGCAGAAGTTAAAAAGAATCTTGAGCATGAATTAGCTCAAGTGTTAAAAATGTTCTTAAGAAATTCTTTGCTGGAAAAGCTGGTCGATACCACTGTAGTTGATGTACCAAAAGTATTATTGGAAAATGAATTACATTCTATGGAACAGAATTGGAAGCATGGTTTTGCACGCCAACCTGCCGCAAAGAAACAGCCAGTGTTCCCACGTAAAGATTTTGAAAAAATGGCAAATCGCCAGGTGAGTTTAGGATTAATATTAGCGACGATCTTAAAAAATCAAGATATCAAAGTTGCAGAAAATGAATTACGTGCCAAAATAGCCGAAGAAACTGCAATTTATGAAGATGCTGAAAAAGCGGCAAAATGGGTCTATTCAAACAAAGAAAAGATGCGTGAAATAGAGGCATCTTTACTTGAAGAAAAAGCTATTGATTATCTACAAAGTCAATTTAAATTAGTAGAAAAGCCAATTAGCTATAAGGAAATAATGAAAAAACGGGACATGATGAGGTAATTTATGCTAAATCAACACTTAGTACCAATGGTGGTCGAGCAATCTGCTCGTGGCGAACGTTCTTATGATATTTATTCACGGCTCTTAAAAGAACGAGTAATTTTTTTAGTTGGCGAAGTTGAGCCGCAAATGTCGAATCTGATTATTGCTCAATTGCTATTTTTAGAATCAGAAAATCCTGACAAAGATATTTCGCTATACATTAATTCACCTGGCGGCATGGTTACTTGTGGTTTAGCAATTTACGACACAATGCAATTTATAAAACCTGACGTAAGTACAATGTGCATTGGTCAAGCTGCAAGTGCCGCAGCGTTATTGTTAGCAGCTGGTGCAAAAAATAAGCGTTATTGTCTACCAAATTCATCAGTAATGATTCATCAAGTATTAGGCAGTTATCAAGGGCAGGGTAGTGATATTGAAATCCATGCTCGCGAAACAATGCGAATTGGAAAGAAAATTAACGAAATTTTGGCGGCGCATACCGGCAAGCCAATTGCTCAAATCAAAAAGGATACTGATCGAGATTATTTTATGTCGCCCACAGAAGCAGTTGAGTATGGTTTGGTTGACGCCATCCTTGAGAAGCGAAAATAAGGGAAGAGATAAGATTTTTTCATACCAATTATTCAGCAAAGCCGCTAAAAGTTCACAATAGATTTTAGAGCGCTTTCCTAATTTCGCGTTAATTGTGCCGCAGTTTTATGCAGCGAAATTTATCGAGGTAATTTTATGTATAAGAATTCATACATCACAAATTGGGTTAAAGATGTTTCTGATCTAACTAAACCAGATAATATTGTGTGGATAGATGGTTCCGCAGCAGAAAAATCTAGATTAACCGCAGAAGCTCTGCGTACAAATGAATTACTCGAATTAAATCAAGAAAAACTCCCTGGGTGTTATTATCATCGTACTGCAATTAATGATGTTGCACGAGTTGAGCATTTAACTTTTATTTGCACACCAACAAAAGCCGAGGCTGGCCCAACAAATAATTGGTTAGAACCAAAAGCAGCCTATCAAAAACTTACAAAATTATTTGCAGGATCGATGCGTGGCCGCACCATGTATGTTATTCCATATTTAATGTGTAGCGCTGGTTCACCATTTTGCAAAGTTGGAGTTGAAATAACTGATAGTATTTATGTAGTGTTAAATATGCGGATTATGACACGCATGGGTCAAGTTGCATTAGATCAACTGGGGGATTCCAATGATTTTGTTAGAGGCTTGCATGCAAAAGGTGATTTAAGCGAAGAACACCGCATGATTTGTCATTTTCCACAAGATAACGCAATTTGGAGTATTGGTTCAGGTTATGGTGGCAATGTTCTTTTAAGCAAAAAATGCTTTGCTTTGCGTCTTGCAAGTTATATGGCAAGAAATGAGGGCTGGCTTGCTGAGCACATGCTAATTTTAGGTTTAGAAAATCCAAAAGGCGAAGTTTCATATATTGCAGCTGCATTTCCAAGTGCTTGCGGCAAAACTAATTTGGCCATGCTTGTGCCGCCATTATCTCAAGCTGGCTACAAAGTGTGGACAGTAGGTGACGATATTGCTTGGGTTAGAATTGGCGAAGATGGCAGGCTTTGGGCGTCAAATCCTGAGGCTGGTTTTTTTGGTGTTGCTCCAGGCACCAGCATGAAATCTAATTTGAATGCGATGCTGACCATACAAAAAAATACTATATTTACTAATGTAGCAGTGACTCCAGAGAAAACAGTTTGGTGGGAAGGCATGGGGGTTGAGCCGCCACAAAATTGTACCGATTGGCGCGGCAATCCATGGACTCAAGCAAGCAAAGAAAAAGCTGCACATCCAAATTCACGTTTCACCACGCCAGCCTCGCAGTGCCCAGTAATTTCTAAAGAGTGGGAAAGTCCTCATGGCGTACCAATTTCAGCTTTTGTATTTGGTGGCAGAAGAGCGAAATTGGCGCCACTAGTTTATCAAGCTTACTCCTGGGAACACGGAGTGTTTGTTGGTGCTACTATGGCTTCAGAAACGACCGCAGCAGCAAGTGGTAAAGTTGGTGTCGTTAGGCGCGATCCTATGGCAATGCTGCCTTTTTGTGGTTACAACATGCAAGATTATTTTAGACATTGGTTAGCGCTTGGTAAAAAAATTAAAAATCCACCAAAAATTTTTAGTGTTAATTGGTTTAGAACTAATGCCGAAGGCAAATTTATTTGGCCAGGCTATGGGGAAAATATCCGAGTATTAAAGTGGATTATTGCAAGATGTAATAATGAAGTTTCTGCGGTCGAATCTGCTATCGGCTATTTGCCAAAACCCGAAGATATCGATTTAACTGGTTTGGCTGCAGAGGGCGTGACTCTTGAAACGATAAAAGAGTTGCTCAGCGTCGATACCAAAGCCTGGGTTGATGAAATCAAAGACCAAAATTCATTCCTACAAAAATTTGATAACCTACCTGCCGAATTAATTAGTGAATTAGATAAATTGAAAAAAAGATTGGGCGTATTTTGACTTTGTTGAATAATTACATATCTATGAAAAAATGTAGGTTCTAGTTAAGCTCGAGCTTTGCTCGAGCGAACCCAACATATTAAAAAAATGATTTTTTTATTTTGTTGGGTCCGCGCAAAAAACGCGCTTGACCCAACCTACAAAAAAATCGTTAAAAATCAACGATAATCGCATGAAAACATGTAAAAAAATTTACGTTTAAAATCAAAGAGTTATAAAACATGCATGTTTTTTCGTTATTAATCAATGTGTTAGAATTCACAGTAAAGAATATTATAATTTAACAATTTTAGCCTTTAATTGTGCAGGGATAAACAACTCGTGTTACTATCCAATATAGTTAATAACAGCTGCAATATAGAGTTAAAAAGAGTTAAAACATGAGTCAAGAAAAATCAGAGCACAATTTTCACATACCGGTGATGGGTACGGGTTTTACTATCGATACGCCACTAAAGGTAGCTAAGTATGGGATTTCCGCAGTAATTTCTTTAGCTGACGACATATTAATCGAGAGGATGCGCAAATTTTGGTGTGAAAAAAGCAATGAGCCTTATGTAGCTATTGATACTAAAGATCAAGATTGCCGCGCTAATCGAATTACCGCCTATCTAAATCTAGTCAAAAAAATAGTAGAAAAACAAATCAAACAACTTAAAGCCAGTGTGTTTGCAGAAAAAAGTGAAATTACTAATTATTTTGAAATGCTGCCAAATACTCCGAGCAAACAAAATTATCAAAAAATGCTCGCAGAAAAAGACCCAAACATTAAATTGAAAATGCAAGAACAGTTACGCGATGAAGTTGTTCCAGGAAGCATTGATGTCAATATTATGACCAAACTCGATCAACCGCATTATGCGAGCGATAACACTATGTTGCCTTATATGTTTTGCGATGCGGCGGCAGCGTTACGTGGCTATGCTAATAGTGAACTGTGCTCCACAATTATTTTTTCTGCAGGTTTTAATCCGCACTTGTATGGTTATGCTGCAACCTTCAAAGATTTTTTTCCAGATGAAAATGGTGGGTTAAAAAAGAGGATTTGCTTGAAGGTAAGTGATTATCGTTCAGCGGCAATTCAAGGCAAATATCTAGCTAAACATGGTTTATGGGTTTCTGAATATCGTATTGAATCACCATTAAATTGTGGTGGGCATGCTTTTATTAATGATGGTCAGCTCCTTGGGCCAATTCTTGAAGAATTTAAACAATGCAAAGATAAACTAATTGAAACGTTATATGGTTTTTATGAGGCTGCTTTACGCAATTTAAAAAAGATTTGTTTTAATAACCCGCCAAATGTACGTTTTACTGCGCAAGGCGGTGTTGGTATTAATGCTGAGCATGAGCTTTTAATTAAATATTATGGGCTTGATGCAGTAGGTTGGGGCACCCCATTTTTGTTGGTTCCTGAGGCCACAAATGTTGATGACCTACATTTGCAAAAATTAATAAATGCGAGAATTGAAGATGTTTTTTTAAGTTCGAGCTCACCACTTGGTGTGCCATTTTGGAATTTATTCAATTCAAGTAGCGAAGAGGCGCGGCGTGAACGTATTCAAAAAGGCACACCTGGCAGTATTTGTTGCAAAGGTTATGCCAGAATCGATAAGGAATTTACCGAGCAACCAATCTGCAAAGCTTCACGAGAATTCCAACAATTAAAATTAGCTGAATTAGAAAAATTAAATCTTCCACCTGAGCAGGCCAATGCAAGACGCGAAGATATTTTGAATAAATCCTGTATTTGTCAAGATTTAGCCGGTGGTGCAGCTATTAAAAATAATCTTGGTATGAAAGCTCCAAGCGCTATTTGCCCAGGGCCAAACATTATAAATTTCAAAAAAGTTATGACATTAAAAGAAATTGTTAACCATATTTATGGCCGCTGTTCAGAAATAGTTAATAGCGATCGTCCTAATCTTTTTATTAGTGAAATTCAATTGCAATTAAATTACTTGCTTAGCGAAATTAAAAATAGTTACCTTGGTTTGCCAGCGCGTTCGCAACAGAAACTTTTAGAGGTAAAAGAAAATATCAAAAAAGGTATTGAATATTATCAAAACCTTGCTAACGATCTCATTAAAGAACAGCAAGACAAGTTTTTAGCAAGCCTAGAAGCGCTAAAAGAAGAAATCGAAAAAATTAGTTTAGCCTCAATATAGCGTAAAATTTAGAGTAATTAATATCGCCCCATTCCTCTTCCAAATCCAGGACCAGGACCAGGTCCAGGTCCAGTACTTGTTCCAAATTGAGACATGGCTTGGCTATAGGGTTTATGCGGTATAGGCATAGGTATAGGTGGCCTTATTGGTGTTCGCGTAGCAGCCGGAGCCGGAGCTCCTCTACCTACAGCAGGCCCTGGCGCCCACATACTTGAGTATGATGATGTAGGATATGCTGGTTCTCCTCGTTCCGGAAATGTAGTTACTCTTTGTAATGGTATACGCGATTGTATAGAAGGAACAATTCTTGCGGCAACATTTGGGTTAAATGCAGCAGTAGGAATAGCATAAGGATATGTAGTAGGAGGACAAACTGAACTTTGAGAACAAACTGCCGCAGCTGTATTACTAACATTTGAGTTAGGTATAACAGCAACAGAATGATGAATGGCAGAAAGCATCATTGCGCTGCTGCTAGGAGTAGCTTGGTAATATGCTGGTTGCTGTATTCTTCTTGCTGCTGCTGATGGTCTTATCCTAAATGCAATAGGTGGTCTAGAAGATGTAGGTGTTACTCGAGATGCGCTTTGAGCTGGTGCAGTTCGTTTTACTTCTGAGGTTGAATTAAAAGAAAACCTCTGTTGCATATCTAACATTCTTCTTCTTGCTACTACTGCTGCTGACGGTTGTATACTAAATGCAATAGGCGGTCTAGATGTAAGTTCTGCTCGAGATGCATTTGGTGCTGGTGCAGTTCGTTTTACTTCTTTTATTTCTCGTGCTGAAACGTTCGGACTAATGCTGGATGGTACAGCAGCAGCGACAACAGCGGCGATATGAGCTGTTGTGGCTGATGGCAGAACAGCAGCAGATAATATTTGAAATCTAGGGAAAACGTTATTTGCTCCTCCCCAAATGTTAAAATTTACATTTACTTTAGGGGGTTGAAATGGAGTTTGAATTGTTATTGGAGCAGAAGTTGTAACGATTGAGCCTGTGTCTCTAGATGCAAAAGGTATAGCAGGTTGTAGAGAAGTTGGCTGAGCGCTACTACTACTAAATGAGGCAGCGGCTGCAGTAAAGCTGGGGCTCAATAAAAGAGCGGCAGATAGCGATGATTGTTTACTATCTGAAGTAGTCGCAGAAGATGATGGCCTAGGGCTTCCAAGAGAAAGGCCAGCGATTGGGCTTAATAATAATGTACTTGGGCTTGCTTCTGGAGTTGATGCTATGCTTGATGCCGGTGAGCTTTGAGATATAAGCGGGCTGCCGCCAGTGCCAACACTTGCAATAAGACTGGCCTGGTTAATTGGTGATTGTTGTTGCATCAAGAAGACGCTTAATGGATCTGTGCTTTGTTTGTGACGTTTCGCCCACTCTTTGGAATCCGCCTTTACTGCCGGATCTGTGATATCTGGTTTGAATTCATCAGCAGGATGGCTAAGATGTCGTTTTCTAGAGCTAATGATAGAAGAAGCTGCTCTATCGCCGCTTACTTCAGGTGGCACAATTCTTAAGTGCGTTACATCAAGTGGTGTAGGGGCAGAAGATTGTTGTTGTCTCTCTCTTTCTTGTTTTTCTGTCTCTTGCTTCTTTTTTTCCTGAGCTTCTTTTTCTTTTTTTTCTTTTTCCTGTCTTTCTTTCTCAAGTTTCTCCGCAATTTCTTTGCCTTCTTTTTTAGTTTCTTCTAGGTGATCTGGTACGGCCGTTTGAGGGTGAGATGCTTGAGTTGACATTATAATTCTCCTAATTTTTATTATTAATGAGAGAATTATAGAATAAAAATTACAGGCCTACATTAATTGAAGCTTAAGCCCCAAGTTAAATTTAACATATAATCGTATGTATTCTAATATGTATAAATATAAAACGTAAATTACATTAATTTGTTTCTTGATTGTGTTATTAAATTGTTGATTGCATTGCTTTTTAGAGCGCTTATAGGTATGATTATATGTTATGGATAGAATAGCAAGGAGAGGTAACCGGTGAAGATTAAATTACAAATAATTCTCGGCATATCGTTTTTAGTCTGCAGCAGTTTAGCATCAGCTAAGTTTTCAGGGAAAGTTGCTTTTACCACTAATTATATATGGCGCGGTGTTAGTCAAACTCAAAACATGCCTGCGGTTCAAGGCGAGCTAGCTTATGATATATTAGATTCTGGTTTTTATGTAAGCGTATTTGGCTCTAACGTTAATTTTGGTGAAGAGCCAGATCCAGAAACTCTTGAAATGCCTGAAATTGCTCGTTCTGAGTTTGATTACGCAGCCGGTTATAGCCATGAATTCAATGACGATTGGGGTATGGATATCGGCGTTATGACATATACCTATCCTGACGCTTCTTTAAATAACTACTGCGAAGGATACGGCTCAATTACCTATAAAATTTTAACTGCTGATTTTTCTTATACTGGAAATAATTTCAACACTGGGACTAACGGCTATTATGCTGGTCTTGGAATAAAATACGAACTGTTTAAAGATACTAAATATGTATTACTTAAAGATCTTTATGCAGGTGGTCATATTGGATATTTTGTGCAAGATAAAGATGTTGATGGAGGTAGTTACGCCGATTATATGCTTAGCCTTACCAAGACTATCCAGGGTGTAAATTTTGCACTTAGCGTAACTGATACTTCCGGAAGAGGCTATAAAGATAAGTATTCATCGAGCAAAGTATTTTTCACAGTTTCAAAGGAGTTTGAGTGAGAGGCATGAAACCTGATACTTCAAGCCTTATCTGTTAGAACATTGTTGAATTGAATATGAAACTACGAAGTAAATTTATATTAATACTGCTAATTGGCGGATTAGCCACAGTCTTGTCTATCTTTTTATTATCAAATCTATTTATAAAAAATAATGCCATCAAAATTGAAAATATGCTTGCAAGAAAAGATATTGAGCGTGTGCATAGCGCATTAAATAATTATCAGCAAGCGATACATTTATTAAACAAAGACTGGGGTTTTTGGGATGATAGCTATAAATTTGTAGAAGATTTAAACGAAGGCTACATTAAATCAAATCTTATGGAAGCTACTTTTGATCAGCTGCATATGAATTTTATAGCTTTCTACGACCTTCAAGGAAATTTTAAATATGGTAAATTTTATGATCTTAAAAATAAAGAATTTATTCCATTTCCTAAAGGTATTGAGCAACGCATTGCTAATGAAATAAAAGCATTACGTACAGAAACAGCAAAAGAAGGCTCAAGCGGTATTATTTGTGCAAATAGTGACCATTTAATTATAAGTTTGCGCCCAATCTTAAAGAGTGATTACACCGGGCCTTCTCGTGGCACAATTGTTATGGGGTTTTATTTCACTAAAGTTGATGTTGATAAATTGGCGAAGTCTACAAATTTACAATTAACATTTTATTCGATAGCCGATATCAGCAAAGATAATAAATTGCATAATGTTTTTTTACACCTGATGCAAGGCGCTGACCCCTATATTACAACCGAAAGCAATCAATTAATTGCAAGTTATACCTTGATCAACGATATTAATGGTAAACCCATTGGTATTTTTAAGATTGAAGATAAAAGAACCATTTGGCTCGAAGGCATCAAAACTGTATGGTTTCATAATATTTCAACTGTGACTAGCGCTTTTTTTATTGTTTTATTATTTTGGATATTAACAACGCGGATGGTAGTTAATCGCCTTTTAAAGCTTAATGAAGCAGTTAATGGAGTTACCACCAAGAAAAAATTTGATACTCGTCTTACTGCGACGGGTAAAGATGAATTAGCACAATTGGCGGTTTCAATAAATTCTTTGCTACAGGTTATTGAATTATCAAATGCTGAATTAGAAGATCGAGTTAAGCTTCGCACCCAGGAGCTAGAAAAAGCTACCGAAGAGATGCGCGTTGCTAAAGAAGCAGCTGAGTTAGCTAACCGCACTAAAAGTATTTTCTTAAAGAATATTAGCCATGAAATTCGCACACCAATGAATGCAATTTTAGGCTATGCACAATTATTAAAACGCGACAGTAATTTAACCCCTGCACAACAAGATTTTATCGATATTATTAATAATAGCGGCGATCATCTTTTAGCTTTGATAAATGATGTCTTAGAAATGTCTCGAATTGAATCTGGGAGAATTACTGCTAATAACGAAAGTTTTGATCTTTATATTACGCTGGGTGATATTGAAAGAATGTTTTTTTCACGCGCGCAAGAAAAAGGTCTTTATTTTACCGTAGAAAAAACTAAAGATTTACCTCAATTTATAATTAGCGATTCTCTTAAAATTAGGCAGGTAATAATTAATCTTGTTAGTAACGCACTTAAGTTTACCGAGCATGGAGGTATTACCATTATTGCTGCAAAAGCTGCCGCAAACAATGCTGATCAAATTCTCATTAAAATTGCAGTTGCTGATACTGGGGTAGGAATACCTCAAGAAGAATTCGACAATATTTTTAGCGCATTTGAAAAAACTCAGACCAGCATATCTAAAGGGCGTGGTTCGGGTTTGGGGTTAACTATCAGCCGTCGTTATGCGCGCTTGCTGAATGGTGATATTCAAGTTAACAGTGAAGTTGGTAAAGGCAGTGTGTTTACTTTTACCTTTATGGCAAAGGTGGCTACGACTTCAGTCGAAACTGCACAGCAACTTACCGTCACGAGTAATGAAGTTATCGGGATTTCTTCTGATAGAGAGCCGCCAAAAATTATGATTGTTGATGATAATGAATCAAATCGTACAGTGCTCAAGCTTTTATTATTAAAGATTGGTTTTCGCGTAATAGAGGCGGTTGGTGGTAAAGAGGCAATTGAACTTTTTACCAAGCAGCATCCTGACTTGATCATAATGGATTTACGTATGCCAAATATGGATGGTATTGCAACCATAGAAAAAATTAGAGAACTTCCTAATGCTGATGCAACGAAAGTTATTATGTTAACTGCTAGCGCGCTTGAAGATGCTAAGAAGAGAGTTTTGCAAGCGGGGGCAGATGCATTTATTCGAAAACCCTACAAAGAGGCCGACTTACTTGAACAAATTCGCCATCATCTAAATTTAAACTATATTTATAAAGCTCCTGAAAAAGCCCAACCCACTAGTATTTCTAAACAAACGCTTGATGAGCAATTACAAAGATTTTCCCCAGAACTTATGCAGAAATTAATTAAGGCAACTGATACTGGCGATATCGTGCAATTGAAGATGCTAATTAATACAGAGGTTGCTGCTATTTCTAAAGAAGTTGCGCAATATATTAAGCAGTTGGCCGACAATTATAATTATGCAAAAATACTGGATATCCTCAAGCCCAGTCGCGACATTTAAAGTCTCTCAAATAATACCATAGATTCGACGTGGCTCGTGTGTGGGAACATATCAATTATGCCAGCAGATTTTAACTCATAACCTTTATTTATAATCTCTTTTGCATCGCGCGCGAGTGTGGCAGGATTGCATGAGATATAAAGAATTTTTTCTGCGGTAAATTTTTCTAGTTGTTGTGCGATTTCTAGAGCACCAGTGCGTGGTGGGTCGAGAATAATTTTTGTATATTTTATTTTAGACCAAGTTTGGCCTGATAAGTTTTGTGTTAAGTCTGCAGCATAAAATTCTGCATTAGCGATATTATTATGTGCAGCGTTTATTTTTGCGCGCTCAACCATAACAGCGCTGCCTTCAATGCCAAGTGTTTTTGCCCCAAGTTTTGCGAAAGAAAGTGTAAAATTCCCAAGGCCACAAAATAAATCAAGTATTGTATCTGTAGAGGTTGGGGCTAAAAGTTTTAGCGCTTGATTTACCATTTGCCGATTAACCTCAGGGTTAATTTGAGTAAAATCCCCAGGCTTAAATAATAATTCAATTTTTGATTCTGGCAGCGTATAGCTTAATTCAACCGGCGAAGTTAGTGAGGTAATGCTAGTTAAATTTCCTGGTTGCAAACAAATTTGAAAATTATGTTCGCGGCCAAAAGCGCTTAATATTTCTTTGTCAGCGAGCGAAAGTTCTTTTAAGTTTCGAAACACTAAGGTTGTGGTGTGGTCACCAATTGCCACTTCAATTTGCGGGATATCAGCAAAAACACTAAGCTTGCTGATGGTTTCACCAAGCAATGAAATTTTTTGCCCAACTTGTGGCGGCAAAATTAGGCATTGTGAAATGTCTGCGATATACCGACCATTTTTTTCATGAAAACCAACCAGCAGTTTTTGTTTTTTCTGTACATATTTGACTGCTAAGCGTGCGCGATTGCGATATCCCCAAATTGGGCCAACTAGCGGTGGCAATAATTCTTTAGGAATGACATTACCGAAATGTTGCAATTGCTCAAGCATGACCTGTTCTTTTAATGCAATTTGTTTTGCATGTGCTAAATGCTGCAAACTACAACCGCCGCAAATATCATAATGCGGGCAAGGCGGTGCTACGCGATCGATAGATGGCTTTAATACTTCGGTCACAAATCCTTCGTTATAATTTTTATGTTTGCGAGTAATTTTAAAAACTACCTCTTCGCCAGGCAGGCCGCCAGCTAAAAAAATAGTTTTGCCTTCTATTTGTGCAATACCACGCCCATCGTGGCTTAGTGTTTTAATGGTTACTTGATTTGTCATTTCACTTTAATCTACCATTTGTTTTGGATTTTATGAAATGTCTTGTGATTTTTATCCCATCCTAAGATAACCCTTTAATTAATAAAGAAAAAAATTTTACATGTTTTGCGATTAGAAAGAATAATAAATATCTCAAAATTTACAAATTAAAATTTAAAATTTCAAATTTACAATCTATAATACTAAACGTAGTGAATTTGATTTAGCTAGATCTTTATTTGTTTATTAAAAATTAAATATTGAGGTAAAAATAATGAAATTAAGACGTGGGTTAATTATTGGGGTAGCAATTTTTTTATTACCAATGTTAGGATTTTTAAGTGGTTGTAGTACACAAAATCCGTATACTGGCGAAAGTGAGCTAAGTAAAACGGCAGTTGGCACCGGAGTTGGTGCATTAGGTGGCGCATTAGTTGGTCAAATGATTGGCCATGATACTGCAAGTACATTAATTGGTGCAGGTATTGGTGCAGCAGTTGGTGGAGTTGCTGGGAATTATATGGATCGGCAGACTGCAGAATTACGCCAATATTTACAAAGCAGCGGTGTGCAAGTAGCTCGCGAAGGTAATGACATTCGTTTGATCATGCCAGGCGATATTACTTTTGAAAATGATCGTGCCGATATTAGGTCAGAATTTTATAACACTTTAAATGCTGTAGCGATTGTGCTGAAAAAGTTTAACAAAACTAACGTGAAGGTAGTTGGCTATGCTTCAAGCACAGGTAGTGCTGCACACAATCAGGAATTATCTGAGCGTAGAGCGCAGGCAGTTGCTAATTATTTAGCATCGCAAGGTGTTAACCAAAATCGCCTAGTATCTCTTGGTTATGGCGCGCGTTTCCCTGTAGCTAGTAACAAAACTCGCGAAGGTCAAGCACAAAATCGTCGAGTTGAAATTACTATTCATCAGATTTAATTATTTTTTATTAGTTAGTTGACATAAATGGCCGCCGTTTTGGCGGCCATTTATTAAAAGGACGATCATGCATATTTTGTGGCAAATATTTGGATTTTTATTCGCGATTTTTTTCTTGGTACTAATCCACGAGTACGGCCATTTAATTGTGGCACGCTGGTTTAAAGTTAAAGTGCTGCGCTTTTCCATTGGTTTTGGTAAGCCATTTTATATTTGGCACAGCAAGAAAGATAAAACAGAATATGCATTAGCGCCTTTTCTTTTAGGCGGATATGTTAAATTATTAGATTCGCGCGAAGATCCAGTCAAACTTCAAGATTTGCATTTAGCATTTGATCATAAACCCATCCTGCAACGCGCGTTGATAATTTGTGCTGGCCCATGTGCAAATATTATTTTTGCTTTGTTAGCTTTTTGGTTGATGTTTGTTATTGGCATAAAAACGCCGAAACCAATTATCGGAAAAGTAATTACTCATTCAATTGCAGCAGAAGCAAAAGTAAAACCAAAAGAAGAAATTATTCGGGTTGATAACAAAAGAGTTTTTTCATGGCAAGATGTTCTGGTCGCGATGTTAGCGCGAGTTGGTGATAGTGGCAAAATGACTTTACAAACTCAAATTAATCCAATTATGCCAGTTAACACTTATTCTTTAGAATTAGCCAATTGGCAATTTGATTCATATCAGCCAGATCCGCTAACTGATTTAGGCATTGAACCATATCATCCAATTGCGTTGCCAATCATTGGCGGTATTGCAAAAAAATCACCAGCTGCAGCTGCAGGGTTACGTATTGATGATAAAATTGTTGCGATTAATGAAAAAAGAATTAGTAATTGGGATGATGTTAATCATTTCATTCAAGGTCATCCAAATGAAACCCTGCAAATGAAAATCTTGCGGCAAAATCATTTGCTTGAAATTAAGGTTAATGCAGCTTGGAGATACGGATCAGGTTGGAAAAAAATTGGTTTTATTGGTATTAGATCGCAAAAAATTGCTTGGCCAGAAGATATGCTACTTTATCAAAAATATTCCCCATATAAAGCAATTGCGCCAGCATATCGCGAAGCTTGGTCGCTGGTAAGTCTAAATGGCATCGTATTAAAAAAACTAGTATTACGAAAAATTTCTTTGCGAGTTTTGGGCGGTCCGATTTCGATTTTTCAAGCATCAAGCCAAGCGTTAGAGCAGGGTGCAGTGGTCTTTTTTGGGTTTTTGGCAATGATCAGTTTAACTCTAGCATTAATTAATATTTTACCTTTGCCAGGGCTTGATGGTGGTTATCTTTTGTTGTTTTTAACTGAAGCGATTAGGCGCAAACCGCTTGCGCCAAATACCCAGCAATTAATTTTACGCTTGGGTTTAATTTTGTTAATGCTCATTCTTGTGCAAGCCACAATTAATGACCTAATGCGGATATTTTAAGTTGTGGTTTAACTTTAGCTAGTGGTTAGTGATGCGACTTTAGTTAATTGATCCATTTTATTGCGTTCGATTTCATTTTTTGTTTTAATAGCAATTAGCAATTATTTGCCGGAGTGGTGAAATTGGTAGACGCGCCAGACTCAAAATTTGGTAGTGGCAACACTGTGTCGGTTCGAGTCCGACCTCCGGCACCATACTTGGTTGTGACCAGCATCTATAATTCTTCGAGTTAATTTCTTTTAAAATAAAAGACATATAAAATTAGGATAAGTAAAACCATGAAAAGAGCATTTATTTTATTACTAGATTCATTAGGGGTAGGTGAGCTGCCAGATGCGGCTAAATTTGGGGATGAAGGCGCTAATACCTTACTGCATATTGCTGAAACTTGTGCTGCAGGAAAAGCTGATATCATGCAGATTCGTAAAGGAATTTTACAGCTACCAAATTTAGCGCGGCTTGGGTTAAGCAACCTTTTATTTGAATGTTCAGGGCACGCGCTGCCAGGTTTTGATCCAACATCCGAAACTACAGGCTTATATGGATATGCCGCCGAAAAAAGCTTTGGTAAAGATACGCCAAGCGGCCATTGGGAAATTGCCGGTGTTCCAGTATTGTTTGATTGGGGATATTTCCCAAAACAAATTCCTTGCTTCCCGCCTGAACTAATTGCCGAATTTATTAAGCAGGCAAAGCTTCCAGGAATTCTAGGGAATAAACATGCTTCTGGTACCGAAATTATTAAAGAATTTGGCGATGAACATGTTAAAACTAAAAAACCAATTTGTTACACTTCTGCAGATAGCGTATTTCAAATTGCTGCGCATGAAGAAGCTTTTGGTTTGAATAGATTATATGAAATTTGTAAAGTTGCGTATGAGCTTTTAAAGCCATACAACATTGGCCGCGTCATTGCACGCCCGTTTGCTGGAACATCTGGCAATTATGCGCGCACCGAACATCGCAGAGATTATTCCATACCTCCACCAGGAGTTACTCTACTTGAAAAATTAGTGAAGAGTGGTGGGACGACAATCGCAATTGGGAAAATCGCCGACATTTTTGCGCATTGCGGGATTAGCCAGCATGTTGATGCACATGGTCATGTAGAAATTTTTCAAGCTGCTTGTGATGCTACAAAATCCGCTAAAGACCGAAGTTTAGTATTCGCAAATTTTGTGGATTTCGATATGAAGTATGGGCATCGGCGCGATATTGCAGGGTACGCGCATGCACTCGAAGAATTTGATTCTAACTTACCAAGGTTTGTTGAATTAATGCAGCCAGGCGATATTGCAATTATTACAGCAGATCACGGTTGCGACCCAACTTTTGCTGGCACTGATCACACGCGCGAATATATTCCAGTATTAGCTTTTGGTCCTGGTATTAAAGGCGGTGCGCTTGGTCGGCGCGATACCTTTGCCGATATCGGCCAAAGCTTAGCCAAATATTTTGATTTAGAGCCGTTTCAAACAGGTAAGGCGTTTTTGTAGCAAAGCCTTGTTTGTGGTGTGGGTTTTGTTAACCCACAAATTTTGAAATTGAACCATAATTAATTATGGAGTTGTATATGCCAAAAAGTAATAACCCCGTCATTCAAATAACATCATTTGAGCAAGTTGGCATGGTTGTGAAAGATCTGACAGACTCGATGAATTCGATGTGGAATAATTTTGGCATTGGCCCATGGGATGTAAGAATTTACAATCCTGAGCGTATCAGAGAGGCTAAATATTATGGTAAGCCTTCCAAATCAGGGATGAAGGCTGCGTTCTGTTATGTTGGGAAGATTCAGTTGGAATTAGTTGAGCCAATCGGCGAGGATAATATTTTTCGCGATTTTGAAAAGTTGCATGGCAATGGAATTCAACACCTCGGTTGGCATATAGTAAAAACAGAACAGGATTTTTTTGCTATCACCAGCAAACTTAATGAGGCAGGGCATGCGTGCATTTGGAGCGCCCGCTCCCCACGTGGCCGATTTGCTTACTTTGATACAATGAAGACGCTAAACACTTTATTAGAGGTTGTGTGGGTTGATCCTGAAGCAGCAGCTGTGCAGCCTGACTATATTTATCCAGCATGAATAATTGGAATGCCTCCAGGGCTTGACCCTGAAAGATTTTTATAGCCGTTACCCTATAGCTTCATACTGCGTTGCACGCTTGACTCGCTGCTCACATATTCAAGCATATGCTCCGCTGCTCGTCTGCGCGTGCGCCTTGTCTGAAGCTATATGGTAACGGCTATAGTTGCAGTGATAATTTTCGCTACTAGATTATTCAGCCTGATTAGCGGCGTCATTAGCACATTTGCGTAAATCACATAGTTGTAGACTATGCGGTTGGGTTTTTTACTTGCTGTGACATTGCTGCTTGTTGTTGCTGCTCTTCTTGACCCGCCTCTAATGTTGATGCCGTTAATGTCGGCATTGCGGGGTGCTGTGATTGAGCTGCAGCTGCTCTTACTCCAGAAGCCGAAGCCGAAGCTGAAGCTGAAACAGTAAATAGAGATGATAAGTCATCGCCCAGCAAACCTGCCAAAGAAAATCCGCGCTCTGCTTCTGCAGTTTGATTCGCTTGCGCTTGCGATGCAGACATCCCCTCTTCGCGGGTAATAGCATCAATCTCTGCGTTAATAGCAGCAACCATGTCAGTAAAAATTGAATGATGCTGATTACCACTAGCACCAGCCATAGACTTTCTAAGCAGCCTATCAAGTTCTTCCTGCTCAAGTTGAGCCGACTGTAAACGTCGCTTTTTGTCAGCGGCGGATGTTGGGGATGGTAAAACTTGTAATGTTGGGTGTTTATTATGCGCTGCTAATAGTTTAGTTGTAGTGTTGATAACCGTGGGAAATTTAGCGCGTAAAGATGTTACTGCTTTAGTCGCTAACGCCATTGCTGTCGTTGCCACCTCAGATTTGATTGGCTCAACTCGCACAATATATTTTAATCCATAAGCTAAACAATACTTTCCAAAATCTTTCTGATCAGCGATGTGATTAGCTGGAAACGTTAAACCTAAAAAAGGATCTAAAATCACGCATTGTTGGGTCTTGCTGACAAAATATTTTCCGAACTCAATTCCTGTCGCATTATTTTTAATCTTAACCGGTTCACCAATGATTACTATACCATGTAAATTACTGCAATCGTCAAGTCCACCATTACTTAAAGTAACTATAGATACATGCTGAGCGCCTTTAGCCACAAGAACAGAAGCAATATAACATGTCTGTTCATCACATTCACCAATACCAAATTGCCCGGGCATCAATCTTACCGCAAATTGGCTTACTTTTAGATCGGCTGCGTTTGCAAATTTTCTTGTTAAAACTTCTTTCCGACTTTGGTCTCTAAGCAATTGCAGCGTAGCTGAGTATTTAAGAAAATCATCACCTTGCTGCCGCGTGTATCGCTCTAACGCTTTACTAGTAGCAACAGTCATCTCTGCTCGCGAAATAATAGCATTTGAACTAATAACTGTTTTTGAGACGGTAGCTAATACGTCTTGTGCCAGTTGTAAATTAGTAACATTGGCGGTTGCGGCGGCTGCCTTGACTTCAACTTTTTGTTCCTTACCTTCTGGAGCGCCGGCGCTGCTACTTGCAGCAGAAACATCAGCTTGCGGTAATTGAGAATTGTTCGGCTGCTGTTTCTGTTGTTTTTGTTTATTTTTCTTTGATTTCTTTCCCATAATTTCTCTCGCAAAATTAATTATAATAGTTTTTGTTTAATGATAACATGTGTTCCGATATTTCCCATATGCGTCCATACGCTGAATCTGTAGCCAATGCTTTCTTAAATTGTAGTGCATTTTTGCAATTTTGCAGAGTTTTTATCTTTTTATTTCGGAAATTCAGCATATGAAGTATTCATGAGCTTTGTTGAATAATTAATAGTAGGTTGGGTCAAGCGTTTTGTGCGGACCCAACAAAATAAAAAAATTATTTTTTAATATGTTGGGTTCGCTCGAGCAAAGCTCGAGCTTAACTAGAACCTAAGTTTTACTAACAGTTATGGAATGCATATTTAATACTAAAATCGAAATCTAGAGCGTGAATAATCAGAGGCTAGATTCTTGTAATAATAACTGCTGCTATTTACAAGGATATTAATCTTTTTAAAGTGCGGACCCACACTAGTGCTTTATTACGAACCCCAGGAATACAGACTAACTTTTTTCTGGCAAGTGCTTGCAATGAAGATTCCACTACTGACTCTGCAGTCATTACTGTAATTAACCTCCCATAGTATTTTTTAACAAATTCATCAAGACTAGCGCCCTTGCGTTCGCTAATTTCAGTGCGTGTCATGCCTGGGCACAATACTTGTATCCTAACCTGTGAATCTTTTATTTCTTCAGCAATAGATTCAGTAATTGAACTAAGGTAGGCTTTTGAAGCAGCATACGAGGCTCTATCTGGTGCTGGGAAAAACCCAACAAACGAAGAGACATTAATAATTGCCCCTTTATTTTTTGCCAACATATTTTTTAAGGCTACTTGCATTAAGCGTATTGGAGCATAATCATGTACTGCAAACATTTCGGTATATAGCGGAGGATCAACATCAATAAATTTTTTTAGTAAACCAAATCCCGCATTATTTATTAAGATATCTAGATTTTTAGTTGCTGCGACTTTTTGGAGCAATAATTCAAGGTCATCTTTTTTAGCCAATTCAATTAGCATTACTTCCACATTAACTTTATATAGAGCCATTAGCTCAGCAGCAAGTTGCTTAATTTTTTCTTCGCGCCTACCCGTAATAATTAAATCATAATTTTGGCTTGCGAATTTTTTAGCAAAAGCAGCTCCAATGCCACTGGTGGCGCCAGTTATTAATGCAATTTTATTAGCCATATTTTCTCCATTCATATCATTTTTGAGGCATGTTTGTAAGTAAAAGAGTTTGTAGATAACTGCCTAGCAGATAAAGCCTATTTTCGTTTGCAGCGATTTTTACTCTGAAGTAATTTTTTTTATCGACCAACATAAATATGCGTTGTGAGCCGTAGTTCCAGCGTTGCCAAAAAGGTGCTAGGTCCAGAATCCGGTTGCTATGGTTCTTTTCATGCTTATTTCCAAATTTAAGCTCATCGTAATAATCAACAACAATAATATGTCGCTTGAGGTAGTAAGGTAAATCTTGATAATAATATTGAAAACTCACAATTACATCCTGAGGTTTAATCCGCGCCAAAATAATTTCGGCCAAGGGTTGAATAGATTTGTTACTAGCCGCGCTTATGATTGGCGCCGTACTAAGAAAAAATAACATGCTAGAAAGAAGCATAGCAATAATGGCTTTTTGTGCGCCAAATTTGCGGAGCGTGAAGAAAGTAGCAGCGCTGCTTAAAAAAAGCGACACAGAGATTAAATAAAAGCGCTCTGGCTTGAAAGCTAATTGGCTGAAATCTAAAAAAGGTTGAGCAAAGATTAAACCTAGGCCAAGTAATAAACATGTAGCAGAAAAAAAGTATAACCCTAAAATTACTGCTCTAGGAAATTTTTGTTGCCAAAAGCTTGTTAAATAATGGGCGATTAAAAGCGCTATTGGCGGAAAAGTGGGCAAAATATAGGGCACAAGTTTAGACTTTGAAAAACAGTAAAAAATAAAAATTAAACTTGGCCAGAGCAACAAAAAAATAAATACCGGTCTCAAATCTTGCCCAGATATTACTGGTGATATTTGTTTTCGCACACTGGTTATAGACGACAACATTAGCCAAAACTTTCTTCTAAAGAAACAGCTACATTTGGTTAAACGTTGTGCGCAGTAGTGGTTAAAATTATCAGCAAAGTATGCTAAATGATATTTGATAGCAGCAAAAAGAAAAAATACCCAAGGAAAAAGCCCAGCAAGTAATGCAACTGGGAAAAACCAAAACGCGTGCGCGCGTCCTGCGTAATCTGTTAAATAGCGTTTGAAATGTTCATTGATAAAATAAAAATTAAAATAATCGTGATTTTTTAACTGCACCAAGATGTGCCAAGGAACAGCTATGAATAAAAACAACAAGATGCCGCCAAACAAAACATAATTTTTTAAGCTACGCCATTCATGTAAAATCGCAACCCAAACAAAAATAATCATACAGGGAAAAACTATGCCAATTAAACCTTTGCTGAGTGCGGCAAGTGCAGCAAAAAAATACATAGCATATAAATATATTTTTGATTTGTTGCGTGTAGCCAAAATGAAACTAAACAAAGATGCGCTTAAAAAAGTTGTTAAAGTCATGTCAATGGTGACAATACGTGTCATAGAAAAAAATAGGACGTTGGTAGCAAGAATTAAGCTAGCCAAGATCCCTGTGCGCCGATCAAAAAGTTTGCGCCCCGCAAAATATAGTAAAAGGCAGGAGAAAACACCGAACAATGCATTGACTGCATGAACCGACCAATTGTTAAAGCCAAATGCTTTAATTGTAAAAACCTGTAGCCAGTAAAATAGCGGAGGTTTCTCAAAATACTTTAAATTGTTTAGATGCGGGATGAGATAGTCGTGACTTTGCAGCATTTCGCGCGGGATTTCTGCGTAGCGTGCGCTATCTGGAACTTCAATCGGAAAACTCCCCAACATGAAGCCAAAAAACAGGCCAAGGCATATCGACAATAAAAGTATGTCGTATAACCAAGAAGACCAATGTGAAGATTTTAATAACAATTTAATTCTACCTAATAATGCCCAATACTAAATACCATAAACTTAAGCTAGTTTGCCGCATAAATATTTTTTTGAAATATATGAAATATGAAGCATGAAACATGACGCATAAAATAGACTGCGAACTGCGAAGCATATCTAGTTTAGACAGTGGGGTCAAATCTTAAACCGACAACAAACGTTATAACGCATTTACAGGCCTTAGTTCTCTATCACTCCCAGTGGCAAAAAAAGATTCACCAAGAAAATCCCTTTTTGCCTTGGATTTATGTGCATTAAAATCAACTCCAAGCACTCCAAAAATCCTCTTGCCTGCATTTTCTTCGCATAACCTAATGTAAACACGGCAATCGCTATCATCGATATGATTGTAGTCATATCTGATTTTGAGTTGAAAATAGGTGGTATTATTAAAACTTTTTGCATCAACCCCGGGCATTAGAGGTTTTATACCGCTTTTCCCTTTTGAAAATGGCGATAAATAAACTCCGCGAATGGCTTCGTTTAAAAAACGGTCTATTAAGCGTTCGATATCAGTTTCGGTAAACTTTCTTGTGTACATAATACTCGACCGGAACAAAGCTGCCATTTCATCATGATCCCAAAGTAAATATGAAGTTTTATCGCCGGGTATATCAATACGATGCAAAGCATTTTGTCTGGTATTTTTCGACTCAATACTAACGCTAGCTTGTTTATTGCTATTATTCGCTTTTGAGTCAGCTAATTGGACCGAGCAATCTTTTGTTGCAGTAGCATGATTTGCTCGTGCGCTTTTTTTGTGCGCAGTTGTTGACACTGCACCATAGGAGCTAGCACTATATGCCGAATACGAAAAACTAACAGTGTTACTGTCAGCGTTTCTGTCACTGCTATCTGGTAAAGATAGCACACTCCCCCTAGAAGAAGGCATTACCTCTGCTTCCGTTTGTCGCTTTGATAGCGTTAATGAATAACCATCCTTTTTCATAGCAGCGTCTGTGCGAGTAGATAATGTTAAATGGACCGCCAATAAAACTACAATTATGGCCATGGTAGGGTCTGGGTATAAAAATACAATTACAGTCAATGCACACAATGCTATCCAATGAAAAGGCAATGAGCTGCGATAAGCTGAAAAAAAACCGTAATATGGAGTTTCATCATGAAACCTTTCGCTCGAGCACTTGTGATCAGCATTGGATAAATGTGAGATAGCATTTTCGCACCTTCCGACAGCAGCTGAAAATTTGTGAAAGTTTATTATTCTGTGCAAAACACTATCGTCTTTAATGTCGAAAAGGTCGTATACAGATTTTGGTTGAATCTGTAATACACTTTCTGTAACAACGTCGGCAAACACAGCGCTAAAATTATTTGCTGCGCTTCTGGTTAAATAGTATCTAGTGCTTTTACAAAAAGGATCAATCATTTCTTTGATTTCTGCAGCCAATTTATGGCGAATTCCATTTGCGTATCTTTGTTTTTGCTTATCGTCTAGGCCGCGCAGCATTAAAATAAAATTACCAACAAAATCATTTAGATCATCCGGGTAATAGTCTATGAAATCATTAAAAAAGCTTGCCGGTAAATTTAAACCACACGCATATTTTGATAGTGCTTGAGCTGGATAATACTCAGCACGTCTATGCGTAAAACTTCGCTTGCATTCAGTTTCAATCGCCTCGCAATCAATATCCATTATTTGTAAGCAATTTTTTGCCATTTGTAAAACGCAATATAGATTTTGCGCCTGGTTAACGGAAAATCTCAACTCAACTGCATCACTATTAGGAAGAACTCTCATGTACGAAAAAATAGGGTCACCTGACTTTACATCATAAATATTTGGCATAGCGATTATCTTTGTATAAACTTTTGAGGCGACATCATCTCTTGATAGGCCTTTAACTTCGACGCTGCCACTGCCAATGCTAACCTCTGCGGCTAATTCATTTTCGTACAGTTCAATCTTGGTTATTTTAGTTATTTTTATTTTGCTCGCGCTTGTTGTCATATCGCTAACTTTCTTTTAATAGTTCAAGACAATAATTTTTTAAATAGCATTTTAATGATTGATGGTCAAGAGATAAGTCTTGAATCACGAGCATCGCTTATCCTGTTGTATGGTTGTTCCTGTAAATAAAAAACCTGCAAGGTTGCAAAATATACATTATAATTTAAGAAAATATCGTTGCATGGGCCAGATTTTAACTAAAAATGTAGAACTTCAGGTCTGGAGAAATTTATGAGAAAATTAGCCTTACCGGTTATTGTTTTTGTCAGTTGTTTTTCAGCGCAGTCTCAAAGTTTTGCAATTGACAGCGTTACTGTTTCTTCGGTAACAGATGCAGCGTTAACCCATCTTTCAGCCAAAGCAATTAAAGTTAGCAATAATCAAGACACACCAATTATCATTTCCAACCTTGCAATTACTGGCCATGAATCACAGGTGCAAATTTATTCGGGAGATGATTTAGAAAATAGCTGTGTCAATGGGCAAAAATTAGATAAAGATAATTTTTGTTACGTTTGGCTACAAGCAAAAAAGAGCGATGATCTTGGGACGGTTACTTTCAACCTACCAATAAGCTTTGATTATTCTGCTGTTAACTCTAAAACGATAAATAAATGGTCGAGTACCTATAGCGTTACTATCGATAATTCATTGTATGTCGGCGGCAGTTTCAGTAAGGCTAATATACCTGACACTCAGTCTATGCCAGCTAATAATATAGCGAAATGGAACGGAAAATCCTGGGAATTGCTGGGTACGCCTGGAGCTAATGGTGTTGATAATTCTGTTTATTCAATAGTAACAAATGGATTAGATATATATATTGGCGGTTGGTTTAATCATGCGAATCCTCCGGTAAGTAATATTGATGTATTTCGCCTAGCCAGATGGAATGGCAACTGGGTTGGTATTAATAATGTTCCTGTAGACCATGACCCTCTTTTCTATTCATTAGCTATCGGAAAATCTGCCATCTATGCTGGAGGAGGCTTTGATGCTGATCCGCATTATTTATTAGGTAGAATCGAAAAAGACGCTTTCTATACAATACCCCAAGGCGAGATACCTCTAAGCCAAATTCATGCTATGGCAGCAAAACCAGGATCTGATGATCTATATGTAGGTGATGATGCTGGTCAAACTGGATTTTGGAGCAAGTCCGATGAATCAGATGGTGTTTGGAAAGAATTAACCACTACCAATTTAGGATCTATAATTTATACTTTGGCGCCATACGGTAATAATGTATATTTTGGTGGCACTTTTTCTGCGCCTGAAAAAGGTGATAATTATTTAGCCGGATGGGATTTAATCGCAAAGACTTTTACTAAGCTAAATCCAGATGATAAATTCAACACTGGTAGTTATTTTGGGGTTACCGGATTAGTTCAAGCGGGTGATTATCTTGTAGTAGCCGGGCAATTTGATAAAGTAATTACTAAAGACTCAGAAGTAGTTCTCAACAATGTTGGCCTCTGGAATTTTGTAACCAAACAGTGGACTGCATTAGGTAATGGAGCTGGCGATGCGACAAACGACTGTCTCTACTCTGCAGCCATAGTTGGCAATAAACTATATGTTGGCGGTTATGTTAAAAGAATTCAAGATCTGAAAAATGACATTAATAGTATCGCAGTGTGGAATCTAGTAACAAAGAATTGGGATACTCTTGGCGGTGGTTTGATTGGTGATTATGGCAATACTGCCACTGTATATGCATTAGTCGCAGCGCCATCGCTTACTATATGGAAAAGCAATTAATAATTAATAATGAATAATTAATAATGGTTGTCATAAATATTAATAAATATTCAATAATTTTTAAAATATCAAAATAAAATTTTTTCACAATAGAGCCCGCGGAGCGGGCGAATTGCTTCACCAGCCCAGTCAAATTTATTTGCGTTTTTTGCAAATAAATTGGGCTGGGTAATACAGACACCGCGAGCATCAAGCTCCGAAGGAGCGACATGTGGTTAAACAATTTATGAAAAGCTTGTCGCTACGTTGTAGCTTGATTGTGCGTGTCGCGCATTACCCAGGCCTCCTCGCGTTGCTTGTGCAACGCTCGATCAGCCTGGGCTGGTAATGCATTTCGCTGCGATGCAGCTCTATTGAAAAAAGATTTATTTTTAATTTCATGATTTAAAAATTTGTTTCTTTGGGCCTAGCAGCAAATCAAGCCGCCGAAATTCTCACGCAGCTACGAAATAATTCTCCATTATACGCAAAGGTTTTGTTTTTGGTGGGGACTAAACATTTAGTTAAATTAGGATCTTCTGCCTGCATTTCTTTTGTTGAGCGGATTTCCCCATATTTATCTTTGGTGTTGCTAAAATAATCAAAGTTTACTTTGTGGATCATATCCATAATTGGTGTGTTATCAAGTTTTAATCTGCCGCTTTTTATTTCTTCAGTAATTTTTCCCATTATGTGTTTTAACTCGCGGAGATCAAATAAATTATTTTGGAATTTGCGCGCCTTGGGTGAAAATTCAAATGTTGATGGGCAGGTCATCGAGTAATAAATAAGATTTGCAGGTTTTGCTAAAGAAAAACATCCTGGCTGCATGATTGTCGGTACATGTTTTCTTAAATGGTAATCTTCAAGATATATTTTTTGAATTAGTTCAACTGGTCCCGCTGTGTTATCAGTTGCTGGTATAAAGCCTGGAATAACCCCCAAAGCTAAAAAAATTAAATATTTTGCGGTGTCCGCAATGTATGGATTTGGTCGCAAATTGCGATTCATTTGTGCGCGTGAAAATGCATAATCAATAAATATTTTATTTCTCCAAAAGCCACTTTTCTCCCAAACATACTGAAATAAGTAGTGAGATAACTTCAACCAAGCCGTATCATTACAATTAATTTTTTTGACCCAATTTTCGGAAAAAAATAATAATTCCGTATGCCAATAGCATTTGGCAATTGGAGACCTTGCCAAAGAAACAAATAGCGGCCATTGTTCAATGGCATTTTTTGGAATTTGTATATTTGGTAATTTATATTTTAGGCGTAAATTCTTATGGTAAGCAGCGCCACCAATATTTGGCGCCATAACAAGAGAATATGAGCCTGCTGTTATCGTAAATATTTTAGCAGGATGGTATTCATGAACCCCTGCTTTAAGAAACTTCCATAATGCAAAAATTGTCCCAGATGTATATAAAAACCAAGACATAAAATTGAAATTTGGATTAAGACTCAGTTGCATTGATTTTGTTACCACAATACCCGGTGCTATTATTGATTTTGAATAATCCAATCCTTTTCTTATATCCGCCGGAATACCATTATCATCCGGCCTTACTAATTTACCTTCATCTGGGGTTGGTAAATAAAAATCTCCTTCGCGAACGATTACGTCTCCATAACGATACTTTGCAAGATACAAAGGAAACTCTTTGCCAGGATCAATCTCATCGACTAGAGCTGAAAATTTCGGGTTTAACGCATGAATTTTTTCGCGAATATCTTTCCAATACACAGTTTCAAGATATGGTTTTAATGATTCCACGAGCCCCTCTTTTTTCTTAAATTATACTTAAATTAAGTATAGCATAAAAAATATTTATTAGTTAGGTTGAGATTTTATGGTAAAGCGTATGGTGGAATTTATTGAGTTAAGAATGGCAATTAATTTTATTTAACAATAGATTGTATCAAATACTGCTAGTGTTATGTTATGAGATTACATAGACACAAAAAAACACTCCTTAAAAAGCAAGAGGTTTGCTTTAAGGGTTATAAAAAAATCTAATGCTAATATTTTGTGCTGCTTTAGGCATTGCACTTCCGTGTTATAAAAAAACTTAATATAGTAATTTTAAACCAATCGAATCGAACTTAAAAAATTTCGAATGATATAACTACAAAAGAAATTATATCACCAATTTCTTTTCCGTGAGCTCCCAGTAAGCCATTACCCATATCAGAAAGTTGAATCACTTCTCTGCTCCAGAATAATTATCTTGACTTTTTGTTGATACTCTAATACAACTTCGAAAAAACGCCCCATTAGATGCGAAAGTCTTATTTTTAGTTGTTACTAATGATTTAATTAAATCAGGGTCTTCGCTAGCTATTTCTTCCGCAGGACGAACTTCCCCGTATTTATCATTCTTATTATGAAAATAATCAAAGTTCACATTATGCATCAAATCCATGATAGGGGTATTATCAAGTCTTAGTCTACCACATTTAATTTCGTCTACAACTTTTTCCATTACATGCTTTAATTCGCGTAGATCATATAAATTATTTACAAATTTACGCGATTTTGGTGAGAACTCGAATGTGGAGGGGCAATTCAATGAGTAATAAATCGGCTTCCTGGATTTTTCCGGAGAAAAACAGCCTGGTTGCATAATCGTTGGTACGTATTTTGTTAGGCGATAATCTTCAAGATAAATTTTTTGAAGTAGCTCAATCGGGCCAGCAGTATTATCAATAGCGGGTGTAAAACCAGGAAACACGCCAAATGTTAAGGTAATTAAGTGCTTTGCGGTATCTGCTATATATGGATTTGGTCGCAGATTGCGATTCATTTTTGCATGTGAAAATGCATAATCAAACAACGCTTTATTTCTCCAAAAATCACTATGATTCCAAGCAAGACACAACAAGTAATGCGATAATTTCAGCCATTCCAAATCTTTGCTATTAATTTTTTTTATCCAGTTTTCAGAAAAAAATACTAATTGCGTATGCCAATCACACTTAGCAATTTGTGATCTTGCCAAAGAAACAAATAACGGCCAATGGTCAAAAACATCTTTAGGGATTGGTAAATTTGATAACTTGTAATTAAGGCGTAAATTTTTGTGGAATTTAAAATCGCCAATATTCGGTGTCATAATTAATGAACGAGCACCGGCAGTAATGGTAAATAATTTAGAAGGATGGAATGTACCACCGGCTCCTCCAAGGCGTTTCCACAGCGCAAAAATTGCGCCGGAATTATTAAGAAACCAGGATGTAAAATTAAAATTTGAACCAAGATTTAATTGCATTGAATTTGTCAGCACAATTCCCGGCGCAAACATTAGCTTTGTAAACGCCAACCCATTCCTAACCTCCGCCGGAATACTAGCATCATCCGGCCTTACCAGTTTGCCTTCATCCGGGGTTGGTAAATAAAAATCGCCTTCGCGGACAATAACATCCCCATAGCGATATTTTGCGAGGTACAAAGGGAACTCTTTGCCGGGATCTATGTCGTCAACCAATGCGGTAAATTCTGGGTTCAATTCGCGCATTCGCTCGCGAATGTCTTTCCAATATACGGTTTGTAAATATGGCTTGAGCGATTCCATATTGTCTCCTTTTTTCTTAACTTATACTTAAATTGAGTATAGCACAAAAAATAAAAAATATGCGCACTAATAGCCAGAATTTTATAATAAAATAAACCTTTTCGGCGTTTTTTTGTTTAAAATTGCATCATCATAATCTACTTTAAAAACAACATTATAAATAATTGATTAATAACAAAAAAACTTGCATGTTTTGTAACTTCTTGATTTTAAACGCAAATTTTTTTACATGTTTTTATAGATATATAATTGATTTTAAACGATTTTTTTGTGGGTTTGGTCAAGCGCGTTTTTGCTCAGGACCCAACATTTTTTAAAAACGTTGGGTTAAAGCTCAAGATTTGCTCGAGCGAACCCAACATATTAAAAGGTGATTTTTTTATTTTGCTGGGTCCGCGCAAAAAGCGCGCTTGACCCAACCTACCATTAATTATTACATTTTACATAAGTATGTAATTACTCAATAAAGCACGCACCTGTTCTGTTAGACGTACGCTAGGCGTACGCATAAGGCTTGCATACATATGACCAATTCAATAAACTGCTTAACCTCATAGCTTTTATTTTATGCATTTTCACTTTTTTATGTTGATTTTGCATAAAAGCAAACATATACTTATTAACAATGCAATGAGTTAGCAAGAGATAATTATGCCAAAATACTTCCACCGCATCATTGAAGCAGAATTAAAAAAAGCGCTTAAAGAATTTCCTGTAGTAGCTCTAACTGGGCCGAGGCAAACTGGTAAATCTACTCTGCTGCAGAATATCTTTAAAGATTACTTTTACACAACCTTTGATGATCCTTTAACAAGAAAAACCGCTAGCGACGATCCCAAAACATTTTTAAGTCAGTCCCCTAAAATGATCATCGATGAAATTCAATATCTACCCGAGATCTTGCCTTATATTAAATTAGCGGTTGACTCATCGCGCGCTACCAATGGCCACTATATTTTAACTGGTTCGCAATTTTTTCCATTGATGGTGGGGATAACTGAATCTTTGGCTGGTAGAATTGCATTATACGAGTTGCTTGGTTTTTCATATGAAGAGATGCCCAAGTTGATATCAATTGTCCCAAAAACGTGTTTTACAAAGATATTTAATGGTTTCTATCCAGCAGTGGTAGCACACAATGTAGACCCAAAACGCTTTTATTCGTCTTATGTGCAAACCTATATTGAACGAGATATTCGGCAAATTATTTCGATTCAAGAATTAAAAACATTTCAAAATTTTATTGAGTTACTTGCTGCGCGAATTGCATCGCTATTAAACCTACATGAGATTGCAAAAGAATGTGGCATTAGTTTTACCACTGCTAAGCGCTGGTTATCTTTGCTTGAAACTTCGCGCATCATCTATTTATTGCGGCCATATACAAAGAATATCACTAAACGAATAGTAAAAAGTCCAAAGCTGTATTTTATCGACACAGGGCTTTTAACCTATTTACTTAGGTATCCTGATGCCGATACTTTATTATCTGGTCCACAAAATGGAGCCATTTTTGAAAACATGATTATTTCTGAACTTTTAAAATATAAATTTAATCACCAGAGTAATTATGAGCTGTATTTTTATCGTGATACTAATCAGAATGAGATAGATGTGATACTAGATTACGGCCAAAGCACCAAACTTTTAGAGATTAAATTAACAGCAACCCCAAGAGAACAGCATTTTGATGTTTTAAAGGAAATGTTACACCTATTTAAGGAACCGCAAGGATTTCTTGTTAGTTTTAATCGCCAAACTCTAGCTTTAGCAAGTAATGTAACTATTATTCCCTGGACAAAACTCTTTGAGCTTCTCTAGCGCTTACCAACTATACAACTATATGTAATACGTAATGCGCTCGATTAGTTTTGTGGGCAATAATCTTAGCGACCAGAGTAGGAAATAAATTGTTTTTGGAAATGCGATTAGGCCTTTATTTTTGCTTAAATCGCGCATAATGATTTTTGCTGCTTTTTCGGCAGGCATGGCGAGCGGCATACGGTAGGGGAGATTTTTAACGAGCGGTGTATAAACAAAACCTGGGCAAACAACATTTACTTGGATGTTATGTTTTTTTAAGCGATTGCGCAGGGCTTCGCCAAATACTTTTACTGCCGCTTTACTTGCAGAATAGGCGGGCGCATACGGCGTGCCATACAAAGATACAAGCGAGCTGATTAAGGCAATTTGGCCGTGTTTTCTTTGTTGCATTATCTCAATGCTTGGATAAACAGTATTTAATACTCCAGTTAAGTTCGTAGTGAAAATTGCGCGATCGATTGCTTCAGTTGGTTCTTGACCAGAGTTTGCAATCCCAGCGTTAGCGATAACTAAATCAAGCGGTGCGATTTGATCGCATGCTCTAATCCAGGTGCTTAAGGTTTTTGCATCTTCAATTTCAATAATATCGATAACAACTTTGGCGCCAAGCTTGCGGCAATTTTCTGCAGTTTCATTTAAGCGGATTAAATTGCGCCCAGTTAAAGCTAAAAATACTCCTGGTTTTGCATAGCTTTCGGCTAGAGCTTTGCCAATACCACTCGTTGCGCCGGTAATTAAAATTGATTTTGGGTTTTGCATTATAATAATCCTAATTCTAATTTTGCTTGTTCAGACATCATGGATCTATCCCATGGTGGGTCAAACACAAGTTTTATTTCTACATTTTTTACTTGAGGAAGGCTGGCTACTTTATCATGAGCATCTGCCGCAATCATCGGCCCCATGCCACAGCCTGGTGCGGTTAATGTCATACGGATAACTACATTATAACTAGTTTCATTTGGCACTTTCTCAAGATCAATGCCGTAAATTAAACCTAAATCTACTATATCTACCGGTATTTCTGGATCATAACAGGTTTTTAGTTGTGCCCAGATTTTGTCTTCAATGCTGCTGTCTTCAGCTTCAGAAGTAGCTGGCATGAAGAGAGTTTGTTCTTTGCCAAGAGCATCGGCATCTTTGCTTTCGATGCGTATCATTTGTCCGTTACAAATTGCGGTGAATGTGCCGCCAAGTGATTGGGTGATAGATACTTCAGTGCCGGATGGTATAGTAATTGAGTTACCAAATGGCACCTCGGTGGCGGTAATATCACGCTTTAATTTTATGACTTCTGCATTACTCATAGTAATTCCAATATATTTTTTCGATTCAATTCCAAAGTCTGTAAATTAACAAACCCCGCACGCAAGGCTTTGCCGGTATGCTCCGCAAAATGGCTCGGTCTCATCCTTCTCACCTAGCGCTTTATTTTTGCTGCGCATATCGGCAAATCCTATTTGCGTGCTCGGTGCTTATTCTTTGCATTATTGTAAGACAAAGAGATCCATTTTTTTAAAACCACATTCTTACAGCAATTAACATAAATAATACCGCGAACCCTCTGCGCAAATAAAGGTCTGGTATATGTTGGGCAAAAATCCCGCCAATTAATCCGCCGATTAAAAACCCACCTGCGATTAACATGGCAGCAGGAACATTAATATGGCCAGCCTTCCAGTAGGCAATTGCAGCCAACAAACCAATTGGTGGAATCATAGCTGCAAGCGTAGTGCCTTGGGCAGTGATTTGTGAATATCCAAAAAAATAAATCAATGCTGGGATTACAATTGTGCCGCCGCCAATCCCAAAAAACCCGCTTAAAGTTCCTGCAGCCATTCCAATAATTAATAATAATGCTGTATCCATAGTATTATCTCTATTTTAAAAATTACTCAGTAGTCACTTTTTCTTCTTGCGCTGTGCTTTTTAGCGCGGATTTTAAAGTATGCCAGGCTAAAGTAGCGCATTTAACTCGCATTGGAAATTCTGCTACCCCGGCAAGCACTGCAAGTTTGCCTAGTTTTTCAAGATCTTTTTGATCGCCAGTTGTTAATAAACGTTGAAATTCGTCAAATAGTTCCATTGTTTCTGCAATGGTTTTACCTTTTATTGCTTCAGTCATTAATGATGCAGATGCCATAGAAATTGCGCAGCCGCTGCCTTGAAAGCAGATATCAGTAATCACGCCATTTTTTTCGGTTAGATATAAAGTTAATTTATCACCGCAGAGAGGATTGTATCCTTCTTTAACATGATCTGGATGTTCAATTACACAAAAATGCCGTGGGTTTTTGCTGTGATCAATAATTATTTGTTGATAAAGATCGCGTAATTCAGACATAGTTTACCTATCTATAATAATAATCATAATAATAGTTTTTGCGCTTTTTCGATCGCAGGTTTTAAGGCTTCAATTTCATCAAGAGTATTATACAACCCAAATGAAATTCGCGAAGTTCCGGTAACGCCAAAATAATTCATAAGCGGCATATTGCAATGATGCCCGGCGCGGATTGCAATGCCTTCAGTATCAAGAATAGTCGCAAGATCGTGTGGATGCAGATTCTCAAGAGTAAAAGAAATTACCCCAGCTTTTTTTGCAGCCTGGCCAATTATTTTTAAGCCTTTGATCGTGTTGAGTAGAGCGTTTGCCTGCAAAAGTAACTGCTCTTCGTGTTTTGCGATATTTTCCATGCCAATTGTTTCTAGATAATCAATAGCTGCAGCAAGACCAATTGCATCTGCTGTATTTGGTGAGCCGGCTTCAAATCTAGTTGGCAAGTCAGCAAAAGTAGTATTTTCAAAACTAACTTGATTAATCATGCCGCCACCTGTTTGATATGGCGGTAGATGTTCAAGTTGCGCAGTTTTTGCGTACAAAACTCCAATGCCGGTTGGCCCATACATTTTGTGGCCGGAGAAAACATAAAAATCTGCGTCCAGATCTTCTACATCAACTTTTAAATGTGGCACGGCCTGAGCGCCATCGATTAATACCGGAATATTTTTGGCATGCGCAAGCGAGATGATTTTTTTTAGTGGATTAATTGTGCCGAGAGTATTTGAAACATGAGTCAATGCTAGAATTTTTACCTCATGAGTTAATTTCATTTCTAAATCTTTGAGGTCAAGTTCGCCATTCGTTTGAACATTTATCACGGATAATTGCGCTGATTTTTTGCGGCAAATTTGTTGCCAGGGGACAATATTTGAATGATGTTCCATAAAACTAATCAGCACTTTAGATTTTGCGGTTAGATTCACCTCGCCAAAGCTACTGGCAACAAGATTGATTGCTTCAGTGGCGCCACGTACAAAAATTATCTCTTCAACATTTTTAGCATTGATAAAAGCCCGCACTTTTTCTCGAGCTAACTCATAACCTTGTGTAGCGCGCTCAGATAGAGTATGTACGCCACGATGTACTCCGGCATGATTATGCAAATAATAATTACGGATGGCCTCAATCACCTGTAGTGGTTTTTGAGAAGATGCTGCATTATCAAAATAAACTAAATTTTTTCCATGAATTTTTTCTTTGAGGATGGGAAAATCCGTACGCAGAGCTTCAGCATTAAAACTTTTCACATACTACTCCTTAAATAAAGTAACACGATTTTTTAATAATTCGGGAAAATTTGCCAGTATTTCGCCAACAAATGCTCGCATTAATATTTGTTTGGCAAGTGCAGTATCAAGGCCACGAGTTGTGAGATAAAATATTGCTTGTTTATCGAGCTGACCTATTGTAGCGCCGTGCGTGCAAATTACATCATCTGCATAAATTTCTAATTCGGGCGCAGTGTTAATAGTGGCGGTGTCGCTTAATAATAGATTTTTATTGGTTAAATGAGTTTCTGAGTGTTGAGCATTTTGTTTTACAATTACTCGAGCTTTAAAAACTCCTCGTGCCTTATCATTAATAATTTCTTTGAATAAAATATTACTAGTACAGTTTGGCACTAAGTGTTCAATTAGCGCTTGAAATGCAGCCTTTTGTTGCTTTTGCAAACAGATGATGCCGTTTGCAGAAAAGCGTGCAGATTCAGCTTTAAGCGCTACCTGTAAATTTTCATCAAAAGCGGCCGCGCCTTGGCTAATAAAATTAAGGTTGCAGCTGCTATTTTGATTCTGTTGAATAAAAGTTGTGGCATGATGCTTTGCGTTTTCATTTTCATTTTGAACTTTATAAAAGCTGAGAACGCTATCTTTTTCTAAATTAATGTTAAGCTTTATGGTATTTGTGTAAGCTGGGTTTTCAAGGCCAATATATTCAGCAAAAATTACAGCTGAGCTTTTTTCACCAATATTAATATTAAAATTTTTTGCTGCATTATTTTGCGAGATAAACAACAGATGAATTGGCTCTAAAATTTGCGTATTTTTTGGAATAGTTAAATCTTTTTCAGTAAAAGCAAAATTGCGCTGCGCTGCAGATAATTCTTGCTTGAAAACACCATCAACCAACACCAGGTTGGTGTTTTTTACAAAAGTTAATTTTGTTAGCGTATTTTTAATTGAATTTTGCATATTAATTGTTTTTTTAAAGCCACCCATAACCCTTTTGTTCAAGGAGTATTGCTAATTCTTTGCCGCCAGATTTCACAATGCAGCCATTAGCTAAGACATGGATAAAATCTGGAGTAATATAATTCAATAAACGTTGGTAGTGTGTTACTAAAACGATTGCACGTTCTTTGCTTCGCATACTATTTACTCCCTTCGCTACAACTTGTAATGCATCAATGTCTAGCCCTGAATCTGGCTCATCTAGAATTGCAAGGAGCGGTTCAAGCAACAGCATTTGTAAAATTTCATTGCGTTTTTTTTCGCCGCCTGAGAATCCAGCGTTTACTGAACGTTTTAAAAAGCTCTCATCCATATCGACGACTTGCATTTTAGCTTTAACAAAATGCATAAAGTCAAAAGCATCTAATTCTGGTAGCCCACGCTTTTTGCGAATGTTGTTTAAGGCTGCCTTTAAAAAATACATATTATTGACTCCGGCAATTTCTGTCGGATATTGAAATGCTAAAAATAAACCCTTAGTGGCGCGATCTTCTGGCGCTAGCGCTAATAAATTTTCCCCTAAAAACTCAACTGTTCCCGCGGTAACCTGATGATTTTCGCTGCCAGCAAGAACATTTGCCAGAGTGCTTTTACCTGAACCATTCGGCCCCATGATTACATGCACTTCGCCAGCATTTACCTGAAGATTAATGCCTTTGATAATTTCTTGATCCTGGGTTTTTACATGCAGATTTTTAATAGTTAACATATTGTTCTCAAAAATTTAAACCTAAATTTTAACCAATTGCGCCTTCCAAACTTACCTCAATTAATTTATGCGCTTCAACAGCAAATTCTAGAGGCAGCTCTTGAAAAACTGAACGACAAAAACCATTGATGATCATCGCAATTGCATCTTCTTTATTGATCCCACGCTGCCTGCAATAAAATAATTGTTCTTCGCTGATTTTTGATACTGAAGCTTCGTGCGCAACCTGTGCAGTTTTATTCCGCACGTCTAAAGTTGGGAAAGTATGCGCACCACATTTATCGCCAAGCAGTAAGGAATCGCACTGCGAATAATTACGGGCATTCTCTGCTTCTGGCATCACCTTCACTAATCCGCGATAAGAATTTTGGGCGAATCGCGCTGAAATACCTTTTGAAATAATAGTGCTCGAAGTATTTTTACCGATATGAATCATTTTGGTTCCAGTATCGGCTTGCTGATAATTATTTGTGAGCGCTACCGAATGAAATTCGCTGGAAGAATTATCGCCCAAAAGTACGGTGCTTGGATATTTCCAGGTAATTGCCGAACCGGTTTCAACTTGGGTCCAAGAAATTTGTGAATTTTTACCGCGGCATAAACCACGTTTTGTCACAAAATTATAAATCCCACCTTTACCTTCTTTATCCCCAGGATACCAGTTTTGCACAGTTGAATACTTAATTTTTGCATTGTCTAGTGCAACTAACTCAACTACAGCTGCATGCAATTGATGTTCGGAGCGGACTGGTGCGGTGCAGCCTTCCAAATAGCTTACATAACTATTTTCTTCTGCAACAATTAAAGTGCGCTCAAATTGACCAACTTGTGCCGCATTAATGCGAAAATAGGTGGAAAGTTCAAGCGGGCAGTGTACACCTTTTGGCACAAAGACAAATGATCCATCGCTAAATACTGCAGCATTTAATGCAGCGTAGAAATTATCATCGGCTGGAACTACGCTGCCTAAATATTTTTGTATTAATTCCGGATATTTTTGGATAGCTTCAGAAAATGGGCAAAAAATTACGCCAGCAGCAGATAATTTTTCTTTAAAAGTTGTAGCAACTGAAACACTATCAAATATTGCATCAACTGCTACTCCAGCTAATTTTGCATGTTCGCGTAAGGGAATGCCAAGTTTTCGATAGGTCTCAAGTAGTTTTGGGTCAACTTCATCTAAGCTTTTTGGTGCGTTTGCTAAGGATTTTGGCGCTGAGTAATAAATAATGTTTTGATAATCAATTTGCTTAAATTTAACCTTCCCCCAAGCAGGCTCGTGCATTTTTTGCCAGGCACGAAAAGCTTTTAGACGCCAAGTGAGCATGAACTCAGGTTCATTTTTTTTAGCTGAGATTTGGCGAATTATATCCTCATTCAAACCAGGGGGTAACTCATCAACTTCAATTTCAGTTGTGAAACCGTACTGATATTCTTGGGATAAAGTTTTTTTTATATCGGTAGTAGCCATCACGCTATTATACATTTAAAATAAAACTCGCCAATTTATTAATATTTGTTGTAACATTTATAACTTTTTGATTTTAAAAGAAAAATTTTTTACATGTTTTAACCTAAATTCCGCAGTTGCAATTGCAGTTTAGGCTTAAGCTGAAGAGGAAAAACAATGCGTATTGAAGAAGATATTAAACTTGATTTCAAAGATGTTTTAATTCGCCCGAAGCGCAGTACTTTAAAAACTCGTGCTGATGTAGAACTCGAACGGGAATACAAATTTGTGCATTGCAAGCATGTTTGGCGCGGTGTACCAATTATTGCCTCAAACATGGATCATACCGGGACTTTTGCCATGGCCAGCGCTTTAGCAAAGCACAAATTATTAACCGCAGTTTATAAATTTGCCTCTGTAGCTGAATGGCAAAAATTTGCTAGCGCTCAGCCAAAGTATTTAGATAATGTATTTGTTACTGCCGGAAGTAGCGACAAAGATTTTCAGAGCTTAGTGGAAGTAATGCAAGTAGTGAATTGCCAACTAATTTGCTTAGATATTGCAAACGGTTATTCACAACATTTTGTGGATGTATTAAAAAAAGTTCGCAGCACCTTTCCAGATAAAATTATTATGGCTGGGAATGTTGTTACAGGTGAGATGACTGAAGAATTAATTCTCTCTGGCGCAGATATAGTAAAAGTTGGGATTGGGCCGGGCTCGGTTTGTACCACGCGTAAAAAAACCGGCGTTGGTTATCCACAACTTTCGGCAATTATTGAATGTGCAGATGCAGCTCACGGTTTGCATGGTCATGTTTGTTCTGATGGTGGTTGCACTGTGCCAGGTGATGTGGCAAAGGCTTTTGCTGCAGGGGCCGATTTTGTAATGCTTGGCGGAATGTTTGCGGGGCATGACGAGTGTTTGGGTGAAATAATCGAAATCAACAATAAACAATACAAGCGTTTTTATGGTATGAGCTCAACTGAAGCCATGACAAAATATGTGGGTAAAGTCGCTGAATATCGTGCTAGCGAAGGTAAATCAGTAAATGTTCCTTATCGAGGTGCGGTTGAAAATATGGTGCTCGATATTTTAGGCGGGATACGTTCTGCTTGTACTTATGTTGGTGCCAAGCGCTTGAAGGAATTGTCAAAGTGCACAACATTTATTCGCGTGACCCAACAATTGAATGAAGTTTTTGTGACTCAAGAAATCGAAGATTGGAGATAGATGCTGATAATGTTGTATTTTCTTAAGATAATCTTTTCTACTCTTGTGCTTTCATATGCAGTGTTATTTTTGTTTGCTTATTTTTTTTCCGACGGGATGATTTTTTTCCCACCGCGCGCTGGCTATAAAGCGACCAAAGAGTTTGTACAACTAAAAACTGCTACGGGGGATTCTATCTTTGCAGTTTATTTGCCAAACCCTAACGCTAAATACACAGTGATTATTAGTCATGGTAATGCTGAAGATATTGGCTACACCATACCTTTTTTACGAAAATTTCAAGAGCATGGTTTTGCAGTTTTATCCTACGATTACCCAGGTTATGGGCACAGTTCTGGGAGGCCGAATGAAGTGGGCTGTTATGCTGCAGTTAATGCGGTGTATCAGTATGCAATAAATGATTTAAAAATTCCGCCAACTCGGATCATCTCTTATGGCAGGTCTTTAGGTGGGGCGATGGCACTAGATTTAGCCATTCACCACCCTGTGGCTGGGGTGATTTTAGAGAGCGCTTTTACTAGCGCTTTTCGGGTGGCAACCAGAATTAAAATTTTCCCCATCGATAAGTTTAATAATTTACGCAAGATAAAATCCTTAAAATATCCACTTCTCGTTATTCATGGTGAGCATGATAATATTATAGCATTTTGGCATGGGCAAAAACTTTTTGCGAAGGCGCCTTTGCCAAAAAAATCTTATTGGGTAAAAAATTCCAATCACAACGATGTGTCGTTTATTGCAGGCGATGAGTATTGGCGTACTCTTGTTGGCTTTACAGATACTTTATCATCTCGGGAGTAATTGATCATGCAGAGCAAAAAGAAAATTCTATTTAGCGGTATCCAGCCATCTGGGGATCTGACCCTCGGTAATTTTCTAGGTGCGATTAAGAACTGGACGAAGATGCAGCATGATTATGATTGCATAATTTGTGTAGCTGATTTACATGCTATTACGGTGCGGCAAGATCCAAAAATTTTTTTTGATCAACGTTACAGTGCGTTAGCTTTAAATATTGCTTGCGGGATTGATCCAAGTAAAAGCTTGGTTTTTATGCAATCGCAAGTACCGGAACATACGCAATTAAGCTGGGTTTTAAACTGTTATACGCAGGTTGGTGAGTTGAATCGTATGACACAGTTTAAAGAAAAAGCTAAGAAGTATGCGCATAATATTAATGCTGGTCTATTTGGTTATCCTGTGCTGCAGGCCGCAGATATTTTACTTTATCAAACTAATGTCGTTCCAGTTGGCAAAGACCAGCAGCAGCACATCGAAATAACTCGTGATATTGCGTTACGCTTCAATAATCTTTATGGTGAAATTTTTACTGTGCCTGAGTTGTCTCTGCCGTCTTTTGGGGCAAAGATTATGGCGCTACAAGAGCCAACTAAAAAAATGTCTAAGTCTGATGAAAATAAAAATAATGTAATATTTTTATTGGATAAAGCGGAAGACATCTTAAATAAATTTAAACGCGCCGTTACCGATTCTGAAAAATCTATCCACTTTGATTTAGAAAAAAAGCCTGGAGTGGCAAATTTACTCACAATATTGTCTCTGATTACTGGCAACACCATCGCACAATTAGAAACTCTCTATCAAGGTCAAGGCTATGGTAAACTTAAAAATGATGTTGCTGATGCAGTAATTGCTTGTTTAGCGCCAATGCAAAAACGCTATCATGAATTGCGCGCAGATTTATCTGTTTTAAACGGCGTACTCGAGCATGGGCGAGTACATGCAATTAAACGTGCTGCACCAACCTTGGCAGCTGTATATACCGCATTAGGTTTTGTTAGTGCAGCAAAATAAATAGATAAAACTTATGTCAAGCTCTTATTTGTTTTATGATCTTGAAACTTCAGGGCTAAATCCTTGCTTTGATCAAGTACTGCAATTTGCGGCAATTCGCACTGATCTTAATCTCAAGCAAATTTCTGAACATGAAATTTTTATTAAACTAAATCCAGATGTTGTGCCTGCTCCCGCAGCTATTTTGACCCATCAAATTTCGCTTACAGATCTTAAGCAGGGTAGTACTGAATATAGCGCAATGTGTGAAATTCATAAGTTATTTAATACTCCTGGAACAATTAGCGTTGGCTATAATAATCTTAATTTTGATGATGAGTTTTTGCGGTTTTCATTTTATCGGAATTTATTGCCGCCTTATCTGCATCAATATGCAAATAACTGTGGCCGCATGGACATCTACCCAATTGTGGTTATGTATTATCTTTTTAAGCCGAGTGTATTAGTTTGGCCAAAAATTGCTGGAGCTGCAACATTAAAGCTTGAACAAATTGCTTCTGCAAATAACTTAATTGTAGGCAGTGCGCATAACGCATTAACCGATGTAAAAGCAACGGTGAATTTAGCACGTGTATTAATGAAAGAGCATGCGATGTGGGATTATGTGTGTAAATATTTTAATAAAAGTAGCGATTTGGCTCGCACCCAAAAATTAAGTGTAGCTTTTGTTAGCAATAATGCTGCGTACTATGTTGCCTTAGCAGTGGAGGGCAGTATTGGGGCAGGTAATTTTTATCAAGCACCTGTGCTGAGTTTAGGTGTACATAATCATTATAAAAACCAGAGTTTATGGTTACGTTTAGATAATGCATTATTCTCAGAAACTCCCGCCGCTAAAATTATTGAAACCACATATGTTTTACGCAAGCGTTTTGGAGAAACACCGCTTTTATTGCCATTTGAGCAGCGATTTCAGCAATTTTTAACTCAAGAGCGATTGGCGCTGGTGCAAAATAATATTTCATGGTTAAAAAATAATCCGGAACTGCTTGCTAAAATTGCAAATCACCATAAAGAATATAAATACCCAAATGTACCAAATGTTGATATTGATGCAGCGCTTTATCAAAATGGGTTTTTATCAAATCTTGATCAATCTTGGTGTGATAAATTTCATGCGGCAAATGTAGCAGATAAAATTGCTATGCTAGAAAAATTCCCAAATCAAAATTTACGTACGCAAGCTTTAAGGGTTTTGGGCCGAAATTTTTCCACAAGTTTATCAACGCACTATTTACAAGAATTCCAGGCTTATTTAGCGCGGATTAATACAGCGGACCCAGGGCTTGCAATCATCGATTATCGAAACACGAAAAAATTATCGCCTGCTGTTGCCATAGCTGAGATTGAAAAAATAACTACACGGGCGGAGTCGGATTTAACCCTGAAACAACAGCAGTTGCTTGTTGAATTGAAAAGTTATTTAGATTCTATGATTCATCTGCGCTAGCTTGACGTTGGCAAAAACGATTGATGATTATCGGTAAAGCGGAAACAAAAATAATCGCAACTACAATAAAACTAAAATGTTGTTGTACAATCGGTAAATTACCAAACCAATAACTTATGCTGCTCAAAGAAACCACCCAAACACTTACACCAATAATGTTATATAACACAAATTTGTGGTAATGCATTTTTGTGATGCCGGCGACAAATGCCACAAAAGTGCGGATGATTGGCATATAAAAACCAATCACTAAGGCTTTTCCGCCGTTTTTTTCATAAAATTTGCGTGTGCGGTTGAGATGTTTTGGGTTAATGAATTTTGATTTTTTTTGATTTACCAACCAGTGACCAAATTTTTCGCCAATCCAATAGTTAATTAGATTGCCAAAAAATGCCGCCAATATTAGTAAAATAATAATCAGATAAATATTTAGCATTCCTCGGGCCGATAGGGCGCCAACTGCAAATAACAAAGAATCACCTGGTAATATCGCCATAATTAGCAAACCAGTTTCAAAAAATATTATGCCAAACAATAACAAATAGACCCAAATTCCATATTGATTGATAAAATTGATTAGCTCGATATCGATATGTAATAATGAAGTAAGAAAGTCCATGCTAGATGAACTCAATTTGAGTTATTTCATATTCAACTGTACCGGCTGGAGTTTTTGCTTCCACCACATCGTCGACTTTTTTCCCGACCAACGCGCGAGCAATCGGTGAGTGAATAGAAATTTTATTTTTTTTGTAATCGGCTTCGTCATCGCCTACTAATTTGAAGATAGTTTCTACAGAAGTTGCAATGTTGAGTAAGTGTACTGTGCAACCAAACACCACCTGGTCGCGCGTAGTGATTTTGCTGATGTCAATAATATTGGCGTTACCTAATTTGGCTTCAATATCTCTAATGCGAGCTTCAACCAAACCTTGACGCTCTTTGGCGGCATGATATTCAGCATTTTCACGCAAATCACCATGCGCACGTGCTTCGCCAATTTCTCTGGCAATCATCGGGCGTTCAATATTTTTTAGGCGCTCAAGTTCAACATTAAGTAAATTGGCGCCTTCAACTGTCATTGGCACTTTGTTCATAGGTGTGTGTCTATTGTATTATTTTGTATGACGCTATTATACTTAAGATTAAAAATTGTGGAAATTAATTTTAAAAAACAAAATTAAAAACTCTAAGCTGATGTTAGATGAGGTGTTTTTTTTAGTAGAGCAAAAATGTGGGCAAGGCTAGCAATAGTAAGATTTGCCTCACCTTTTTGAATCTTTGAGATTTGAGAAGGGCTTACTCCAAGCCGTCTAACTAACTCATTAAACCCAATACCTTGCTCACCCATATATTCATAAATAATTTTTGAGATATCGTCTTGCAGTTTTTGTAAGGCCTGTTTTTCTAGCAAAGCTTGCTTCGAAATTTCTGCAATTTCTTTCTTATCCAATCTTTTTTTTAGATAGGTATGAAAATTTTTGGTTCTCATTTTTGCTGCTCCTTTTGTAAATTTGCTAACAATACCTTTGCTTTTTTAATATCTTTACTTTGGCTACTTTTGTTGCCGGCATGTAATAATATAATTGTTTGATTTTTAAAAAAAGCATAGTAGATTCTAACACCAAACCTACGTTCTCTAAGCTCAAATAACCCCTCTCCCAACGATTTGCTATGTGGTAATCTTAATGAATTTCCACATAACTCAAGCAAAGCCAGTTCTTTTGCAACCGATTTAAATTGATCATCGCTTAATTGATCAAAGAAATTCTCTATTTCTGAAACACTATTTTCATTAAAACATAAATATTCTATAGTCCAATTAATCACTTTGGCCTCGGTATTCGCTATATTATATTATACTATAATAAATAATAGTATTACAAAAAAATAATAAATAAAATACCGTGTTTTAACCTAAATATTTTTAATAAACATCGCAACCGGCCATCAAGTTTTAGTACCGCAGTCGGGATAGACTAAGACTTTGATGTGGGTTAACTTTTTCTGTGGGCACTATTTCTCTGGCGCTGATTGTTTTACCATACCGGTTTTGCCATTGCACTGTAGCGCCGGTTTCATGTAACAATGGGCTGAACTCTTTTCTGAACCTAAATAAATACCAACCCTCTCCACCGCTGCACCTTTCCAAGCCTACATTTTCTCTTTTTGTCGCAAATCTTTCCCTGCAGGCAGGTTTCTTTTCTACGAATGCATTGATTTCGTTAAACAAATCTGGTTGATTTCCTGGTCTAATGAATACGCGTTTACCATCGTAGTTTTCAATTAAAATCCCATCCTGTGGAGGCCCGATTGCAAGTTTTATTTCTGGTGATAGAGCGCTCGGAGCGTTTTTTGTTTCATCTTGTGCTGCAGAGCTTGGGTAGCGACCACGTGTTTTTATTTTTGGTAATTTTGGTAATGCTTCCACTGTCATGTATTGCGGCGCGAAACCACAGCCTATGTAATCTGTTTCTGATGCTGAGCTTGAGCCAGCGTTTGACGAGCTGGCAGCACTTGACGAGCTAGTAAAGCAAATAGGCCGAACACATCTGTTACGTACTACTTGAGTTGCCTCTTGTAGTGGAACCAGGGTTTGTAGATCTATTATTTGTTCAGCATATAAAGCCGCTCCAGCTTCAACTGCATGCGGTTTATCGGTTTTTAATTCTAACGAAAACTGCTTTTTATAATCACATATATTTGCCACGTTTTCCCAGTCGCCAGATAATCTACCATTTCTTTCTTCGACCCCTTGTCTTAGGCTATGCGCTTTTTTCCATATATATTCAATTCCTGCCTTGCTGTTGGCAAGTTTATAAAAATACTCTCTCATTTCAAGGCTGAGCATTCTGCCTTGGCCGGAATAAGAAAATTGATAAGTGTCATGATTTTGTTTTAATACCACTAAAAGACACACAGCGGCAATCAATAAGCACATATATTGGAATGTTGTTGAATCTGCATCTAAAAACCGCAATAAACCAAAACCAAGCGAGCTTATAATAACACCTAACGAATAACGGCTGCAGGAAGTATTAAATAACGCATTTACAGTTGATGTAGTTTGAGCTAAGTAAGTATTTGTGGCCTGCTGTTCAAGGTTTGTTATGGTTTCTCGAAGCGTGCCTCTTATTGCTTTTATTTCAGCGGCTGTAATTTTTATAGGGGTATGATCTAATAGTCCTTCTAAATCTTGAGATGCCATCTGTAGGACTGCAAGCGGTGTTGGAAATACATGCGCATAAAATGTGTGCAATGTCATGAGCAACATAAAATCTATGTGCCTCTGATTGTTTGTCTCAGGGTCTTTTTCCTCGCATCGGTATAAAACAGTTTGCTTAAAAATATTTTGCATTTGTGGCCAGAAATCTTTTTCTTCATATTCTTGCAGCATTTGTGCAGTTTTTTTCTCATCATCTTCTCTACTTAACTCTGAGTGATGTTTTTTTTCTTGCTCGAGAAAATTTTCGCGGCACTCATCTTCGTAAATAATTTTTAAGACTTGTTCTAAGTACGCCCAATTCATGGCAATTATTTGTGGGTAGTGTTCTTTTCGTTGATTAGTTAATAAGAGCTGTGTGTGTAGTATTGAGCGCACAACTTTTTTGCTTAGTAGAAAATATTTGTAAGGCTTGGGATCGTATATGTATACCCCAAGGTTTCTAAAGCCATAATCTGTGCTTGTGCGATGGCCATGATATTCGATATCGTTATTATGTAGTCTTGCTACCGTGCTTCCTGATAAATCAAAAATTGCTTTTCCGGAAAACAGATTTTTAATAAATGTTATATGTTGTGGTCTTTTGTGATTATACATATGTTATACCTATATGCCTTTGGCAAAATATTGTTATAGTTAGTATTAATTATTTTTAATAAACATCGCATCACCGTAACTAAAAAATCGATATTGGTTTTGTATGGCGATTTGATAGGCGTTGTATATTTTTTCTCTACCTGCAAAAGCAGAAACCAACATGAGCAGAGTAGATTTTGGCAGATGAAAATTGGTGATAATTGCATCTACAATTTGAAATTTATAGCCAGGATAAATAAAAATATTTGTGTCACTATTATACAATGGTTCGATAGCGCCATTTTTTGCCGCAGATTCTAGGCTGCGCACACAAGTAGTGCCTACCGCGATAATTCTGCCAGCAAATTTTTTTGTTTCTCGGATTAACTCGCAGGTATCTTCTGGGACTGTAACTGATTCCGTGTGCATTTGATGCTTTGTAATATCTGTAACTCGTACTGGTTGAAAAGTACCGGCGCCGACATGCAGCGTTACAAATGCAATTTTTGCTCCAGTGATTTGAATTTGATCTAACAATGGTTTGTCAAAATGTAGCCCTGCAGTAGGGGCGGCAACAGCGCCAGGATATTTTGCATAAACAGTTTGGTAACGCTCATTGTCTAAATCTGTTGGGGCGCGATCAATATAAGGCGGCAGAGGAATCTGGCCATTTTGTTCTAAGAATGTATGTAGAGAAATTTTATCTAAAAGTCGCAGCGTATAAAATTCGGCGTTTTTTGTCAGTACTTCACAAGTGTATTGTTGAATTAAAATTTTTGTGCCAATTTTTGCCGGTTTGCTGGCGCGAATTTGCGCTAAAAAAGTGTGGTCGGAAATTATTCGTTCAAATAATACTTCCACCTTGCCACCAGTAACTTTTTGCCCGAACAATCGCGCCGGGATAACTTTAGTATCATTAAAAACCAATAAATCATTTGGTAGAAGAAATTTGCCTAAGTTTTTAAATTGCTGATGAATAATTTCACCAGTATCTTTATTTAAAACGAGCAATTTACTTGCGGTGCGTTTGGTTGTGGGAAACTGCGCAATTAAATTTGTTGGAAGTTTATAATCAAAATCTTGCAGATTCATAGAAAAGCGCAATTGCGCAAGTAGTGATATTTAGATGTTTGGTAATAGCAGCAAAGATTATTTTTCAGTATCTTTTTTTGCTTTTTTCTTGCCGTATTTTTGTTCGAAGCGCTCAACTCTACCAGCAGTATCCATTACTTTTTGTTTGCCGGTATAAAAAGGATGGCAGTTAGAGCAAACATCTACGTGCAATTCTTTTTTATTAATAGTTGACCGAGTGATAAATTTATTACCACAGCTACAAGTAACTGTAATTTCTTCGTATTTTGGATGGATATCGGGTTTCATAATTTTTTGTCAATATCTTAATAGTATTAGTAAATTTAAGGCGCAAAGTATAACATTGATAATTGAAGAGAGGCAAGTCATTTAAGCTTTTTAAAATACCTTAGAAATCATAATGTTAAGTTGTGGTTGGATAGGATCTGATTTATTTAATTGATGATTTTACTTTTCTAAAATTCCACGCAAAGAGTTGGAGAGGGCTTCAGTTATTAATACTGTGACAAGCTCGCCAGTTAAGTTTTGAGTGGAAGTAAAATTTACTACGCGGTTATTTTCGGTTCTGCCAGATTGTTGCTGCGAATTTTTTTTTGCTCTTCCAAGTACAAGAATTTGCGGTTTAGTGCCAAGCATACTGTTACTAATTTTTCGCACTGAACTGGCAAGAAGATTTTGTAAAATTTGTAGACGTTCCTGTTTTTCTGCTAGGCTAATATCATCTAGAAGTTTTGCTGCCCGCGTGTTTGGTCTTGCGCTATAAATAAAACTGAATGAAGCATCAAAACCAATAGTTTTCACTAAGTTTAAAGTATCTTGAAAATCGTTAGCAGTTTCGCCGGGAAATCCCACAATGAAATCAGAAGAGATGCTGATTCCTGGACGCACAGATTTCAGTTTATTGATTTTTTCAATATATTCTTCAGCGGTATAACCGCGACGCATTAATTTTAAAATTCTATTAGAGCCACTCTGTACCGGTAAATGCAGATGATTAACAATTTTTGGTTCGGCAGCATAAGCTTGAATTAAATCATCGGTAAAAGCTGCTGGATGCGAAGTAGTAAAGCGTATACGTTGAATATTTGGAATTTCGGCAATTTTTAAGAGTAACTCTGCTAGAGTGCTAGGGTGGTTATTTGCAGCAATCCCAGAATATGCATTCACATTTTGCCCGAGCAGATTAATTTCTTTCACCCCTTGCTGAGCAAGCTCTGAAATTTCTTGCAGAACATCTGCGACTGGTCTGCTTACTTCTCGGCCGCGTGTAAAAGGCACAATACAATAACTGCAGAATTTATTGCAGCCTTCCATAATCGAGACAAAAGCGCTCGGTCCTTTTGCATGGGGTTTTGGGAAATAATTAAATTTGTCAAAAACGTTGGTATTAATATTTATAATCGGATGTTGTTTTTGTTTGAGTTCAAAATACATCTCTGGTAAATGCTGCAGAGTTTGCGGGCCAAAAATTAAATCGACATATGGGGCGCGTTTTAATATCTCAGATTTTTCTTGCACGGCAACGCAACCACCAACTGCAATTACTAGCTCAGGATTACGCTTTTTTAGTAGACGAAATCTGCCTAAATCTGAAAATAATTTTTCTTGGGCTTTTTCTCGTACCGAACAAGTATTAACAATAATTAATGCTGCTTGTTTTGGGGAATCAATTTCGCTAAATCCTAAGGCGTTAGTGACGAGTTCTGAAATTTTTTCAGAATCATATTCATTCATTTGGCAGCCGTAGGTTTTTATGTAAAATTTATTCTGCATGTTGCTTGAGCTTTTGTTGCAAAATTTGGTTTGTTAAAATCGGGTCAGCTTTGCCATCAGTTGCTGCTAAAACTTTCCCCACAAAAAAAGCTAATAAATTATTTTTTCCTGCATGATATTTAGCTACTAATTCAGGATAGCCTAAAATTACCGATTCCGCTAACTTAGTTAATTGTTGCTTATCAGTAACTTGCATAAAATTATGATGATTTATGATCTCATCAACATCACCGCCATGTTTGGCAAGCAAAAGAAAAACTTCTTTGGCTTTTTTTTGGCTGATAGAGTGATCGTGAATTCGGTTTAATAATTGTGCAAGTTGTGTTGGTGTTACTTGGCACTGTTTAACACTAAGAGCTGTGCGATGCAGTTCACCAAGTAATTCACCGACTAGCCAATTCGCTACTAATTTTGCGGGTGCATTAGTAAGCGCAACTGTGCTTTCAAAGTACGCGGCTAAATCTAAATCAGCGGTTAAAATTTGTGCGGCAAGTTTATTTAACTGATGGGTTTTTTCAAAACGTGCAGATTTTTGCCACGGCAATTCAGGCAAAGTTTTTGCAATAGCTGCAATTAAGTCAGGCTGGATTTTTAGTGGCAACAAATCAGGGTCTGGAAAATAGCGATAATCCTTATCAGCTTCTTTAATGCGCAGCGAATGCGTCTCATTTTTTTCTGGATCATAAAATAAAGTTTCTTGGATAATTGAGCCTCTCTTTTCTAAGATGGCTTTTTGGCGCTTAATTTCATAATTTATCGCATGTTCTACAAAGCGGAATGAGTTGAGGTTTTTAACTTCAGTGCGAGTACCAAGCGCTGCCGCACCTTTTTTGCGTAAGGAAATATTTACATCAACACGAAAACCACCCATGGCTAAATTTGCTGAGCTGATTTCAAGATATTGCGCTAAAGTTTGCAGAGTTTTTAAATAAGCTACCGCCTCTTTGGCATTATGCAATTCTGGGGCAGAAACAACTTCAATCAATGGTGTACCAGCACGATTAAAATCAATTGCGGTTTGCCCAGGGAATTTTTCATGTATAGATTTTCCGGCGTCTTCTTCTAAGTGCGCCCGGGTGATGCGAATACGTTTAGTACGGTTTTCTGTTAATGCAATATCTAGATAACCATTTTTTATTAGCGGTAATTCGTGTTGTGTAATCTGGTAGCCTTTAGGTAAATCTGGATAAAAATAATTTTTGCGTGTGAAGGTTGATTCTAAGGAAATCTCTGCATTAATGCTTAAACCGAATTTGATTGCGAGCATTACAGCTTTAGCGTTTAGCGTAGGTAATGCGCCGGGTAGCGCTAAATCTATTGCATTTGCTTGTGAATTTGGCGCTTCGCCAATGCTGTTTTTTGCTGCAGAAAACAGTTTGGTTTTAGTGTTAAGGAGCAGATGCACTTCAAGGCCAATAATTGTTTCAAAGCTCATGTTCGCTCAAGTAGTAATAGTTGGTTTTTCTAGGTGCCATGCCGTATTTTTTTGCAAACAATGCGCAACGTTGCACAACTTTTCTTCGGTAAAATAATTGCCAATGATATGTAACCCAACCGGCAAATCCTCAGCAAAACCACAGGGCAGAGAAATTGCCGGCAGGCCAGCTAGATTTATCGGCACCACAAAAATATCTGATAAATACATACTGACGGGGTCGCGTGTTTTTTCACCAATTTTAAAAGCAGGTGCCGGAGTAGTCGGAGTTATTATCACATCTACCTGTTTAAACGCCTCTTTAAAATCAGCACTAATTAGTTGGCGAATTTTTTGTGCTTGTAAATAAAAGTTGTCATAGTAACCCGCGGATAAAACATAAGTACCAATCAATATTCGGCGTTTTACCTCATCACCAAAACTTGCACTACGCGAGCGAATATATAAATCTTCAATATTTTTTGGATTAGGGCAGCGATAGCCAAAGCGTACACCATCAAACCTGGCTAAATTTGATGAGCATTCTGCTGGGGCAATTACATGATAAGTTGGGATTGCTAATTTGGTGTGTGGAAGATTGATATGCACAATTTTCGCGCCAAGTTTTTCTAATTCGCTAAGAGCAGTATCAAATGCTATTGCTACACCGCTATTAATTCCCGCAGTAAAATATTCTTTTGGTAAACCAATTTTTAACCCTTGAATTGGTTGTTCGAGATTTTTGCAATAATCTGGCACTTGAAAATCTGCACTAGTTGAATCTTTTGGATCAAGGCCAGCAATTGCCTGCAAAATTAACGCCACATCTTCCGCAGTTTTTGCCATGATTCCTGCCTGGTCCAAGCTGGAAGCAAATGCAACCATGCCATAACGAGAAACTCTGCCATAAGTTGGTTTCAACCCTGTGACGCCACAAAGGCCCGCAGGTTGACGTACTGATCCACCTGAATCTGTGCCAGTAGCCGCAAGCACTAATCTTGCAGCAACAGCAGCAGCTGAACCGCCGGATGAACCACCTGGGACATTCAGTAAATTCCATGGATTTTTTGCTGGACCAAAATAACTTGTTTCATTCGATGAGCCCATCGAGAACTCATCCATGTTGGTTTTACCGAGCAATACTGTGCCTGCTGCATTTAGCCTTTCAACTACAGTTGCATTATAGGGTGAAATAAAATTTGCTAGTGCTTTTGAGCCGCAAGTAGTTTTAATACCAGTAGTGCAAAATGTGTCTTTATGTGCAATCGGGATGCCGGTTAAAAGTGTAGCTTCACCGCGAGCAATTTTTTGATCGGCGAGCTTTGCTTGAGATAAAGCCTGCTCTTCAGTTATCGTGATGAATGAATTTAATTTAGGATTAAGGAGTTTAATTCTCGCTAAAAAATACTGCGCAAGTTCCACAGCCGAAATTTTTCTTTTGGCTAAATCGCGACTAAGTTCACTGATAGTTTTATGCTGCATATTTTATGCTAATTTTCTAGGTTATTTTACACTTGGTACGATATAAAAATCTGTGTGAAACTCCGGAGCAATTTTTGTAAATAAATTTGGTTCGTTTATTTCGATAGTTTCATCCGGGCGTAATCTTTGCTCGTAATTTTGTGGATATGACATCGGTTCGACGTTTGTGGTATCAACTGTGTGAATTTGATTAATCAGATCCAAAATATTCGAAAGATCTTTGGTGAAAGTGTCTAACTCAGCTTGCTTAAACTCAAGGCGCGCTAGGTGAGTGATTTTTTTTATTTCAGCGTCAGTTATTGTTGTCATATACTTTTTGATTCCGTCTTGTCATCTTGCTACATACAGAGCTTTTTGGCCATGTTACATAGGATCGGCCAGCTGCTTACAAAAAATTGACAGCATTATAACGACATTTAGGATTTTCTCCGATAATTTTTGTAGCTTTCCCAATAAAATCACTGCATGTTTTTTAACACATTGATTTTAAACGTAATTTATTTTACATGTTTTTCATTAACTTATGCGAAAATTAGAAGCAGAAAACTTGCCCTTGTGTGAATCGCTTTTGTTTGCGCAAGGGTTGGATGGTGTTTGTGTTGGTTGTAAAAATTTGGCCCCTTGATCTTTGTGGCTTTGTTTAAATTATATTATTAATCAAATAGTTACAACAAAAATTTTTTGCTTGTTTTGTAATACATTGATTTTAAAAAGAATTTTTTATACATGCTTTATCGTTGATTAATAACGAAAATTCAAAAGCGAGTGGGATATATCATGTCTGCTTTCGCACGATTACGAACCAACCCTTCCTACCATCAAAATGCAAACTTCAATTTAATAAATAGTGTAAAATTGTACTTATTAGGTTATATTTTTTAGGCTATATTTTTATTTAAAGCATGTGCGTATTGTGCAATGTATTTGTTAAGGTTTAGCATGGCGACACCAAGTCAAACACAAATTCAAGAGCTTCATCAATCATTAATTATAAATTCGGATAGAAAATCTGAAGCTGAAGAATTATCTGAAGAAAATGAAAGTAGTTCTGAATTGACAGCTAATGCCGGTTATCTTGAATGTATCTTAAAAACTTTTAGTACCGGCGCAGTACTTATTGATCTAATTTTTGTAGTATTTCTTATCAAAGCAATTAATGGAGCAATAGATACTACTTTGGATGATTCTGGTATTACAAATGCAATATTTAGCGCGATACTCAAATTTGTTGGCGGCGCATTTGCAATAATGAGTACTGCTTGCGATGCGGTTATTGCTAGCCCAGCAGAAGACAGCAGGGATATTATAGAATCACGCGATACTGAATTAGACGAAAAAGTAGCGCAAAGCAAAAAATGCGAAAGATATACATACTATGCATTTAAATGGTTTAATCAAATACTTGCAACTATACCAAATTGCATTGGTGCTGCAGCGGATGCCCTGGGATTTGCCTATTTGCTGGATAATGCTATCTATCGATGGTCAACAGCCATTCCCACCACCATATTAGGCATGTTTTTTTATGTTCTAATCACAAGAGCAAAAATAAACAGACATTCTTATGAATTTATTCACCGTCTCTTGAATTGCCAAGAATCAATGATAGTTGAAGCTCTAAAGTCTCTAGCAAAAACTTTAGAGGCTATCGCTCAAATAGTGTTTAATAGCGCGTATAGAGGGGCAAGCATTGGTTATATTATGCACGAATTATTAATAATGTTGTTTAATCGCGATGAAAATGACCCAGGTAATATTATTATTATTTCAAGTGCAGCTATTCTTGCTATCCATAATTCCTTAGTATCTAGAACTTTGAATGTACACGATGAATTTTTTAATAAAAAATTTGAGACAATACCTAAAGAAACTCTAGATAAGACCAAAGTCTCAAAAATAGAATTGACATTAGATGCTATCATGGTTTCTTTGAGGGCATTCCCAATTCTTTTTCTATTATTACGCCATGGTACACCATATAGATACATCAATTACCTTTATGGTGGCGCATCGTTTATATTAACAGCATCGCATGGATTTTATGTTAGATACAAGGCTCGTTTATATCAAACTGCGCTTCAAGACATCCAAGATGAAAGGTTGCTTCAAGGAAATTTAAATTTAACTGATTCTACCCAGATGTTTAATCATATCGTACAAAAGCTTGAAACAAACGCCATAAGAAGAACAGTTACTATTTTTAATGCTATGGGAAGAACAGCAAGATCAGGAGCATTTTTATGGTTCTTGCTAACATTGAATAAAAGCTTAGGTTTTAATTTAGAGTTTCCTGATGTGTTTTGTCTTTATCTGTTAGGTGGCATTGAAACATTTAGAAATGAGGCTAGTTTCTATCAAAAGGCTGTAGAAAGAAATTTAGCAACTTATGAAGCTAAATTCCTCATAGAAAGAAAAAAAGCCCCTCAAGCAAGATTTTGTTCAGTGATTGGTGCTGCTTTCTGGAATTCAAGTAGGAGTTACAAACCA
>JAMCWR010000064.1 GCA_023480665.1 Gammaproteobacteria bacterium
TATCACAATCAATTTTGTGTTGTAGTTTGCTAGTGCAAGCGCTAGATGGCTCCCTAAATATCCAGTGCCACCGGCAATTAAGATAACTTTATTTTCTAGATTTTCTAGCTTTTCATCTCTTGACATATTCAGCCAAAATTTAAATCATGAATTAACCTAAAATTATTTCGCTTTTGGGATCGTGATATTTTTCATTGCCGCATTAATATCTTTTAACCCATGGCCGGTAACTAATAACACAATTTGTTGATCAGACGCCAAAAGCTGTTGCTTGCTGATTTTTGCGAGCGCGGCAGCAGTTGCTGCGGCGGCAGGTTCAGCAAAAATCCCCGCATAGCTTGCAAGCATTGTTTGGCCGTTAAGTATCTCCTGATCGCTAACAAGGATTGAAAAACCATCTGTTTCTTCTACCGCGCGTTTTGCCATATATGCATTGCTTGGCGCAGAAACTGAAATTGAATCCGCAACAGTTGCGGGATCTTGTGCATTCTGATATTTACCGGTTTGCAAAAAGTTATGAATTGCATTGGATTTTTCTGCTTGCACACAAATTAATTTTGGCATGCGATTCGTGATTTTTGCAGACATTAAATCATAAAATGCTTTATATACACCGCTAATGATCACACCGTCACCAACTGGCACTAAAATTGCATCAGGCACAGTAAAATTGTTTTGCGCAAAGATTTCTAGCCCAACTGTTTTCTTGCCTTCAATGGTCAATGGATGATATGCAGTATTTCGATTTAATCCGCCTTGTTTTTCAGTGTATTCTAAAGATAGACGAAATGCTTCATCATAGGTTCCATGCACAGGGATAATTTTGGCACCATACTGCACAATCGAAACTAATTTTGCGATTGGTGCAGATTCCGGCACAAAAATAATCGCCTCAAAACCTGCGGCAGCCGCAACAGCCGCAAGCGCACTTGCGGCGTTACCAGTTGAGGCAGCAACAATTTTTTTCTCACCTAAGCGTTTTGCTTCAGCGGCAATCAAAAATGAAGCTCGATCTTTTAATGAGCCACTTGGATTTAAACCATCAAACTTTATCCAAAGATTTTTAAAATTAAGCTTATCTGCGAGACGCGAAGCTTTAGAAAAATGAGTACCACCTACTGGATATTCTGGATAATACTTTTTTTCAACGGCAGAAAATAATTCCCAATCGGGGTTGGCTTTAGTGAAACATTTTGCAATTTCGCTGTAATCAAACTCAACCTCTAAGACACCGCGAAGCGGTGCCCCAGGGATATATTTTTTACCGCAATCTGGGCATAAATAACGCACAGTATCACGCGCAAATTTTTGCTTACATTCAGTACAAACATATAAAAAGCTAGTCATAAAACTCCGAGCTATTTAGTTATTTTTTGTTATTTAATGTAGCAACCAAAGCCGCATAAAAAGCCACGGCCTGGCTTAAATGATCAAGCGGGCAACATTCATTTGGTGCATGCGCTAACACTTCATTGCCTGGACCAAATCCAATGCAAACTATGTCCTTATGCATTCCAGCAATTGCCACACCATTAGTGCTAAATGTCCATTTATCAACAAGAGGCTTTCTTTGTAGAGTATTTTCAAATGCGCTAACAGCAGCTTTAAGCCATGGAGAATCTTCTGCAAGCACCCAGGTTGGGAAATATTTATCAGTTGGATAAACTTTTCCAGTATAGGCTTTTTCTTCATATTTCAGCACAATAACTTTAGCATCAGGATATCCTGCTAATTTTGCAGCTTCCTCTACCTCTTTAACTGCACTGTCGCGTGTTTCGCCAGCAGTCAAGCGCCGATCTAATTGAATAGTTGCTTTATCAGGAACAGCACATTGTGATGGCGACGAGAAAAATACTTGCGTTACTGCAACAGTACCTTTACCTAAAAATGCGTCATCTTTTAATCTTGTATTTAATTTTTCAATTTCAAGCGCAATGCGTGAAATCTTGTAAATTGCATTATCACCACGTTCCGGCGCAGAGCCATGACATGATAAACCGCCAATCTCAATAGTCATTTCCATGCGACCACGATGACCACGATAAATATTCATGTTAGTCGGCTCAGTAATAACTACCATTTCAGGTTTAATTTTTTCTTCGTTAATAATGTATTGCCAGCAAAGCCCGTCACAGTCTTCTTCCATAACTGTGCCAGTAAAATAAATCGTAAACTCATTATTTAAATTTAATTCTTTAATAATTTTGGCCGCATAAATCATCGCTGCCATTCCGCCTTTTTGATCTACAGTTCCTCTGCCCCAAATTTTGCCGTCTTTGATATGGCCATCAAATGGATCAAAATTCCAAAGGCTAAGATCCCCTGGATAAACCGTATCGATGTGTGCGTCAAAAGCAATTACTCTTTTACCGCTACCAATTCGACCGATTACACTGCCAAGACCATCAATTTTCACCTCATCAAAACCGCTAGCGCGCATTTTCTCAGCAATTACCTGCACCACTTCTTTTTCTTTGGTGGAAAACGAAGGTGTTTTAATCATTTTCGCTAAAAAATCAGCAGTATCTTTTTCATAATTTTTTGCCTTTTCAGCAATTTGTGTATAAATATTTTGCATAGTTTCCTCGATTTATCGTAAATAATAATTTAAAAAAAAATTGTTGCTATAAAACCCTTTGCATTTTTCATCCTTTTATTAAAGCTTAATGGTCCCACCATTAATAATCATATCTTCTGTGACATTAACCTGAACCGTTCTATTGCCAATAGTGACAGAATATTTTGAGATTGGCAGAACATCATAATTATAGTTCTTACCTTGCATTTTTTCAGTAGGATAAGGTACGGTTAATTTAAATTCGCCACTTTTTGCAACTGTAGTTTGCGAATACTCAAAAACACGCCCGGATGCAGTTTTTAGTTTAATTGTTGCGGTAACTTTTGCATTATTCGCAGCATACCCTACAAATGTAACTCCCTTAACATTTTCAAAAAGCTTGAGATCTTTTGTTGGCGGTTTTACGTCATAAGCGAACACAGTTTTCTCGGGGTTTAACCAAAACATATTGTGTGTTTTTTCTAAAATCTTTTTATCTTTTTCTGGGTCACCAGAGTGTAATGAAAATGGTGCAAGCAACTGACCGTTATTGAAATTAATAACTTTCGCTAACATGCTGTAATCACCGCCAGATTCGTGCACTAAACGTAAATGCTTTAATCCATTACCATCATTATAATAAAGCCTGTAACCCATGGTTTGAGCAAATTTATCAATATCAGTTGGTACAGCAATAACAGCTTTTTTCCCATTTATTTCAAGCGGTATCTTTTTTATAGTCTGCCATGGCTCATTACTATCCATCCAAGCAAGCATTTTTGGGATTTCATGAGTTACTGCGGCTGAGTTCACAAACACGTAGCGCGATTTATTTTTTTCCAAATTATATTGCGCCTTATCCTCATCAGTTGTGAGAAAAAATGGTGCGGCACCAATGGTGTTGTTTTCTTCGCTATTCCCGCGATTAAAAGCATTTGCCATAGGAATGCGATGAGAAATACATTCAAGCAGGTACCCGTTTGAACCCCAAGTCATTATTCCATACGCACTTTCAGGAAATTTATAAAGCCCATCTTTGGGGATCTCATAAAAACCTTTTTCAAAATCAAAATTGCTTTGGATAGTTTCGCCTTGTGGATCGGGGGTGTGTTTTTTTATCCAGATAAGCTCATCATATTGATCTTTAGTAATTCTAACGCCAGGAGCATTGTTTGCATAAAACAAACTAAAACACATAGGATAAATCATGAGTGCAATAAAAATTAGCGCAATCAAGAAATATACAATATTGTGAACTTTTTTATAAAATTGAAATTTTAAAGCAGCGGCATCTAATATATTAAAAATAAGATAAGCAAAATATCCAGCAAAAATTGCCATATGTATTGCTAAATAATAGGCATACCTCGTGTGTGAAATAGTTAAAGCAAGGCTAAATAATGTCCAGGCTAAAAAAGCAATTTCTGCAGGATCACGCTTTTTAATTACTCTTGCAATAAATAAGAGGAAACCGCAAGTAGCAAAAGGTAGCACCCAGAAAAAATTATACCACAAACCATTTAAGGATAACCTGCCTGTTGCCCTATCAATCAATATCGGCCAAGACTCAGGTATAACCTCTAATGACCTTTTTGGATGACCAAGTAGCTCATCTAAAACATTAAAAAAACCTTTCAACAGAGTTGGAAAAGCTATTACTGCAATTAATAAACAGCATATAACTAGTATAAGCAGAACCAGAGGAAATGTTTGGTAGGAGTAGTTACGTTTCTGAATAAATTTTGCTATTAAATATAGAATTAATGTGCCAAAAGCAAGGGTCAATAAAAAATACACATGAAACGGGCTATACAAAATCATGCTATTTATAAAAGTAGCTACCGCATTAAAATTTACCATTGGACATGAGATTACATATGGTAAAACTAACAATGCAGAAACAAAAAAAGTAGTAAAAAATAAAACTACTAAATATTCACTAGATTGCTTCTTAACTATATCAACAAAAAGCTGTAAAACAAAATAACACAGCAAAAACGCACCAAACATTAAAGCTGGTTCCCAAACCAAAACAAATAGCCCATAAGTAATCCCAGAAAAAACAGCAGTTACAATGCTATTTTTTGTGGGTTTTTGGTACTGATAATCATGCAAGTATTTTATAAAAACAGTAAAAAATATGAGAATAAAAAGCACTTCAGCAACATGATGATCGGTAAAACCTAAAGATGATCTGCCAAAAATTTCTCCGGGAAGAAAAGCAAACACAAATGCGGCAATTAACGCCACATTTTTGCCGAATATTTTTCGCGTAAGTAAATAAACGGGGAAAATTGCAATTGCGCCCATTATTGTTGGCGCATATGCACCTACCTGCCCAACAAGATAGTGGCTTGGAGACCCAAGACCAATTAACAAAGCAGTGCCAGAAATAATCTGTGTGAATAATGGCCCCATGTAAACTTGGTTTCCATAAGGCACAAGCTGAAAGGGGTCAAACCAAATTCTATGCGGAAAGTGAAATACAGTATTGTAAATCAAGCGCATATGGTAAATTGCATCATCGGCAGCGATATTTATATAGTTCCCGCCATCGCTTGGCCAATCAGTAAAAACAAAGTGGTAGTATGGGATGATTCTGCAAAATAACATTATCAGCATCAATAGCAGCAAAATCAACATATGCTTTGGTTCAATCTTAAGACACATCGCATTTCTCCATTCTGTTTCTTTAAAACCTCTCCCACAACTTTTCGGTTACTTTTTGGCTTGCATGAGCAAGTTTTTCTTCATCAATATTAAGTTGCAATAATTTATTTTCCATTAACACACGCCCCTTAACGATCGTGGTGTCAACCTGTGACTGGGAAATTCCAAAAATTAGATGCCCAAGCACGGTATTTTCATTCAATGGAGTTGGCGCATAATAATCAATTAAAATTATATCTGCGGCATAGCCTTCGGCTAAAACACCGAGCTTTGCATCATCCCAAACTCGCGCTGCAATTTTGCAGTTATTTGTAAATAAAGCATTGGCTGCCTCCATAAATCCAACCGATGGGTTATTTGCGCGTAAGTGCTGCGCCCATAATGCTACACGAACCTCTTCAAGCATATTCACTGTCATAGCGTCAGTACCAAGCCCAACTAACACACCTTTCTGCTGCATTTTAATAATATCTGCAATACCAACAGCGTTATTCATATTGGATTGTGGATTGTGCGCTAGCATCGTGTTGGTTTCAGCTAATAAATCAATTTCATGATCAGTTAAATGTATGCCGTGCGCAGCAATAGTCTTTGGCCCCAAAATTTCAAATTCATGAAATCTTTCTACTACGCGTTTACCACACATTTGTATAGTTTTTTCTTGATCTGAAATTGCTTCAGCGACATGCACATGAAAACCGGTATTTAATTCATTCCCGGCGGCAGCTGCTTTGGCTAAAGTTTTTTCTGTAATTGTAAATGATGCGTGTAAACCAAATAATGCCTTGATTTGATCATCTGGATTTTTTTGGCAGTGTTTAATAAATTCAATGTTTTCAGCAATGCCTTCATTAGCGATTTTTTCACCATCACGATCCGAAAGCTCATAGCATAAGCAACTACGTAAACCAGTTTCTTTTACGGCACGAGCAATTTCAGCTAGAGAACCACGCACAGCAAACGGGCTGGCATGATGGTCAATTAAGGTAGTAGTACCATGCCTGATCGCGTTTAAAAGCATTATAATAGTGCTGTAATAAGTATCTTCTAGTGTCAATTTTTTATCTAAGCGCCACCACAAATTTTCTAGTACTTCTTGAAAATCTTTGGATGATTTTGCCTTGCCTAAGCCGCGCACTAATGTGCTATAAAAATGCATGTGTGCATTAATAAAACCTGGCATAATAACTTTGCCTTTTGCATTTATAACTCGATCAAAAACCCCATTAATTTCAGACTTTTTAGCAATTTTTTTAATCATCCCATCTTCAGTTAAAACCACGTGATCAGTTAATACTTTGCATGGCTCGCCTAAAGTAATAATAATGCCATTTTCTATGAGTAAATTTTTCATTTTATATCTCCTTGGAGTATGGTTTCATTTATTCTTCATGCAACATTGCTGTTTCAGCTTGAGTGCGTTCACGCATCAAAAGCGCTTTAGCAAAACACTTTTGAGTGCAAAGCGAGCAACCAATGCATTTTGCCGGATCAATCACTGGCACTTTTTCTGCATCCAAAGTAATCGCTAAATATGGACAACGCGTACAATTACCACAGTGTTCACACAATTCTTTTATAACTGATGAAACCTTTTTTGTTGGCGAAAGTTCCATGAACCCAGTAATTGGTTTTGGTAATGCACAGCCGATTAATTCTGCTACTGATTTCATGCCGCGATCAAGCATTAAATAACTCAGCCCAGAATGTAAATGATCAATAACCTCAACGCCATATTTTAAAGCAATGGTGCAAAACTGTACGGTTTTAACGCCAAGCGCTAAAAAGTCAGCAGCAGCTTTATAATCCATTGGTCCACCATTCCCAGAGACAGTAACTCCAAGTGGCGCCACATTTACCAATGTTAAATAGCTGATGTTTCGTACGCCATCACCTGACATTCCGGTAACAATGCCTTCTTCCCAAGTTTTTTTCTCACCCTTACGGAACGCTACAGTTGGAAAGGTATTGGCTAAGGTAATCCCAGCTTTCTTTTCTGGATATTTTTTAAAAACATTTCTTATCGCATCTACAATTGGGTAAATAGACGTAACCGCACCAGTTAATTTAAATAATTTTGGGATATTTGGATCACTTGCCTCCATTACCCAATCAATTATTTTTGCAGTGAGCCGTGCATTTTGTGACACAATATCACCTTCGGTACCATCGCCACCTTGCGGACAAGATAAACTATACTCAACTCCCATTGCCCCGCTTTGATCTAACATTCTTGTGTTTGCTTGCCAAACTTTTTTATCGTTTTCATCATTACCAGTCACAGGACCACCAGTCGAACCAATGGTTAAGCGATCTGGGAATTCTTTAACTAGCATAGCAATTTCACGGCAAACGCGATCTAAGTGATGGCCAGAAACGTTATCACAATTTGCATAAGTATCTTGGTTATAAACAAACATATATTCTGCAGGGATATGGATTGGCACATTATCAAATGCTGTTTTCATAACACCGCCTGCCCAGCCAGCTTTATATGCCTTTTTCATATTTTCATAACCATCAGATGGAGGAGCTGCTGAAAGTAAAAACGGTGAAATTATCGGCCTGCCAAAAAAATCAGCTGTTAATGAAACAGGCAAATCAATGCGGCCCGCTAAAGTAGCATAACTTTTTACATTCTTTTTAATCTCAGGTTTTTTAGTATTAGATAAAGCTGCATGCGCCTCTAAAGCAATATTCTTGCCGCTTGCTACAGCTTCAACAACTGTAGTTGCACCATTAATAATATCTCCGGCATAAAACACTTTTGAGTTCGCTACTTTTGGCATCGAGCTTTTAGCGCCAATCGCCATAATAATTACATCATAATCTTTTATAGTACGTTCACTATGCGGCACAATTTGCTCTGGTTTAAAAGTGCCACCACGCGGGAAATTAATTTTCGCAGCTTCAAGAATAAATGAGCCATCAGCTGCCTGAGAAATTTTTGTTACTGAAGTTTTACTGACAATGCCAATTTCTGCATCAAGCAAAACTTTTCTTTCGTGCGCAGTAATAGGCATATCAGGATTATTTTCTAGGCAAATTAAATCTACTGATTTTGCTTTATTTTCTTTTGCTATAAAACCACAATCCACCGCAACAGCTCCGCCACCAATAATTGCTACACGTTTATTTTGCAGAGAATGTTTTTTTGGTTCACGTAAAAAATTATCCCAAATTAATATATGCTCTTTACCTGGGATATTTAATTGCATTGGCGCATCTAATCCAGTACAAATGAGTACAGCAGCAAAACCTTCTTGTAACGGTTTTTCTGGATCCAAAATAGCTGCATTGAATTTAAAATTAATCGTCCCCAGGCCTTTTAGAAATTCAATATCTGTAGCGGTAACATTTTTATCTAAGCGCGCATCAGGGATAAGATTACACATACCGCCAGCAATTTTTTCTTTTTCAAAAAATGTTATCTCATAGCCAAGTTGTGAAAGCACTGCTGCAGCGCCAAGCCCTGCGGGACCTGCACCAATAATCGCAACTTTTTTGCCATTTGGTTTTGCTACATTAAACTTTGGCATATATTTTAGTTGTTTGGCTTTTTCAATAATAGTGGCTTGAACTTCTGGAATATTAATCGCTTGATCAAAGGTCTTATGTACGCATTTTGCCATACAATGTTTTTCAGGGCAGACAGCACCACATACTCCGCCCAAAGGATTGCTACCCATAATTATACTAGTAGCACGCTTATAATCTATTTTATCTGCACACTTCATTGCCATAATAAAATCTGCTGGCGAACAATTAGCTGGACAGCCATCTTTACAGGGTTTTTCGGCACAAAATTCACAGCGACGAACTTCAGACATTAATTGCGCTTCAGATAAAAATTTTGCCATTTTGGGTTTCTCCACTAAAAGTTTTAGATCAATAATTTATTAATAGAATTTAACACGGCCTCTGGTGTTGCTGGCATAGCAAGCATAACTTCAGTATTTGGATTTAACGATGAAATCGCATGTTTAATCGCAAACCAAGCGCCTAAACCATAAATTAAAGGCGGTTCACCTAAAGCTTTGCTCCCATACACACTACTGTGTTGACACTGACGTTCAAAAATCTCAATCTCAAATAAATCTTCTGGTAAATCGCGAAAAGTTGGAATTTTATAAGTTGAAAGTGTATCCGCAAGATAACGCCCTTTTATATCAAAAATTTCTTCTTCCATTGTAGAGTAACCGTAGCCTTGAAATATTGCACCGGCAGCTTGATTGATGTCGATACCTTGATTCAAGGAATGCGCAATATCATGCAAAGCCGACACTTTTAATAAACGATTACCGCCGGTTAATACATCAACTTCAACTTGTGTCACCGCTACCCCAAACACAAAATAATGAAACGGATGCCCACGCCCATGTTGCCTATCATTGTATAAACCCGGGGTTTTATAAAAGCCATGCGCACCTAAACAAATACGCCGTAAGTGTGCGGCAGTAACTAATTCTGCAAAAGAAATTTTGACTGCCGGGTTTCGCCAATCGTAAACATAATTATCTTGATAAAAAATATACGGGGTATCAAAAGCAGAAGCTGCTGGCACAGTTAATCCATTAAATGCATTTTTGCTCACAAGCAACTCTGTTGCCATTACATTTAATTTTTCTTTGATTTGCATGACTGCATTGTATGTGGCACTACAATTCAAATCAGTGCCAGTGCTTGCAGCTGTTGGCGGAGTATTGCCAATACGCGAAGTATTAGTGCTTTCTACGCGAATGTGCGACATATCCAAACCAAATTCTTTTGCCACGATTTGTGCAACTTTTGTATTTAATCCTTGTCCCATTTCCACGCCACCGTGGCTAACTATGACTGTTCCGTCAGTGTAAATCCAAACTAATGCTGAACCTTGATTCATAGTGGTTTGGCTAAATGAAATACCAAACTTCACTGGCATTACACTTAAGCCGCGTTTAACAAATTTATTATTTTTGTTAAATTCATTGGTAGCATTGAGCAAATCTTGATAACGAATTTTTTCTTTTAATTTAGTAAATAGCGTCGGATGATTTGCCTCCCAAACTGGTTGCGAAAATGGAGTAAGCTGGTCGGGCTGATAGAGATTTATTTCGCGCACAACCACAGGATCTATCTTAAGTTTATGCGCCACTTTGTCCATTGCATGTTCAATAATAAAAATCCCTTGTGGCGCACCAAAACCACGAAAAGCGGTATTCGGAGTTAAATTTGTTTTGCATGGTACTGCGGTAATTCTAACATTTGGCAGATAATACGCGTTATCGGCATGGTAAATTGCGCGCTCTAAAATTGGAATTGAAAGATCAGTGAATGCGCCACCATTTGAGGCCATAAATAAATCATAAGCAACAATTTTGCCATCTTTATTAAAACCAATTTTATATTTCCCATAAAAAGGATGGCGCTTGCCAGTTGCCACAATATCTTCATGCCTAGTCAAACGTAATTCAGCAGGGCGTTTTGTAAGAAACGCAGCTAACGCAGTTAAGCTTGACCAAAGTTCTGGCGCAGATTCTTTGCCACCAAAACCACCACCAACTCGCTTTACATCTACAATGACATCTTTTGCATTAATACCTAAAACCTTTGCAACTTTTTCTTGTACTTGGGTTGGGCCTTGTGAAGAAGAAAAAATTGTTATGTTATGATCATCCCCAGGGATAGCTCGACAACTTTGTGTCTCAAGATAAATATGCTCTTGAAAACCAGTGTTAATCTCGCTTTCAACCACAAAATCTGCGGCAGCTAATGCCTTATCAACATCACCACGCGCCACAACTCTTTCTGGCACATAAAAACTTTTTGCTTTAATTGCGTCTTCTATTGTAAGTATTGGCGGTAATTCTGCATATTCAACCTTTACAAGCTTTGCTGCAAAAGTTGCAGTTTTTAAATCAGTAGCAACCAAAAGCGCTACTACTTGACCAACATACATAACCTCTTCTTCAGGTAAAAGAGGCGTATCAGGAAAAGCATGCCCAACTTGATTTTCACCTGGAATATCTTTAGCACTAAAAAACGCGATCACACCTGGAATAGCTAACGCTTCACTTGCATCAATATTTAAAATTCGAGCATGAGCAAATTTACTAAAAATTGGTTTTACATACACCATGCCTTGCGGCTTTGTTTCATCACAGATAAATTTTGCGCTGCCGGTAACTAGCGGCACACCACTTATATGCACTGGACTTTTAGCTTGGGTGGTAATGGTCATAAACTACATCCTGTTAAAATGTTTTACTAGATGATTTTTGATTAATGTGGCGCGATATGCAGCGCTGCCACGAACATCTGAAATTGGGCTGAATTCACTTGCGATAATTTTTTGCAATTCTGCAATAACTGACGTATCAATTTTTTTACCGCACAAAAATTCACTCCCCTTTTTAGCAAGGGCTGGAAATTTTGCCACGCCACCAAAAGCAATGCGACAAGCAGTAACTACATCATCTTTTATGTCAATATTTACGGCGGAATTAACTGACGAAATATCTAAAGCAACTCGCTTCGAAGATTTTTCAAAACTACAAAATGCGTAAGGCAAAGGTATTTCAATTGCTTGAATAATTTCGTGCGCTTGATTTAAATCAGTTACTTTATAATCACGATAAAAATTTTCTAATTTTACTTTGCGGCTACCATCTTTTGCGCAAATCACTAATTCTGCATTAAGCGCTAAAAGCATACAGGCAATATCAGCAACTGGTGAAGCATTAACAATATTCCCAGCCACTGTGGCTAAATTCCGGATTTGCTTTGATGCCATAACTCTAAGCGTAGAAACTATCGCAGGAATTTTTTTGGCGATTAATTCATTTTTTGCAAGTTGTGATAATGTCACAGCGCCGCCTACGATAATTTTCCCAGCGCTTGCGCTAATTTCTTGCATTTCTTTGATCCTGGAAACATCAATGAAAGCTTGCGGATAATTTTGCTGCAAATTCGCCTGCACCATTAAATCGGTGCCACCATTAATAATTTTAAAATTATTTTGCTTTTCTGCCATCAAAGCAAAAGCTTCATTAAGCGTATTTGGCAAACAATAATCACATAAAATTTCTTGGATCTTAGCGGGGCGTTCATGATGCGTAATCGCATCAATATTTTTTAATTTAGTTTGGATTTCTAAAGCGTATACGGGCAAAAAACTTGCAGCTTTTGCTTTCGCTTCTGCTAAAAATTTAGATACATTTAATGCCGCAGAAAGAACGGCTCGATAACCAGTACAACGGCATAGATTTCCTTCTAAAGCCGCTGCAATGTCTTCTTTGTTCGGCGCAGAATTATTTACAAATAGACAAAACATTGCCATTACAATCCCTGGTGTGCAATAACCGCATTGAATAGCATGGTTTTCTAACATCAACTGCTGAATAATATGTAATTTATTGCCATCAGCCAAACCTTCGACAGTTATCACATGTGAACCATGAAGTTTGACTGCAGGAAAAAGGCAGGAATTTATTGCTTGATAATAAAATTTTTCGCCGCACCATTTACCAAAACAAATAGTACAGGCACCACAATCACCTTCAGCACAAACTTCTTTTGCACCAGTTAACCCAAGTTCATTTCTAAAAAAATTTAATGCTGTTTCATCTGGTGTTACATTTTTTTCGACTAATTTATTATTAACATAAAATTTTATTAATGTTTCTTTTAAGGAGCGCATATTAAATCCATTCAAAAAAATTAAAGTTTAACGATAACTGCTAATAATATTCAATCTCAGTATATTTTGCATCAACCCTGGTACCTGCTTTGCCCATTAAAAGCTCTCGGGCTTCAAATAATCTACCAATAGCTGCAAACTTATTTTTTGTCCCAGCAAAACGACAAGCTGCAGATACTTTTGGCCCCATTGAGCCATTTGCAAACCCCATATTACACAAGTTTTTTGGCGAAATATATTTGATTTGACGCTCGTTTGGCTTGCCCCAATTTTCGTATACAGCCGCCACATCAGTCAAGATCAATAAAGCATCGGCATTAATTTTTTCGGCAATCAAAGCTGCGGTATTGTCTTTATCAATTACCGCCTCTATTCCAGATAAAGAATTATCGGAACGTACTACAGGTATACCACCACCGCCACCACAAACAACAATGACGCCAAGGTTGAGGAGATCTTGAATCGCTTGTAATTCTACAATTTCTTTTGGCTGCGGTGACGGAACTACTCTGCGAAAATATTTGCCATCAGGAGCAACTTTCCAGCCACGTTTTGCACTTAACTCTTTAGCCTGCTCTTCGGCATAAACTGGGCCAATTGGCTTTGTCGGATTTAAAAAAGCTGGATCTTTGGCATCGACAATAATTTGCGTAAGCAAAGTTACGACCTGCTTCCCTTGAAGATGATTACCAAGCTCCTGCTGAATTAAATAACCAATCATACCTTGCGATTCTGCATCTAACACATCAAGCGGATATGAATTAACTTTTGTGTACGCAGCGTTCTGCAGCGCCAAAAGCCCCACTTGCGGACCATTCCCATGGCAAACAACCAATTGGTGCTCGCGCGCCAAATTTGCTAAAGCTTCTGCAGTAATCTTAACATTTTTATGTTGTAAATCAGCCTCTAATGGCTCGCCACGTTGTAATAAAGCATTCCCACCTAAAGCAACTACAATTAACATACGAAAACTCCAAAATAAATTCGCCGCAATTGGCGGCGAAAATCATTAGTTAATAACGAAAAATTGTAATATTCTATTGAAAAATCTAACAACTCAAGTAGGCTTGAGAGTTAAGAATCGAATGTTAACATTAAACTCATAAAAGTGCTACCATCATGCTCCAATTTCTGACCATAATATTTGCATTTTGTATAATCTTAATTTTAATTGCCTGGCTTTGGCTTTGGCTAAAAAAATCCTTAAATCAATCAAAGCTTGAGCTGCTTCTTACGCGCCTTGAAGAGCGCGATCGCATGAATAACGAAATGCGCGAAAGCATTATGCGCCTGCTGCTTGATCAAGGCGAAAAATTTAACCAGCTACAGTTGCAAACCCTAAAAACTTTGGTCGAAAGTTTACAATCCGGCATGGCAGACATTCGGGTGCAAATAACTTCAGCTTTAGTTAATAATGCTGACGAACTTGGCAAACGCGTGGATAAATTAACTTATGCAACCGACGCCAGGCTGAAAGAAATCAGCGGCCAAGTTGAAAAAAGATTGGCCGATGGCTTTGAAAAAACCACCGCTACTTTTGCAGACGTTTTAAAGCGTTTAGCCTTAATCGATGAAGCGCAAAAGAAAATCACTGACCTATCGCATAATGTCATCAGTTTACAGGAAATTTTGAATGACAAACGCTCGCGCGGTGCTTTTGGTGAAGTTCAGCTTGCGGGATTAATTCGCAATGTATTACCAGAAAGCCATTTCTCACTGCAACATACCCTCTCAAATGGCAAGCGCACTGATTGTATGCTGTTTTTGCCAGATCCCACAGGAAACGTAGCAATCGACGCAAAATTTCCACTTGAAAATTATCGAAAACTGGCGGAAACAGACTTGACTGCAGATGAACGCCACGCTGCCGAACAACAATTCAAACAGGATATTAAAAAGCATATTTATGATATTTCTGAAAAATATATTATCCCCGGAGAAACTTCTGATAGTGCGTTGATGTTTATCCCAGCAGAAGCTGTGTTTGCAAAAATCCACGCTGAGTATCCTGATTTGATCGAGCTTTCGCACAAACAAAAAGTTTGGATGGTATCGCCAACAACAATGATGGCAATTTTAACTACAGCTCGCGCTGTAATTAAAGATGCCGCAACCAGGCAGCAAGTGCATATTATTCAGGAGCATTTGATTGGGCTAAGCAAGGATTTCGATCGCTTTCAATCCAGAATGGATAACCTAGCTAAACATATCGACCAAGCGCATATTGATATTGATGAAGTGCATAAATCTTCGAAAAAAATCTCCAGCCGTTTTCAAAAAATTGAGAGCGTCGATTGCTACGTT
>JAMCWR010000073.1 GCA_023480665.1 Gammaproteobacteria bacterium
ACGACATCGATCTTTGTGGTTTAATTGCTTATAATACCCCATGCGGCAGTCTCCCTATTTAATACATTCAAGTGGTTATTTTACATAACCATCGAGACTGTCGCACTTCAGATTAGAATTTGCCAATTTCTTGAAAATATAACACATTGATTTTAAACGGAATTTATTTTACATGTTTTCCATTTGATTTTAAACGAAAAATTAAAATCTGGGGCTTTATATCAATAATTTTTGCAGATCGATATTTTTATGCAATGCCCTAAAACGCCAAATTAAAGTCATCGCGCTTATTGCTATACCAAAAGTAAACCCCGCCCACAAACCATCAGGCCCAAAATTCAAAACCTTGCCAAATAAATATGCAGCCGGTAAGCCAACTATCCAAAACCCCAGGATACTCGAAAACATATTACTTTTTGTATCTTTTAATCCACGCAAACAGCCGGCAGCGACGCAACGAATTCCATCAAATAATATCATAATGGCAATTGCAATAAAAAAATGCTGTGCGTATAAAAATAAGTTCGAATTTTTTAAATTTGCAATATCAAGATCAATTGCGATTAAATGCGTGCGCGCAAATATAAACACAAGGCTAAGTATTAGCATAAAAACAAAAGCAATCGCAATATTCACGTAAAAGCAGATTCCAACTAAGAGGTGATCACTTTCACCAGCAGCATGGCCAACACGTACTGCAGCGCTTTCAGTCAATGCAAATAAACTTGTTAAAGCAAACACTAAATATTGGCGCGATAGCTGAAAGCCCGCCAAAGCGTCAGCGCCAAAAAGTGAAATAAAGAAGGTAAAAACCAATATTGCACCAACCTCAATGCTAAACATTGCACCAAGCGGCCAACCAACTCGCCATATTTCAGTAAAATACTTAAATCCAGTTTTTAGGTTTTTAAATCCAGAAAAAAGTCTATAAATTTTGAGCGAAGGCATGATCAAAACAAGCAGGATAAACAAAATATCAAGAAAACCATAAGCTATTGCCATGCCATAGCCAAAGCCAGCCAACCCAAGCTTTGGAAAACCGAACTTTCCTAAAACAAAAGCATAGTTGGCAAAAATTGAAATTGGTATGCTAATTATTGTAATAAATAATACGAGCCGAGTGCGATGTAAGCCAATTAAAAATTTTTCAAACATAATTAAAAATGTCATTGGCAGAAGCGACCACATAAATGCACGCAAAGCAATTTTAGCTGTTGCAATAATTTGCCAGTCTTTTACCCCAAACAGCGCTAAAAAATAATGCGCATTCCATAAAACTATGCTGATAATTACGGCTAAAATTGTGTTTAGTAAAATCCCATGAGTAAATGCGAATTTGATCCCGTCGGTATTTTTAGCCCCCAAGTCTTGAGAAACCAAAATTGCAATTGCTGCAGAAATACCGGAAATCATCATAAGCAAAAATATATATATTGATTGTGCAATTGCCATACTTGCTAAAGCATAAGAGCCAAGTTGTGCAGTAATCCAAACAATCATGAAAAAATTTAATGCATATAGCCATTCAGAAAAAAGCAAAGGCACAGCTAAGCTCAGTGATTTTTTCGCTTCAGTAAAAATAGTAGAAACCGTTGTTTTTGTAATAGTCATGAGAGTATTTAGCGCTCTTTTAATACGTAAGTTAGCTGCTTATGCTGCATTCATAAATGTGTGTTTATAAGCGCAACAAAGCCGTAGCCTTAAATATTTATCTTATTATTTTTTTACTCGTTTTGGTTTGACCGCCGATACTCGGATGCTCCAAACTTTTTCGAGCAGATGTTTAGCCCAATCTTTTAACTTGGCGCGTTTCTTCGCGTCCTTAATGTCACTTTGTAATTCAGAGCAAATGAACGCTTGGAGTTGACTAAAATCATAAACTAAGCGATCGCGAATTTTAACGTTTTTCATCCCGGCTTTTTTGAGGCCGCTGATGTAATTTTTTTCGCTAATTGCCCCAGATAAACAAGAAGAGTAGAGAGCAGGGTGTGCAATAATTTCTTTTGGTAACCATTCAGCAACAATATCTGAAACAAGCATATGACCGCCCGGTTTTAAAACGCGAAAAATTTCACGAAAGACTTTGGGTTTTTCAGGGGATAAATTAATGACACAATTTGAAATTACCCAATCTACGGAATTATTTTCAACTGGCAAATCTTCAATTAAACCTTTCCGTACTTCGGCGTTGCGTAACTTTGCGGCAGCGATATTTTTTTTAGCTTTTGCAATCATTGCGTTTGTCATATCAATACCAATTACTTTTCCAGTTGGGCCAACTTTTTTTGCAGCTAAGAGTAAATCGATGCCAGCGCCAGATCCTAAATCAAGCACAGTATCACCGGGTTTTAGCTCAGTGAAGGCAGTAGGGTTGCCGCATCCAAATGAATTAGTTATTGCCTCTTCAGGTAGGGCTGCAAGTTCTTTTTCAGAATAGCCGGCAAGTTTTACCACAACGCCTTTTGGCACTGGGCGCTTATTGCAACAACAGCTAGTTTTCTTTTTAATTGCACGGGTATAATCTTTGGCAACTGATTTGCGGATGCTAGCGTGGCCCTCATTCCTCTTTAGTGTCTTTTTCATATTTGTTATCCTTGATTTTAAAAGCGTTAAAAATGCAACTCTTTGTAAATAAAAGGAAAAAATTTTACATGATTTTCCTTAAATTATTTATATTTTAGGTTAAAATGCTAACTGATATATATTTTAAGAACAGTATATAAGAACAGTATAATTGATTAATCAAATTAAAAAAAGGAGACAAAAGATGGCAGTTGTAATTTCTGAAATTAAAGGCCGAGAAATATTAGATTCTCGTGGTAACCCAACCGTAGAGGCTGATGTAATTTTATCAAGTGGGGTAGTTGGTCGTGCAGCTGTTCCATCTGGGGCGTCAACCGGTTCTCGTGAAGCATTAGAACTTCGCGATGGTGATAAAAAACGTTATTTAGGCAAAGGAGTATTAAAAGCGGTTGCAAACATCAATGGCGAATTAAGAGAAGCCTTGCTTGGCGGCGATCCAATGCAACAAATTATCATGGATGAGATAATGATTAAACTTGATGGCACTGAAAATAAAACAAGATTAGGTGCGAATGCAATTTTAGCTGTATCGCTTGCTGTGGCAAAAGCAGCAGCGCTCGAGTCTGGATTACCTTTGTATAGATATTTGGGTGGCGATGGTCCATTCATTATGCCAGTACCAATGATGAATGTAATCAATGGTGGTGCGCATGCTGATAACAATGTTGATGTACAAGAGTTTATGATTCTGCCAGTTGGCGCGCCAACTTTTGCCGAAGCAATCCGTTATGGTGCAGAAGTATTCCATACTTTAAAGAAAGTATTACATGAAAAAGGTTTGGGCACAGCAGTGGGTGATGAAGGTGGTTTTGCTCCAAACTTACGCAGCAATGAAGAAGCGTTAGAAAGCATAATCAAAGCAATCGAAAAAGCAGGCTTTGTCGTTGGAAAAGATATTTGTTTAGGGCTTGATGTCGCAGCTTCGGAACTTTTTGAAAATGGCGTGTATAACTTAAAATCTGAAAATAAAAAATTATCACCAGCTGAATTTGTCGAATATTTGGCAAATTGGGTCGCAAAATACCCGGCATTAATTACCATTGAAGATGGATTGGCCGAAAGTGATTGGGATGGTTGGAAGATGCTTACTGATAAATTAGGCAAAAAGATCCAATTAGTCGGTGATGATGTTTTTGTAACTAACACCAAGCTTTTACAAAAAGGTATTGACTTGGGTGCTGCGAATTCAATCTTAATTAAATTGAATCAGATTGGTACCTTAACTGAAACAATGCGAGCAATTAAGATGGCGCATGATGCCGGATATTCAAGCGTGATATCACACCGTTCTGGCGAAACTGAAGATACTACAATTGCTGACTTAGTAGTTGCAGTTGGCACCGGTCAGATTAAGACCGGCTCGCTTTGCCGTACCGATCGAGTTGGAAAATATAATCAGTTGATTCGTATTGAGCAAGAATTAGGGTCGAAGGCAACTTATATCGGTAAAAAAGCATTTCCTCGGAGTTTCAAATAAAGGGTTTTTTATAGCTAATTTATTATGAAAACTTTGTTGGTAGTTTTGTTAATAATATTCTGTGCTTTGCAATATAATCTTTGGTTTGCGAAAGATGGTTTAATTAGCGCTTGGAAGATTGAGCGCATGATCTCTGAGCAAAAAGCCAAAAATCTTGAGTTGCAAAAACAGAATGCTAACTTGACTAGCGATATAGAAGCACTGAAGCGTGGTGGTGATGCAATTGAAAATCGTGCGCGCAGTGATCTTGGGATGGTAAAAAAAGGTGAAGTATTTTATCAAATTGTTAAATAAGTAAACACATGACAAATTTGTCACAAAATGCTGTAGTGCCATGTCAACTAGTGGGGCCAATGAAGATTATTGGCCCTGAGTTGAATGGCGAATTGCAAGTTCCTTTTGCTACCTTTGAGGCGCCGCTTTGGCCATCAGTTAATCGTGGCGCGAAAATTTCTCGGCTTACTGCTGGGATTAAAGTTACAATCCTCAGGGATTGCATGACCCGTTCAATTTTGCTTAGCGCAGAGAGCTCGGAAAATCTCGCTAATATTCTTTCAAGTTTGCAAAATGTTCGCGCTGAGCTTAACCAGGCTGTTGCTGCAACTGGGCGTTTTGTTAATCTTCTAAATATTCACCCTGAAGTAGTCGGGGATTTATTATTCTTGAGATTAGAATTTTCGACAGGAGATGCGGCTGGGCATAACATGACCACCAAAGCTTCCGAGGCTGTTCTTGGTTATCTATTAAAAAAATATCCAGAGTTAAAATATATCTCGGTATCGGGGAATTTTTGTACTGATAAAAAAGTTTCTGCTGTGAATAGTATTCTAGGCAGGGGCAAATATGTCGTTGCAGAAATACTCATCCCAAAAGAAATTTGTGAAAAGCATTTAAAAACCAAACCAGAAAAAATTGTTGAATTAAATATAAAAAAGAATTTGCTTGGTTCTATTATATCTGGCGGAGTTTGTTCAGCAAATGCGCATTTTGCAAATATGTTGCTTGGGGTTTTTTTGGCTACTGGGCAGGATGCGGCGAACATTGTGGAAGGGTCGCAAGGCCTTGTCCATGTTGAAATGCGGGGCGCAGATTTATATTTTTCGGTTACTTTACCAAATATTATCGTCGGAACAGCCGGCAAAAGTAAAAAAATGGACTTTTCTCAGGAAAATTTACGGATACTCGGCTGCCTTGAGCAGCGCATAATTGGTGCAAATTCTAGACGGTTGGCAGGAATTATTGGCGCAACTGTTTTGTGTGGAGAATTGTCGTTATTGGCAGCATTAACTAACTATGGCGAATTAATGCGGACACATGAGTTATTTGAAAGATAAACTGGATGGGTTATGAAAGTTGGCATAGACGCAATTAGTTTTTATTCTTCGCAATATTTTTTAGACCTAAAAACTTTGGCTGAAGTAAGGCAAATTCCGCTAGAAAAATTTTATGATGATCTTGGAATTAAAAAGATAGCGGTTGCGCCGCCATGCGAAGATATTGTAACTTTAGCTGCTAATGCGGTAACTGATTTAAAAAATTCAGTTGATTTAAGCGCAGTTGATACTGTAATTTTTGCCACAGAAAGTGGCATTGATTTTTCAAAGTCGGCTGGGACCTATATCCATCGTTTGTTAAATTTACCTATGCATTGTCGTACGGTTGAATTAAAACAGGCATGCTATTCCGGAACTGCTGGGCTGCAGTTTGGTATGGCGCTACTTCACCAATTTCCTGAAAAGAAAATTTTATTAATTGCGTCTGATATAGCTCGCTATGGGCTTGGTACCAAAGGTGAATATACTCAAGGCGCTGGTGCAATTGCCATGCTCCTTTCTGCAAATCCTCGTCTTATGGAAATTGAACCATACTCTGGGGTTTCTACACACGAGGTTATGGATTTTTGGCGACCAACTTATTGTACTGAAGCGTTTTTTAATAGCCGACTTTCTTGCACTTGGTATATAAAGTTAGCTGAAGATACTTGGGCGCAGTATGCAGAAAAATCTGGCAGAAAGTTTTTAGATCACACGCGTTTTTGTTATCACGTCCCTGTGCCAAGATTAGTAAATCAAGCGCATTTACAACTAGCAAAAATAAATGGTGTTGAATTATCTCCAGAGCAGCTTCGTGAACAAGTAGGTGACTCATTGTCTTATAGCAGCGAAATTGGTAATTGCTATACAGCTTCGCTTTATTTAGGCTTGTTATCTACTTTAGAACTAGCAAAAACCGATTTATCTGGGAAAATCTTTGGGTTGTACAGTTATGGGTCCGGCGCTGTGGCTGAATATTTTTCTGGCAAGATTGTTGCGGGTTATCAGAATATGATTGATAAAGTAAAACGTCAAAACATGCTGAAAAATCGTGCCGAACTATCTTTTGCTGAATATGAAGAATTTCACAAATTTACACTTCCAGAAGCCGATGGTTATCATCAAATTCCAAAATATAATACTGGGAGTTTTCGCTTAGCCGCAATTGATAATCATCAGCGAGTTTATGAGTCTTGTTAATGATCAAAGAGTTTCAGGTTAAAAAAATTGTTGCGCGTGCACCAGCAAAAATAATTTTATCTGGCGAACATGCAGTGGTTTATGGCAAGCCGGCTTTAGCCATGGCAATAAATAGATTTACAGAAACTTCGTTACAACCTCACCCAGAAAATGCGATCATGCTAAATTTGCTTGATCTAAATTTTTCCCGTGCATTTAGCCCCAGTGCTTTGCAAAATTTAAAACACAGTATTCAGTTACGCTACCAAAAGTTTACTCTTGGCCAATGTCAAATTAATGATGTCGTAAATCTACCTGAAGAATTACTTCAATATGCACTTGGTTGTTGTATTGAGAAGCTAAAATTTAATATGCATGCAGGGATTACGATTAATATAAATTCTAATGTCCCAATTGGTTGCGGCATGGGGTCGTCTGCGGCTATGTTAATAAGCTTTATCTATGCTTTGGTAGATTTTTATACAGTTAAAATGGATATCGGAAAGTATCTAGCTTTGGGCCGAGAAATTGAAAATTTGCAGCACGGCTACTCAAGCGGTTTAGATTTGTATTTAGCTGTAAATGGAGGTTGTTATTATTTTGTTGCTGATGAGATTAAAAGCAGGTCACTTCCTAATTTGCCGATTTGCTTGGTACATACCGGAAAACCTGAATCAAATACTGGTGCATGTGTAAGTAAAGCCGCAGTGCATTTTAAGAAGAGTAGTTTAGGCGATGATTTTGCTGCAGTAACTAATGCTATGGATACCGCTTTAAATGACAATAATTTATCTGCAACAAAAGCTTGCGTACGTGAGAATCATAAATTATTAACAAAACTTGGTGTGGTGCCAACTAAAGTTGGTGAATTTATTCAGCAAGTTGAACGGGTTGGCTCTGCTGCAAAAATTACTGGCGCAGGAGCCGCATACGGTAATAACGCTGGAATGCTATTAGTTGTTGGTGTAGCAGATTTAACAGATTTAGCCGCAAGCTATGGTTACGAGGTCATGCATGTACATGGGGAAACGAGCGGTGTCAAAATTATATAAAATTTCTGCTCCAGGTAGTTTAATGCTATTTGGTGAACATGCGGTTCTTAGCAACAAACAAGCGATTGTTACGGCAATTAATAAGCGTATTTATGTTACATTGCATCCACGCAGCGATCGCCTAATAAAAATTAAAAGTAAGCTTGGTGCATTTACTACTTCTTTAGATAAAATTATAGCGATTAAACCATTTGTATTTATTCTTGCAGCAATTAAACAGAACTTATCAAAATTACCGTCTGGTTTTGAGCTTGAGATAAAATCTGAATTTTCTTCTAAACTTGGGCTTGGTTCTTCAGCCGCAGTCACGGTTGCAACTCTTGCAGTTTTAGAGTATTGGCAGACTGGGGAAATTTACAATCTAACTAGGTTAGCAAAAAGTGCACGTGCAGTTATTAAAGAAGTGCAGGGCTTAGGTTCTGGTGCAGATGCAATGGCAAGCGTTTTTGGTGGGGTTGCCGCTTATAAAATGCTGCCATTTTCTTGCAAAAAGATAGCTAGGGGTTTGCCGCTCACGGTGCTTTTTTCCGGGAAAAAACTTGCAACCAAAGAAGTATTAAAAATTACCGCAGCTTTTGCCAAAAGATTTCCTGCAGCATATTCATATATTATCCAGGGAATTGATCAATGTGCTATAGAAGCAAAGACTGCAATCAAACGTAAAAATTGGCAACGCCTTGGTGAATTAATGAATATTCACCAGGGGTTTCAGGATGCGTTGGGCGTAAATAATGAGGCGTTGGCAAATTTAATTTTTAAATTACGTAATGATTCCAAAATTTTTGGGGCAAAAATATCTGGCTCAGGTTTAGGGGATTGTGTAATTGGCCTGGGTGTAGCAAAAATTACTGGCAGAGTTAAGCAAATTTTTGTTTGTACAGAAAATAACGGTGTAACTATATGCAAAAAATAGCAGTGGTGAAAAAAATCTTGCAGAAGGTTAATCATGGTTCATTTGTAAATTCATCTGGCGGAAAAGCTTTTGCTCCGAGTAATGTTGCGCTTTGTAAATATTGGGGTAAGCGCGACCAAGAGCTAAATTTACCTGTAACCTCGAGCTTATCGATTTCGCTTGGCGCAAAAGGCGCAACTACTTATATTATTGAGCAAGGTACACACGATATTTATGTGTTAAACGGAAAAGTTATAGCCACTGATTCTAGTTTTGCTATGCGTTTAAAAGGCTATTTAGATTTGTTTCGACCAACTCCCGTAACAAATTATATTATTGAAATATCTGCAACTGTGCCAATTGCAGCAGGATTTGCCTCTTCGGCGTGTGGTTTTGCTGCGCTCATTCTGGCGCTAGATGATCTTTATGCTTGGAAACTTTCAAAACAAGAGCTTTCGATTTTGGCAAGGCTTGGAAGTGGTAGCGCCTGTCGGTCGCTTTGGGATGGTTTTGTGGAGTGGCAATGTGGTGTAGATGCTTCAGGTTTTGATAGCTACGCAAAACCCTTGCATTATTATTGGCCAGATTTACGTATTGGCGCGCTAGTTGTTTCAAATTCCGCAAAAAAAATTTCTTCGCGTGATGCTATGCAGCTTACTTTGGCTACTGCATCAAGTTATGCAGATTGGCCAAAAGTTGTCGAAAATGATTTAGCGCAAATTAAAACTGCTATTTATACCCAAGATTTTAAATTATTGGCTAAAACCTCTGAAGCAAATGCGCAAAAGATGCATGAAATGATGGCTCAAACAAACCCACCAATTAACTATTCAATACCAGAAACTCAAAAAGCAAAAGATAAAATTTTTGCGCTAAGAAAAAAAGATATTTCTGTTTATTTTACTCAAGATGCAGGACCAAATCTGCAGCTGCTGTTTTTGCAACAAGATCAGGAGAAAATTATTTCGGCATTTCCAAATCTTGAATTAATTGAACCATTTCACATAACTAAGACTGAAAATCTGATTTTAGTTGATGAACATGATACAGAAATTGGCATTGATGAAAAAATGCGTACGCATTTTCTTGCCGAGTTACATCGAGCGTTTTCAATTTTTATTTTGAGAGATCGTCATGGAAAAATAGAGGTTTTATTGCAAAAGCGAGCTGCTGGCAAATACCATTCAGCAAATTTATGGACAAATACCTGCTGCGGTCATCCGCGACCTAATGAAGAGGTAGCAATTGCTGCAAAACGTCGTCTCAATGAAGAAATGGGTATTGTTTGCGATCTTAAAGAAGTTGGTAAGTTTCATTATAAAGCGCTTTTGCCCGAAACAAATTTAACCGAAAACGAAATTGACCATGTGTTTATTGGTAAATTCCCTGAAAAAGAATTTTCGGTCAACCCAGATGAGGTGCAAGATTTTGCTTGGGTTGAGATAGGCGAATTAGTTAAAAACTTTCAGGCTGCACCAAGTAAATACACAGTGTGGTTTTACCCGGCTCTGGAGTTTGTATTAAAGCAACTCGAGGTAAATTAAATGCAAAAACAAGCATATTTTTGCACAGAGCAAAATCTTTTGTATCAAAATATGTTCAATTTCAAAATCTGTATGTTAACAAACCCCGCACGCAAGGCTTTGCCGGTATTATCCGCGAAATGGCTCGGGCTCGTCCCTCTCACCTAGCGCTTTATTTTTGCTGCGCATACCGGCAAATCCTATTTGCGTGCTTAGTGCTTATCATTTGTATCATTGTAAAACAATTGCAAAGTCTACACATCCTAAAAAGAGATTCTTTTATATCAAAATAAATCTTTTTTACCGGCAGAAAACGGTGAAGCCGTTTCCCATGATAGGGTGGTAGGTTGGGTCAAGCGCGCATTTTTGTTTTTTGCGCGCGGACCCAACGTTTTTCATTAAAATTTGTAATTCAAAGACAGATAAATTTCATTTAAATGCGGGTGATTTTCAGTAAGCGGTGTGATGGAATCCCCAACATCTGACGGATAGTAAGGCGAGTATGTTATACGATCACCGCTTTGTATTTTCCCAATGTCAACAAATCTATAACCTAAGGTTACGAAAGCATTATCGTTGAAAGTGTAATCAATACCAGCGCCAGCTTGCCAGGCAAAACTAGTGGTAGAGTGAGAATTTGTTTCTTTATAAGATGGGAATGGGTTATCTGCAGACAATGTTTTTTCATTAACTTTCCCTACATAATTAAAAGCAATACCTGCGCCAGCTGAAACAAAAGGCTTAAAATTACCCCAATCAAGGTTGGGTAAAAAGCGCCCATTAAGCATAATGATATTTGAATGAATATTATCTACGCCGGTGCGCAATGCTTCGTTAACCCAATCTCCTGTTGGCAGGCTTGCAGATCTATTCCACTTAAAGTTTCCGCGATAGTCATAACTTAAATCGAGAGAAAACTGTGGGTTAAAAAAGTAACCGATTTTGGCACCAATCAATGGAGCTGTTCCCATGTCGGCATTCCAATAATTAGGATCTTGAAATACTGGATATTTCCATTCAACGTTATATGGGGCATTGGTATAATCTGGAGCAAAACTCATTTTCCTAGAAATATCTATACCGCCTTCAATGCCGATAAACATGCCATGCCACCAAGGCGTGACTTCTTGTTGAAAGCTGGTTATTACAGGTGTGCCATTTGCAAGAGCAAAACTTGATGAAGCAACAAGCAAGCCCCCCAATAAAATTTTATTAATCGTTGGTTTCATTCTTTATTTCTCCGTTGGTTTGATAAGAATATTTTGCATTTTTTCATAGTTGCTAAGCTGGGTCAAGCGAAGCGGACCTAAAGCCAGCAATCCCCAGTAAGTTAAATAATATTGATTTTTCTTGTACAATTGGCTTATCTGATAAGGGATGATTGTATGAAAACCAAAAAATATCTAAATTTCACCTGCCTTCGCTACGAGTTGTCACAAACGTTTAATAAAATTGCAGATAGTCGTTAGCAAAGCAGGATCAACATTAGTATCCATGATGTATTGATGAGTGGATTTGCCTGAGAATTGGTAGCTACAAGTACTGCATTTATATTGTTGCCTGCCATTTTTATTTGTTAACTCTTTAAGAATCACATAATCACTGGTTTTTACGGAAATTTTCAATCGAAATCAACTTGCTACTTAAAAAATTTACTGAGTTCTGATAATTTAGTTGATAAAGGCTGGTTCAGCGAGAATTTCTGGATAGATAAGGCTATCTCTATAAAGCGAGGTATATTCCTGATATAATATAAAATTGGTATGGTTTTCCCGTAATTATTTTTGGAGGACACATGCATCCACAAATGGTTTCTGGTTCCGGAGAAGAACGGATTGAATCTGATTCGCATCAACTAATTGATTACATGAATCACCTTACCGATGTCTCACAAGAATTAGGTGAATGTTTTATAAAAGATGTGCATGTTAGAACAGTTTACCTTAATCAAATTAGAGATAATTCACGAAACTTAGTAGAAAGGATCAGCCGTAGCGAAATCACTGCACAAGCAGCATGTGAAAAAGCAATTCGTTTTCGTAATCAAGCTGTTCGCCAAGCACGTTGTAAAATTTCTGGAATAGGTACAATTATTATCCAAGACAGGGCATTTAGAGAGCTTTCGTTACCTAGCTTACAAAATAAAAAAGCACGTTATTATTTTCAAAAATCTTTTGCAGAATTGAGTCAATCGCAAAAAAATAGAGTATATTCTGCGATTGTTAAAAGCTCTGGCGTGGAGAGGACGAGGGAATTAGGAAATATAAACACCCGCGGAATCATTGGTCGGTGTTGTCAAGCGCTTTCATATGGGTTTGCGGTTTATAATGTTGCTTGTGCTGAGAATAAAGTAAGGCAGATTGCAATTGAATTTTCACGAATTATAGGTGGCGCAGCTGGTGGTGGCTTTGGCGCTATTGTTGGTTCTTTAGTTGGGCCAGCGGGGAGCGTTGTTGGAATTGTTGCTGGAGGGGCGGGCGGTTCATATGCCGCAGAGAAATTAACTGTATATATTATCGATAAATTTACGCCGCCTAAAGGTTTATATGGTCCAAGTAGTACATTTATTGACTGTGCTTATGCTGATCAGCCACAGTCATTTTGGATGTTTGGAAATGAGGATAACTATGTTAATGCAAGAGATATAATACTTAAGGATCAGGGGTTTTCAAATCTGCCGCATTTTGTTTCTAATGAAGTGTTACGCTTTGGTTATTCGTCTGATTATCTAGCAACCCCTATTTGTCAAGACTTTGGTTGGCTATATGGTCAACAATCTGAATGTTCTTATTTGCAGAGTTTGCAAACCCCCGGGAGTAGCTTAATTCTTAAATTCGATCACTCTCCAAGTATGCTAAATCATAAATTCCAATTATCAGAAAATACCAATAGAGACACCAGGCACCAATTCACTAATGTTCCATTAACGTTAAGACCACAACCTGAGCCGGATAAATTTGGCTTTGATTTTTATATTAAGGGAGGTCTTGGCGCTGGTTTTGCTGTTGGCGCAAAGCTTCTAGTAAGGTCGATACCTATCTCAACTTTCGTAGCAGGAGCATTTGGAATAGTTTTAAGCACTCTGGCAGAGATAATATATTACGACAGAAAAGACAAGAAGATTAAAAATATAATTGAGGATTTTAATACCACAGTAAAAGGTGATGCTGATCGCAGATTACAACAAATTAGTGACAATCTTACGATATGTGGCAATGCATCTGACCCAGCTGAAAGAAGAAGGCTGGCGCAATATGGTTTGAACGATTTACTCCAGTTTAAAAATATCAAAATACCTGATTATCTAAACCATGTGAAAGGCAGGCATTACAAAGGATTACCAGATGAATTGCGTGAAGTTATGAAGGGAGAATTAGTCAATGATAAAGTAGGACTTTATGAGTCGGAAACGCTTTTTCGATTATGGCTTGCTTCAACGGAAGAACTTGAAGCTGGCGTACCTGACCCCAATCCATTAAATAAAAATCAACAATTCCAAAGAAAGTCTATTGAAATAAAAACGAAATATCAACAGCTAGTTAGGGAGCTTTTGGCGCAAGATTATGATTTTGCTTTGGCACAGAAAATAAAGGAGGGACAATTTGTTGCGGCACGCCAAGTTTGTAACAAATTTTTAAAATTACAAAGATCTGATCGGTCCTTATATTACGATTTAGTACTAGATTATGAAAACCATGTAAATCAAAACGGAAATCAGAATTTGTTTCTTGATAAAGCCGACGAAGTTATACGATCCTCAACTAATAGCGCCATTATAGTATCAGTACAGAGGATGCGATATCAGTTTTTTGCGGGGTTAATCCATAATATTCATACAAACCTAGACCCTAAAGATTTGGTTGGGAAATTAAAAGAATTACGCTACGCATCTTATGTAGAAAAAGCAGCGGTTTTCGATGCTATTAAGGAAAAAAGTTGTCGCGATACTACCGAACTTGCACGTCTTCATTCTTCTCTGGAAAAAATAAGAGAAGAATTTAACAAATATAAAAATGAGGTAGCTAGGCAAGCTCAAATAGAAGGTAATCAAGAGCATAACCCGCTTATTCAAATTGAAGATAGTATTCGTAATGTGCAAACGCTTCAAAGGAATGCAAGTGACCAAGATCATGATTTTGCATTGGAAAGGATTAAAGCTCGCTACAGAGAAGAAAAATATTATTATGGAGCTGTTCCTAATTTTGTTGTTGAGGTAGCGTGTGATATCGCAGGATATTATTGGAAAAATTCAAACTCGATCAGGCGAACATACTACTTTTCTCAATTACTCACAATGCTGTATCACTCTTATTGTGTTTGGCCCGCCTACACAAATGAGGTTGCTCAATATCAAAACACATATCGCCAGAATTCTGGAAGTGTTTTACAAGAAAGTAAGATTGCTGATATTGCTTGTGTTGCAACAACTGCCATGAGGTTTGTTCAGACATTTGATTATCAAGTGAATGCAGGGTTGAAAAAAACTGTTATTAATGGGCTTAGAACAATTTCTGATTATGCAGCTACTCCTTTAGAGATAATTTTAGCTGCTGGTGGAATTGTTATTCAGCCAGCCCGCGCTATAACTTTTATCCCGTGCCTTATAGATTATGTTAGGTTTTTGCTTACTCCTACACCTGGTACTGAGCTATCAAAGTATAGTAGTGCACGCATTGTTTTATATAACTTAGCTTGTTGTATGTTGGATGGTTATGCAAAAAGCCATCCTATACTCCAGGCGGGCAAACAACTAAGTAAATATGGAAGCATCCATTTTGAGCCAATAAGCAGATTTATCTACCAGTTGGCCAGGGTGTTCCATTTTCAGGTAGGTGAGGGAGGATGGACATTATGGGCGTTAGACAGAATTTGGCAAGTTTGTGCTTTCTTCGATTTTTTATCTTTGATTGGATCCGTCTGGAATTGCAGGAATTTTTCCGAATATCAAAAGTCTACTGATAGTCTCTTGTTTTATGAAGCAGGTTGTAGATCGAGGGAAAACAATGAAATGGATCGCGCGCTAACTGAATTTACTCAGGCCAGGTCATGCTTGTCTTCTGAATTTTTGCAAGAGAGGAATTTGGGGTTATTTTGTGATACTTATTACCAAGAGGGTGTTATCAAAATGACAAAGGGAAATTTTAGTGAAGCTGTGCACTCTTTTAGAGAAGGAAAATCATTTTTGCACAGGTATGGTAATGAACAGGAGCATGCGGAAATATTTAGTATGTTTGATCTGCAAGAAGCATCTGCTTTGTTAGTAAAAAATAAAAATGGCGAAGACAAAAAAGAAATTGAGAGTGCATTGCAATGCCTGAGTGCCGCTAAACGTAGATTAATTCATAAGAAAACAGCTCTGTTTTGTCTAGACGAAGTAATTGGTGTTATTTATTTACAAAAAGCCCAATGTAGTTTGGCGTTACGTGATCTACCTCAAGCAATTAAATATTTTGCCAAAGCAAAAAATAAATTTAATAAAAACAGTTTGCGTAACAAAAGCGATGATAATCATAGCAGATACTTGCAAGCTTTAACTTGTGAGTATGGTTATGGTAATAAATTTGCCGAGGTTAATGACACGGCTCGAAATTGTTGCAGAGAAAAGGGTGCTACATTATTTGATGCTGTTGCGATATATGTGGACCAAAATCATGCTGCATTGCGTCAAATGGCGTTTATGCCAAAAGCGGAAGTAGAAGCGAAAGCACCGCTGCAATCTACTCAGCAAGATTTTGAATATGCTGTTACCATTAATTTGCTTGCGACTGCTTTAAAACGCTCAATTGTGGTAATTAAAATAAAAGAAGGGGGGTGTTTTGAGCCTATTATTTTTAAGGTTGGAGGTGATCCGATATTCGTTCAATATAATGAAAATACTGATCTTTTTTCCGGGCTTTTGATTAAAGAACCATATTTTCTTTTGTCACGCCAAGAGTATCTGCAAGCATATTATCGGCGAGAAAACGAAATGATAGAGCAAAAATTAACAGAGGCGAATCGAGAGCTTACAATGCTGGAAGAATCAACACCCGTTTTGTATGATATAATGCAAGAACTTAACCGACCGGAAAATGAGGCGCGGTTAAATAAAATGACTCTTGCGGAAGTAAATGTTGAATTAGAAAAAGCAGAAAATGAATATCAAAAAGTATCCCGAGAATTTTATTGTCAAATGAACAATATTCCACCAAGAGGCTGTGCTCATTATTTGCAGAGGCATGGCATCTTTAGTCATAAGGGATCGGAACGACAATTAGACTGTGGCGCGGAATTAAATGCTGATAGTAGGCGCCAGGTTGATTGCAAGGCGTGAAATAAAAATTTTTTAAGAACTTAAAATAAGAGAATAAAACTTATGTCAACACCAGCGAAACCAGTAATGCCAACAATTTTTAAAGCCGCTATGCATGATGATATTGATATGTTAATCGCTTATATTAGTGAGCGAAGGGTTAATATTAATGATCAATATGTATCTCAAGGTATCGATGAGCAGGAAAAGATAAATCACGCGAAATATATTGATTTTTTGGTTGCATTGGGAATCTGGGGTGGTATTGTTATTGCATTTCCGCCCTCAGCGATAATAGGGGTTTCTATACAGTCTGGTTTAGGTATAGCTTTTTATAAGGAGGCGGGGGAGATAGCCGAAAAAAGCAGGGAAATATATCGAAACAAAAAAATAAATGGATGGACTGCACTACACTTTGCTGCTGAGCAAGGCGCAGTAGCAGCAGCAGTGGTATTAATATTGTTTGGCGCAAAACGAGATATATTAAGCACTGATAGAAAAACCTACATAGATATTGCAAAAGAAAATGAAAAAAATAACTTTGTAATTGTTTGTGAGATGGTTGGGGAGTTTTATGATGAGCGTTTAAAGCAAAAAAATGATCTTGAAAATGAAAGAAAAATATCAGGAAAAGAACGTTTAAAAACAGTTCAACTAGCTATTCTTTTTGGTGAGCGTTGGAATAAGTTAGTCACAAATATTAAAAGATGTTACCCCAATTTTCCGATTGAAGAATTAATAAAACTTGAAGACAGTGAATCGCTATCTGCTAGACCAAATATGCTTGTGCCCGCACAACAATCTTCAGCAAGACCTGCTTGTAACATTGCTTTTTTTCCCTCAAGCAGTGCTGCAGCATTTTCAGGATCTAGCGGAGCAGCGATGGAGGTGTCTGGCAGTTCTGTGGCTGCTGCAATTTCATGTAGTTCTGCAGCGGCCGCTGTTTCAGGCAGTTCTTCGGCAGAGGCAATTTCAAGCAGCGCTGCAGCCGCAACAATGTCGAAGGGTCAACATTAGTATCCATAATGCATTTGAGTTCTGACAATTTAGTTGATAAAGGTTAGTTCAGCGAGAATTTCTGGACTCAAAGCAACTGCTAATCTTGATAGCCGCGCGAATAGAGAGTGATTGCAATTCTTTCGGCGCGTAAAAAACTCCGGTGAAAAAGCGGCACAATAATCGGTATAATACTCTTAAAAATGTTCAGACTTTTGGTGTTTAGACCGCGAGCATTTTGGATTAAAATAATTTTGTGCGCTTCCTCGATGACGGCGGGTAAGATCCCAAAAGACATTGATATTGCAAGTTGGATGCGTTTTGGTAAAAAAGAAAAAATACTTAAGATTTGGCTGATCGAAGTTGTAGCAGAAAAAATTAACACAATAAAACTCAAGGTGATAATTTTTTCGGTGCTAATAATCCCAGCCGCAATTCTCGCAGCATAGCTTAATGAGCTATTAAATAATAGTTGGAATAAAATAATTAACGCGCCAATTACAAACAATGGATATACCCTTTGGCGTAAAATTTTTTGCGGTTTGACAAGAATGATAACGATAAACACCAAAAACATAAACAGGGTAATTAAAAACCAATCTCGAGTTAAGAGTAGGGCAGTGGTAATCAAAAATAAAAATAGTAATTTAATAAAAACAAAAATGTTTTTCATAAATTTCACATTATAAATGCATGTTTGGAATTTTGATCCCTAGGTTTTTTAGTAGCGCAGTATTATTAAATATATGTTGTTTGCTGCCATAAGCTGCTTTGCTGCCATTGTCTAAAAGCAAAATATCTGTAGCGAATTGCCATAAGAAATCTGTGTCATGTTCAATGCTGATAATTGTGCGCCCTTGTTTATGTAGCTCAGCTAAAATCTGGTATAACTCAAATGAACCTTTGTAATCAAGCATTGCACTTGGTTCATCAAGCACAATATATTTAGTGTTCATTGCTAGTACGCTGGCTAGACATACTTTTTGTTTTTCGCCAAGCGACAAAGTTTGTGGATCGCGATTTTCGAATTTTTGTAGATCGACAATTTGCAAAGCTTTTTGCGTGCGTTCCTCCATATTATCTAACTTAAGATTTTTAATCCCAAATTCAATCTCTTCTTTTACAGTCAAATTAAATAACGAAAAGTCTGGATCTTGAAACACCATGCCAATTTGTTTAGCAAAAAAGGCCGTTTTTTTATTGGAGGTGGGGACGTCATCAATTAGCACTTCACCAGTCAATGCACCATTAATTAAATTTGGAATTATCCCATTCAAGAGATAAGAAAAAGTACTTTTCCCTGAACCATTAGAGCCAATTACACCCAAAAAAGCCCCAGCTGGAATATCCAAGGTAAGATTTTTTAAGGCGAAGTTATTTTTTGTATATTGAAAAGAGACATCTCGTAATGTTATGCCAATCATATTATTTGTTCCAATTTGCAAAACGCGCTAAGTTGAATCGAAATACTAAAAGCCAAGCAAGAAATATATCGCATATTCCTTGCAGAACATTAAATATCACAATGATATACCAGGGCACATTTGCAATTGCATTTTGTGATCCCATGCCAGTCCAAATTGGAATAGCATAATAATAATTTAATGGTAGTGAAATTATGCTGCGAATAATTAAGCCAAAGATTACTGGAAAAATTAAATATTGGATGCTTTGATAAGCTGCAGCAGTTTTTCTGGTTATGCATGTCCAAAGGTATAAGCAAAGCCAAAGTGGCATTGTAGCGGCCCATTTCATGGATGCGCCAAGCCAAGTTTCAGGTGCAAAGAGTGTGATGATTATTACGCCTAAGAGTGAAGTGACAAGTGCGCCGCGGATGCCGAATAAGAATTGAGCAATAATCCAAGAGGTTGCCACGATATCTATCCACATGCCAAATTGCGGGGATTGGTAACCGATATGTAATAATTGAGTTACTGCTGAAACGGTAGCTAAAGCCGAGCAGATCGCAAGTTCCCTGGTAGTGAGTTTTTTTCCAAACATAGATTGCATTATATATCAAAAATAAGTATTTAAATCTAGTCTTCAATAAATAATAACAATCTACCTGAAGTGAAATTGATGTTAACTGGAGTGCTTAAAAATTCATTTGATAATGTTAAGGTATCGCCGAGGTTTAAATCATAACTATTTAGAGTAAATTTGCTGCCCGTAACTGATAAATTTTTAACCACATCACAATAGGCTTGGATTGAAAATAATTTACCTTTTTTAGCGCTGATCACTGTTGGGCGGTCAATTAACCTAGTTGAGCCAAAATCATCTTTTAAAGATGCATTAACATTTAAGGCCAAGCATTGTGCTAAAATCCCCAGGTTTCCAACGGCATGGTCAATACGTTTGCCGCCGGTGCAGCCAAGAAAAACAATATTTGTGGCGCCGAGCGCAACTGCTTTTTTTAGCGCAAGTAAAATATCAGTTTCTGCTTTATCTTTTGGATGCTTTTCAATAATTATATGCGATTTTTTGCTGAAATTTTTTAGTGCTGTATCTGTTATTGAATCAAAATCGCCAATTAAATGGTGCGGCTCAAAATTTTGTTTGAGTAGACAATTTGCCCCACCATCCGCACAGATAATTGTTTTGGCATTTTTTATTTCTTTGGCAAGAAGTTTTGCCGAAGGTGGTGTGCCACCACCAATGATAATTGTGTTCATGGTTCTAATTATAGCAGAAAATGTTAGCTTGACCGAGTTTAGGCATAAGTATAATCTTTAGCAAATTCATTAACTTTTGTGAGAAATTATGACTCAATTAGCGCAAAATCAGTCATTCTTTAAAAACTTTTCTAAAACATTTAAAACAACTGATGGCAAAGATTACACCAAGATCTTTATTTTAGTGTCTACCTTATTTTTGCTCTGGGGTTTTTCGATGGGGCTGATTGATGTTTTAAATAAACACTTTCAAGAGTATTTGCATCTTTCAAAAGCAAAATCCGGTTTTATTCAATTTGCCTACTATATTGGCTATTTTATTATGGCAATTCCAGCCGGTTATTTTGCGAAAAAATTTGGATATAAGGGCGGGATTGTGGCGGGTCTATTTTTGGTAGCGCTTGGGTCTTTGTGGGCAATCCCCGCAACAAAAATCGGTACATTTTCGGTATTTTTAGTTGGTCTATTCATCATTGCAGCCGGGTTATCATCTCTAGAGACAGTCGCTAATCCATACACCACACTGCTTGGGCCGGTGAATCTTGGTGCGGCACGAATTAATTTAGCCCAGAGTTGCAACGCTATTGGCCAAATGCTTGGGCCACTGATTGGCGGCCAAATAATTTTGTCAGAAAAAATTGGTGAAACCACTGGTAATGCAACTTTATATATTCCATATGCTGGAATCGCTTTAATTGTAATTTTATTAGCCGCGATATTTTTGTTAGTAAAGCTGCCTGAAAATTTTTCACAGATTGAAATTGACAGTGCTAAAAATACTAAAATTCCCGCAAATAAACCGCTTTGGAAAAAATGGCATTTTAATTGTGCTGTGATTTCACAGTTATTTTATTTGGTTGCACAAACCGGGATCTTTAGTTTTTTTATCAATTATACCGTCAGCAATTTACCAAATTGTAGCGACAGGACGGCATCGGTTTACTTATCGCTTGGTGGTCTTGGCATGTTTTTGGCAGGTAGAATTATTGGCAGTTTTATTTTAAGAAAGGCAAAACCTGATAAAGCATTGGCTGTATATGCGCTAGTAAACAGTGTTTTAATGCTTATTGTGATGCTTGCCGCTGGCAGGCTCGGAGTAATTGCATTAATTGCTAGTTTCTTCTTTATGTCGATCATGTTTCCGACAACTTTTGCTTTAGGCATTTACGAGTTGGGCAATCAGACGAAACAGGCATCATCTTTTTTAGTGATGACGCTAGTTGGTGGCGCATTTACTCCTGTCATGGGATATATTGCTGATGTTACGAATATTAGCTTTGGCTTTATTGTGCCTTTGAGTTGTTTTGTGATTATTTTTCTCTACGGTATATTTTGGAAAAAAATTGTTTATCGTGATCGTGAAAGTAGGTTTGTATAAAACACTAGGAGAAATTATATGCTACGCGGGATTTCAAAATATTTTAGCCCAGAATTATTGGCAGCGATTTATAAAATGGGGCATGGTGATGAAATTGTTTTGGCAGATGCATTTTTTCCGGGGCACAGTATTAATACTAATGTAATCCGCGCCGATGGAGTTAATATCGAAGATTTACTTTCAGCTATATTGCCGCTATTTCCACTTGATACTTTTGTGGATGACAAAATAGTAATGATGTCGGCAGTAAAAGGAGATAGCTTTGATATAGAAATTGAAAAAAATTATTTAAAAATTATTGATCAGTATTTTAAAAACGCAAAAATCACCAAAATTGATCGGTTTGATTTTTATGCTCGAGCAAAAAATGCATTTGCTGTGGTGGTTACAGGCAGTGATAAAAAATATGCCAATATAATATTAAAGAAAGGCATTAAATAATTATTGTAATTTATTGAAAGAATACATAAATATTTATTTTATTGGAGAAGGAAAATGAAAAAGAAAATTGCAATATTTTGGCCGGGAGATTATCGCGAATTACCAAATAAAGCAGCAATTCCGGAAATAACACAAAGCACCGAGCAGCTAGAAAAAGCATTAAAAAAGCTTGGCTATGAATCTTATCGTATCCAAGGGTTTATTACCAAACCACATGAAGCAATTGAAAAGCTTAGTCAAATAAATGATCCGATCATAGGAATGTATGCGCATTGGGTTTATGGGCCACATACTACTGATGGGGTAGTTGGCAAAAATAATCCACTATTACTTGTGAGTAATTTTTCTGGAACATGGCCGGGTTTGGTTGGGCTACTAAATACTGCAGCATGTTTAGAAATGGTTGGGCGAAAATGTAGCAGAATTTGGACAGATGCCGTCGATTGGACTTCTGACAAAAAATTCCTCGAGCGCCTAAAAGAGTGGTGTGAAACTGGTCAGATAAAATATCGACAGGATGAGATATCAACAAAAATTAACATTACCCAGAAGGCGCAAAAAATTGCGCAAGCAATTGCCACTGCTATTTCTAAGCGCAGAATACTAGCTTTAATGCTCGGTGATACTTCAATGGGCATGATTAATGGTTACCTTGGCCCGAGGTTTCTTACTCCACATGGTTTCACTGAACACAAAGTTGATCAAGCATGGATTATTGCGCGAGGTCAAAAAATTTCTTCAAAGCGAATTGAGGCGGCATATAATTTTGTTAAAGAGCATGGAGTGGTTTTTCATTATCACGGAAAAGGTGCAGAAGATTTTGATGAAAATGCCACCAAAGAACAGCTGCGTGATTATTTAGCAGTATTGGATTTAGTAGATGAATTTAAGGCTGATTGTGTCGGTTGGCAGTATCAATTAGGCTTGATTGATCTTAGGCCACCTTCTGATTTTGCTGAAGGGTTATTAAATTCAGCATGTCGGCCAGAATCAAACGGCGAGCCAATTATTACTGCTACAGAAGCAGATCAAGGTAATCTAATTCCCATGGAGTTGATGAAAAGGATTTTAAAAGCTAAAAAAATGCCACCTTGTGTTATGTTTCATGATGTACGTTGGGGTAAAGAGTATGCAGGGCATTTTGTCTGGGTGCTTTTGAACTCAGGTTCTTGTAGCGCATATGCATTTAATCATGATTTAAATTCTTTACGTGGTGTGCATTCATATCGGCAGCCGCGAGGTTATTTTAAAGTACCCGGCGGGACTTTTACTGGTGAAAGTTTGCCTGGCAAAATCACTTGGGCTAGAACCTATTTAAAAGATAATAAACTTTGGATGGATATAGGAATAGGCGAGGCGCTAAAATTACCAGAACAAATTCGTGATGAGCTTTGGAAGGGCACTAATTCTGAATGGCCTTTTATGGCTGCTGATTTGGGAATTTCGCAAGAAACTTTAATGGCGCATTATTTAAGTAATCATATCGCAGTTGCTTATGGTGACATTTTTCAGGAGTTAATCGCGCTGAGTCAATTGCTTGGGTTTAAAGTACGAATTCTAAAAGCGAAAAGGTAAAAAATAAATTTTTTGGAGGTAGCGTGGCTAAATATTATTTAGGAATTGATGTTGGCACTGGCAGTGCTCGCGCTGGGATTTTTAATACAGCAGGAAAAATGCTTGCAGAAACCGTACAACCCATAAAAACCTGGCGCTATGCTGAGGTTTTTGTTGAGCAATCTTCTGATGATATTTGGCATGCCTGCGCTATCGCAGTAAAAGGTGCGTTGAAAAAAGCACAGCTAAAAGCATCTGCAATAAAAGGCATTGGTTTTGATGCGACTTGTTCTCTAGTGGTTTTAGGTGAAAATGATCAGCCGTTGAGCGTAAGCGCTAGCGGCAAAAGCGCGCAAAATATTATTGTTTGGATGGATCATCGCGCTATTTTGCAGGCAAAGCGTATTAATGCTACGCAGCACGAAGTTTTAAAATATGTTGGTGGTAATATTTCACCTGAAATGGAGACGCCAAAACTTTTGTGGCTCAAAGAAAATTTGCCGCAAACTTGGCGACGTGCCAAATTATTTTTAGATTTACCGGATTTTCTAGTGTACCGCGCAACGGGGCAGGCGACACGCTCGCTGTGTTCAACAGTTTGCAAATGGACTTATCGTGGGGATGTTGGAAGATGGGATGGTAGCTATTTTAAAAAAATTGGTTTAAGTGATTTAATTAATAATAATTATGAAAAAATTGGTAACAAAGTTTGGCCGATTGGTGAAGCAGTTGGTAGCGGTTTAACAAAAAAGTCAGCAGAGGAACTAGGCCTTTTGCCAGGCACTCCTGTTGGTGTTTCAGTAATTGATGCGGATGCTGGTGGCATTGGCGTAATTGGTATGAAGGTAAATTCGCTTGCCTCTGATTTATCAAAACGCTTGGCATTAATTGCTGGCACTTCAAGTTGCCATATGGCTGTTTCAAAAAAGCCTAATTTTATTCCAGGAGTTTGGGGCCCATACTATTCAGCAATGATTCCGGGGATGTGGCTTACCGAAGGCGGTCAATCCGCTACTGGCTCATTATTGGATCATATTATTTTTTCGCATACAAAAAGCATTGAATTAAAAAAGCAAGCGCAGACATCTTCTAAATCTGTGTATGAAATTTTAAATGCAAATTTATCTGTGCTTGCAAAAAACACTGCATTTAAAGCTGCTTTGACTAGTGAGTTACATGTATTACCATATTTTCATGGCAATCGTTCGCCACGCGCAAATCCAAATTTACGCGGCATGATTTCAGGTTTACGGCTTTCGGACTCTATTTCTGATATAGCGCTGTTGTACTATGCGACTTTGCAAGCAATTGCATATGGAACAAAACACATTATTGATACGTTAAATGCGCATGGTTACAAGATTAAAACAATTTTTGCGTGCGGTGGTGGCAGCAATAACCCACTTTTTTTGCAAGAACATGCTGATATTACCGGGTGCCAAATTATTTTACCAAAAGAACCAGAGGCAATGTTGCTTGGCAGCGCAATTTTAGGCGCGGTTGCGGCTAAGCAATACCTTTCAGTGCCAGCTGCAATGCAGGCAATGAGCAAGCCCGGCAGAATTATTAAACCGAATCGCTCCGCTTCTTTGCAAAAATTTCACGCCCGAAAGTATCGAATATTTTTGGAAATGTGCAAGGATCAATTGAAATACGAAAAGATGTAACATTTTCGCCAATTAAAACTGAATTCCTTTTTGGATTAATTTAATAAATTCTTTTTTGCTGTATGTGGAATGCCAATATTGCAGATAATCTTCTTTTGGAATAGCTAGAAGCTTTACGGGTTTTTTGGCCATGATTGTAGCATTTCGCACATCACCGCGAATTATCCCTGTGCTCCCAAGCGGAGTAAATGCCGCAACATTAAATGGGCTATATGATCCAATTGGATAGCCAATCAAACCAGATGAAAATGGAAAGTAGGCGATGCCAGAAAAAGATTTAGCTTCAAATAGTGTATCTGTAGCATTTATCTTAACAATGCGTGCGTGTTTAAACGCTCGCTTGATGTCGATAGCTTTAAGTTTGGAACCATGGGCCGAAACTTTTTTTAAAAAAGCTTTTTTTACACTATTTGACCAATCTATGTTTTCACTATTTATATATTTTTCGTACTCAAGTTGCGGAATGTTTTTTAAAGAAGGAACAATTTCAATATAATTACGCAAGCTAGGTTTGATTGAGATAAGTTTTTTTTGTAATTTTTTAACAAAATCTGGATTGTCGTCTGTGTTTTCAAGAAGGATCTTTGGTCGAGCTTTTGGGAGAAAGTCCGGACTTGCATTTCGTACAAAAGTATCAAAAACATCGTAATCAAGTTGTGCAACTACTTTGGTGAGGTTTGCTACACCGCGTAAAGTTGCGTCTTTAGTATGGAAAAAACCACGATGAAATTCAAAACGTAAATTTCCCTCTTTGCATAAGCAAATGTTTGCAATGTTAGATTCTGCGCTACTAATTGGATCATTTAGTTCAAGAAAATACATTTTGCGTGATCCACTTGCCAGAGCAAAAATTGCTTTCGCAGTAAATTGATCAACAAAAACTTGAAATTGTGCTGAAGTTTTTAAGGTAGTGCCACGCTGCCTTAGTGCATCAGAACAACGCAGAGCTCGCAAAGTGTCAATGATATCAATAACAAGCTCTTTAGTTTTTTTGTTTGTACTTAAAAGCCAGGCAAAACTTTCAGTATTAAAATCTCGATAAAACTTTTTTAGTTGTTTTTGAAGTTGCGTATTTTGCCATGAAATCTTGATATTTTTTGATTTACTTGTTTTTAATTGATATTGATAAGGTAGGCTATGCGCAATAAAAAATCGCATGCGTTGTTGGAGTTTTTTTGGGTTGTTTAATAGCTCAACCGGGACCAATACTTTGCGGTGACACACGGCAAGGCTAAGAATTTCACGGAATACTATTTCTGGTGCAACTTGAATTTCTCCGCGATGATACATGGACAAAAGTAGCCATGGAATATTGCCAATATTTTTTTCCCACATTGCTTTAAATATTGGCTGAAAATTTTTGCTAAAAACTTCTTGCGCTACAAATTCTCCATGCATTTCTCGACCAAACTTTGATACATCAGACATACCGATATCGTGAATAAGCCCTAAAACAATGCCGCAGTTTTGCATAAACTCCAGGTTTTTATTGGTACGCTTTGGAATAAGCACACCATTTATGGTTTTTAAAATAACTGGAGTTTGTTCTGCAACATCAGTTGCATGAATAAAACCATGATCACTATAAAGCGCAATGTTTGTGTCTGAAGTTGTAAGAAAATTTTTACTATGGATCATTGCCCTAAAACTAGAGCCTTGCGGAATTTTTGCATAATATTGTTGATTAATCGTGTCACTAATTTGTTTTGGATAAACATCACTAACAGTGCATTGAGTCATTTTTGTTGTACCTCATTCTTTTTCCATTTCAGGCTTGTATTTCCCGAGGCAAGCAAGGCTATTTAATTTAGCGCGCTTTAGAAGTTTTTTTTGGGCAAGAGGAATATTTTCATCCTTGCCATTCCAAGTTTTTAGGGCATGTTCTTGCAATGCACGCCCATAGGAAAAGCTCAAATTCCATGGTTTTTTTGTGGCGAGAGAATTTATCGCATTTAGATGCGTAGTGGCTAATTCGGATGATTGGCCGCCAGAGAGAAAATTGATAGTTGGCACTGCTGCTGGAACCGTTTCATATAATGTATTTAATGTGGCTAACGCAACTTCGTTAACTGTAGCTTTTAATTGAGCGTTTGTGCCAGCAATAACCATGCTGGGTTTTAAAATCATGCATTCGAAAATTATTTTGTGTTTGAATAATGCATGAAATACCTGGTGAAATACAACCAAGCTAACGTCGCGACAGCGCTCAATGGAGTGATCGCCATCCATTAAAACTTCCGGTTCAACTATTGGAACGATATCAATACTTTGGCAAATTGCAGCATAGCGCGCTAGGACTTCTGCATTAGATTTTATTGCGATACGGTTTGGATTATGGGCTGTGATTTTAAATACAGCACGCCATTTGGCAAACCGTGCGCCTTGTTTTTTGTATTCGCTTAATCTTTCGCCAAGACCATCAAGACCTTGAGTGATATTGTCATCACTAAAATTTGCTAACGGGGTAAATCCTTTGTCAACTTTAACACCTGGAACAATGCCAAGTTCTGCTAACAGTTTTGGGAATGGTTTTTTGCCTTGAGTCGTTTGATACAAAGTTTCTTCAAAAAGAATGATGCCGCTTATGTATTCATTTAGCCCGGGAGTTGTGAATAACATTTCTCGATAAGCGCGGCGATTTTCTTCTGTAGACTCAAGGTTGATTGCCTGAAAGCGTTTTTTTATGGTTGGGGCGCTTTCATCCGCCGCTAAAATACCTTTGCCTTGAGTAGTAATTGAATTGACAGTTTGCAAAAGATTTGACGTGTTCATACAAAAATCTCCTTTTTTTGTCGGTAAATTACATTAAATATGGTCTTAATAAATTATAACTTAATGAATAATAAAAAGATATTGTTTCTGGTTTGTTGCAATAGGTTCTAATTGGTGCGTTTTTTGCTTTTAATTATATTGGGTTCGCTCGAGAAAGCTCGAGCTTAACCAACATATTAAAAAAATGATTTTTTTATTTTGCTGAGTCCTTTAGCAAAAAACGCGCTTGACCCAACTTACCATGAATTATTCAACAACGCCGATGTTGTCAGTATTTTAAGATAATTTATTAAAAATCAAAATGTTACAACAAAAAATTTTTTCTAAATTTATAACACTTTGATTTTAAACACAAATTTTTTTACATGTTTTCCCGTTGATTTTAAATGAAATTTTACAATATCAAGGACACTACGAACTCATGATATTTTGCTAATTTAATAACATAGGGTATATTTAATTTTTTTAATATTTAAAGCATTTTTTTAGTTATCTAACAACGCAATTTTTTAGGATTTTTCAATGCGAATTTTACTTAGTAATGATGATGGCGTACATGCAATTGGTTTGTCAATTTTAGCTGATGAATTGGCAAAGATTGCCGAGGTTGTAGTGGTTGCGCCAGACCGAAATCGAAGTGGCGCGAGCAACTCTCTTAGCATTCAAGTGCCAGTCAGAGTCAACAAAATGCCAAATAATTTTTATAGTGTTACTGGTACGCCAACTGATTGTGTGCATTTAGCCTTGACCGGATTTTTTACAGATAAATTTGATATGGTGGTATCGGGGATAAATGCTGGCGAAAATATGGGCGATGATGTGCTTTATTCTGGGACTGTGGCGGCAGCGTTTGAAGGCCGTACATTGGGGTTGCCAGCAATTGCGGTGTCTTTGGCAGGGAAAGAGCAGCACACAAACTTTAGTACTGCAGCGCTTGTAGTTAGGCAGATAGTTGAACGCCTCAAAGAGGCACCATTACCAGCTGGCACGATTTTAAATGTGAATGTACCAGACATGTATATGCATGATTTAAGAGGTTTTGAAGTTACTCGCTTAGGTACGCGGCACGCAGCGCAGCCGGCAGTAAAAATGCTTGATCCGCGTGGGCAAACTGTGTTTTGGATGGGGGCCGCTGGTGCTGAAGCTGATGCGGGACTTGGCACTGACTTTTTTGCGATTAGATCTGGGATGGTGTCGATTACCCCATTGCAGGTTGACATGACTAACTATATGGCGTTTGGGAAAATTTCGGCTTGGACGTCGGGATTAGTATTGTGCAAAGAATAACAATCAAATGTTTTTGTTTGATTTTTTGCTTAGGTATTTTTGGCTGCAGCAAGCATGCACATTTACCTTATTTACCAGCTCCAGTGGCAGATGGTTGGCGACAAAAAGCAGCCGCAGAAAATGCTTATATCGTCCAAAAATCCGATACTATATATTCGATTGCTTGGGCTTTTGGGTTTGATTACCGCGATTTAGTTAATATCAATAAATTATCGCCCCCTTATAAACTGCATTATGGTCAACATTTATATATATCAAAACCAACTAAGTATCATGGTAAAAATAAAAAGAATGGTGTTTGGCAGCCAAGTGGTGTTATAAATAGCAGCGCTCCAGAAACTATTACTAAAGAAATGCTTGCCAAAGCTGGGAAATGGATTTGGCCGGTTGGTGGCAAAATATCAAATCGATTTGATAATAAATTTGGCGGCAACAAAGGTTTAAATATTGCGGGCTATGAAGGTGAGGCAGTGTTAGCGGCTAGCTCAGGTAAAGTTGTCTATGTTGGTAATGGTATTCGCAGCTACGGCAACTTAATTATTATCAAACATAACGATGATTATTTGAGCGCTTATGCTTATAACAAAAGCGCGTGCGTGAAAGAAGGGCAGGCTGTGCAAAGTGGGCAAACTATTGCCGCAATGGGCCGCAAGGATGTTGGAGTTGCCATGCTACATTTTGAGATTCGTTGGCGCGGCAAACCGATTGACCCACTTTTATTACTACCAAAAAAGTCATAACTTATAATTTATGCGAGTTAGTTTAGAACCATCATTTGTGCTGCATGCGCGAGCATTTCGTGATACAAGTTTAATTTTAGAAATCTTCTCGCAAAACTATGGGCGCTTATCTTTGATTGCGTTAGGTGCGCGGCGAAAGCAGTCACAAATTAAATCATTGCTATCACCATTCATTCCGTTATTGCTTTCTTGGTCTGGCAAGACAGAGCTATTCACGCTAGCTAAAGTGGAAGCAGGTGCTCAGGCTTTTGATCTTTGCGGTAATGCATTGCTTAGCGGGTTTTATCTTAATGAGTTATTGATGCGACTTTTGGTGCGACACGACCCACACCCGAAAAGTTTTTTACTTTATCAAAAAACTTTAGCTGAACTTGCAAATGTTAAGCGTCAATATTTGGCATTGCGACTATTTGAAAAAAATTTTTTGGCTGATATTGGTTATGGATTACAGTTAGCGCACACAATCAGTGATGAACCAATCGAACAGGATTTTAATTATAGTTTTAGGTATGGTAGCGGTTTTGAAAAAACTTCTGACCAAAGTTTGCCGCAGACGCAGAATATATTTTCAGGTAAAAGTTTGCTTGCACTGAACCATGAAAAATTTACTGCAGACACAGAATTACGCGATGCAAAAAGACTATTAAGAATTGCCTTAGATGCTGTGCTTGGGGATAAGCCAATCAAAAGCCGCGAGCTGTTTATTAGTTAAAAATCTTGCAACTGTTTTAAACCATCTGCGCCCACAATTAAAACAGTGCCTTTACCGTTTACCCATTCCCCTAAGCAGATACGTTTAATATTTTGGTTGTTAAAAGTAAAATCTTCAATCGCAATTTGGTGAGTGTGGCCGTGAATAATTTGTTCCACCTGGTATTTTTTAATAAATTTTAATATGGCATTATGCTGCACACCCTTCACGTAGTTTGGTTTTTTATTTTTACATTTTTTGGTGAAATTTTGCACAACTGTGGCAAGTTTTTGGCGTTTGGCTAGAGGAAGTTTTAAAAGCATTTTTACGCAAAATCGATGTTGAATAAATTTGCGAAAAAGCAGATGCATATAATCTTTAGTGCATAAAATATCACCATGAGTTAATAAAGTAGGGGTGCCATATAAATTTATTTTTTCAGGGTCATGTAATATTTTACAACCGGTTTGTTTTTCGAATTTATCGCTTAATGCAAAATCTCGATTGCCTGGCATTACATAGATTGGTAATTTAGCAGAATACTTTTTTAGGAGCTGCCTTGCTTTGTCAAGAAATTCTGAGCTATCGTCATCACCCACCCATACTTCAAACAAATCCCCAAGAATATATAGAGCTTCAGCGTGCGGAGTGTAGTTTTTTAAAAACTCAGCAAGTAACAGCAAAGTTTCAGGTACATTAATGTTTAAATGTAAATCTGCGATAAAAAGCGTGTGTTTGGTCGGCATAGTTATTTCACAGAGGTATTTTTAAGTTCAATTATACCATATGCCAATTCTTCATATGGATGAGAGGCTTTTAAAGCCGCAATAACTTTAGTAAGATTTTGTTTTGTACAAACAGTTTCAACTTTATATTCGCGAACTTTTTCCAATGTATCAATTTTTCCATGATAAGGATCGCTCCCTGCAAGCGGGCAATATTGTCCTTGGCCTAGAGTTTCCCAGGAACAATTGCAGTAATACCCCAAAACACCGGCGCCGGCTGCAAAAATTGCTTTTTTAGTGACCTCTAAATGGCTTTCTGGGACATAATAATATATTTGAAAAAGTTGCATAAAGCTCCTTAATAATTCTTTTGTAATGCTTTAACAACATGATTGATGTGCTTGATTGTATAATCAATTTCGTCTTTTGTTGTAAACCTGCCGAGTGAGAAGCGCATGGTGTTTGTAGCAAGCTCTGACTTAACTCCAAGAGCTTTTAATACATACGAAGGTTCTGTGGCATCTTTAATACATGCTGCGCTAGTTGAAATTGCCAAATCCTTTAATCCAGAAATTAGCACTCCAGCATCAATTCCACCGAAACTAACATTTAAATTATTTGGAATGCGTTGCTCAAAAGAGCCATTTAGGTGAATGTTAGGGAGGTTTTTTATGCCATCCCAGAGTTGATTCCGAAGTTTTAAAATATTTTGATACTCAGTTTGCATGTTGGTTTTAGCAATTCTCAGCGCTTCTCCCATGCCGCAAATTTGGTGTGTTGCTAAAGTGCCGGAACGTAACCCAAATTCTTGTGCGCCACCATGCATTTGTGGTTCTAAGTGTAGGCGTGGTTCTTGTCTAACATAAAGCGCGCCAACACCTTTTGGCCCATAAATTTTGTGCGCTGAGAAAGACATCAAATCTACTTTTAAACTTTTTAAATCAATTGGGATTTTGCCAATGCTTTGTGCAGCATCAACATGGAATAATATACCTTTTTTGCGGGCGACTTCACCAATAGCCGCAATGTTTTGGATGACACCAATTTCATTATTAACATGCATGACTGAAAGCAAGATTGTGTCTTGGCGAATTTCTGCGGCGAGCTTATCTAGATTGATTAGGCCATCGGCTTCCGGATTTAAGTAAGTTACAGTAAAACCATGTTGTTCAAGATATTTGCAGGTGTCTAAAACTGCTTTATGCTCGGTTTTAACAGTAATGATGTGTTTGCCCTGGCGCTGATAAAAAAATGCCGCGCCTTTGAGCGCGAGGTTGATTGCTTCTGTTGCGCCTGATGTCCAAACAATGCTGCGTGGGTTAGCGTTTACTAAATTTGCCACATGCAAACGGGCTTCTTCAACTATAGCTTTTGCTTCAAATCCGTAACTATGTTTTGAAGCTGGGTTACCAAATTTGCCGTCTAAGGTAAGACAGCTTTGCATTTTTTTTGCGACCAAAGGATCAACTGGCGTGGTTGCCATGTAATCAAGATAAATTGGTAGATGTATGTTGTTTTGCAAAATCATTTCATTTTATGTTTATTTAATTTTTTTTGTATGGCTGTAAAAAACCCACGTAAGATGTCTAATTCTTGCTTTGTTGGTCTTGCGCGATTAAATAATAATTTAAGGCGCGAGAGTATATTTTTGGGTTGATTCTCAGCTATGAATTCAACATCTAATAACGTTTGTTGCATATGCGTATAAAATGAAGCCATTTTTTCTGCCGTTGCTAATTCCGTATTTGTGCAAACAGTTTGTGTAAAAATAGTATTTTGCGCTTTATGTAACTCATAAGCAATTATTTGTACCGCAGCCGCAATATTTAACGAGCTGAATTTTGGATTGGTTGGGATATGAATATGGTAATGACAATGGTTTAATTCTTCATTACTTAAACCGTTATTTTCGCGCCCAAAAAGAATCGCAATTTTATTTTGCTTACACTCATCTATTATTTTTTGCGCAGCATGGCTTGGGTCTAGAACAGGTACTGGTAGCGCGCGAGTTCTGGCGCTTGTACCGAATACTAAGGTGCAATCTTTTATGCTTTCTAATAACGAGCTGGTTATATCTGCCTGTGCCAGAAGGTCGTCAGCTCCGGCAGCGCGTGCTGTAGCATCAACATGTGGAAATATTTTGGGGTTAACAAGGCATAGATTGTTTAAGCCCATTGTTTTCATAGCGCGCGCCGAAGCTCCGATATTTCCGGGGTGTGAAGTTTCAACTAAAATGAATCGTACATTTGTTAGCATAATAGGTCTCATTATTATTGATTCCAGCCGGGCATTTGACAACATATTTTTATTTGCCGCATTAAAATTTCTTTACTGATAGTTTAAGAAAACAACATAACAAATTGAAAAGATGATTAAATTTTATATGTTCTATTAGAAACAAGGGAATCAATTTCAAGGCGAAAGTATTGATGCTGTTGTTAGTTTAAGTTTTTTAAATATTGTATTTGGTATCAAAACAGAGTCATATTTTATTAAATTGTAACACGAAATATGGCAAAAAATTTAGAAAATTTTATTTTAAAACATCTGGGCGTTTTTTTGGGGTTCAAAACTGTTTTTTGCGTAAAAGCTGCATGAAAAATAATTTCAAATACCCCTAGACAATAGCAACAAATTTGCTAATATCCGCTCGCTTAACTTCGCATAATTTGCGAGGGGAATTAATTCCATGGCAAAGTTGGTATTGATCATAAGTACATTAAGTAATTATCTCGATATTAATTCTGCCAAATCTTCAAAAATTTTAAAATTTTATATATATAAAAGGAGAATATATTTATGTCTAAATTACGTAATTTGGCAATTTTTTTAGCTGCATTTGGTTTATCTTTTGCTGCATTTGGCGCAGATCAAAAAGCAACTGATCAAGCCGCTACCCCAGCCGCAACTGAAGCAACTCAACCAGCCCCAGCTGCTGACAAAACAGATAACAAGACTGAAGCAACCGCTCCAGCCGAGAAAGCTGAAAAAGCAAAACCAAAAGCAAAAAAATGCAAAAAACATTGCAAAAAACATTGCAAAAAAGCAAAGAAAGCTGCAAAAGAAGATGTAAAAGCAGATGATGCACAACCTGCTGATGCAACTCCAGCAAACTAATTCATTTTAGTTTAAAAAAAAGGAGGCTTCGGCCTCCTTTTTTTATGTACAAAAAATCAAAAATATTTTTAAAAAGATGTTGGATTTGCCTGATCTAAACCTCCAGCCATTTACTTACTTTATTTAGCCATTTTTTGTTTAGCCCGCGCGATTTAACTTTTAACAAGTCATCAACGGATTTAAAGTCACCATTTTTTGTGCGATAACTGATAATTGCCTGAGCTTTTTTCATGCCAAAACCTTTTATATTATGCAACGTTTCAGCATCGGCGCTATTAATATTTATCTTTCCTGATACAACGCTTTGTTTTGTTTCAGCAGGTGTTTTTGTGGCATCTGCAGCAATCACTGTTTGACTTAAACCAAATACAGCAACTGCGAATAAAGTAAAAATTAACTGACGTAATTTTGACATATTGATCTCCTAGGTTTGAATTAAATTGTAGTACAGCCTGTCTATAAAAAATCAACCAAGCAGATGTAAAATATCAAAATTGATGAAGCTTGCTATACCGGAAAAACATGGGTAGTGGCATTACAATTGTGGTGCGCCATGCTTAATAACTTCATACACTTCATTTGACAAATTAGGCTGGTTTAAAATTCGCTTAACTTGATCTTGCATCAGTTTTTGTCTTGTGGGGTCAAGTTTTTTCGAGTGGATAAGTGGTAGAGCAATATGTGCAGCAGTATGGGGGTTAATTTTATCAAGGATTAAAATTTGTTCGGCAAGAAATTCATATCCTTTTCCATCTGCCTGGTGAAAGTTAATTAAATTATTTTCATAAAATGTTCTAATTAAGCGTAGCACTTTTGAGGGAAAATTATAATTGAATGCTGGGTGCATAATTATTTTTTGTAGGCGTTGCAAAGTATTAGGAAGTTTTATACTAGCATTTATTGTTAACCATTTATCTATAACTTGTGGTTGATGCTTATGCAGAAGATAAAACTCATCTAAAATCTTTTCTCGATCTGGGAAATCGTAATTAGAGAGTGGTACTAGGGCGCCAATAATATCTGTTAGATTATCTGCAAAACGGTATTGTTTTAAACAAATATCTAAGATTTTAGGGTCAGATAGCTGCATTAAATAATTTAAGCAAAGATTTTTTAAACTGCGAACCCCCATGGCTTTTTCATTAAAGTCGTATGCAGATAATTTGTTGTGATAGTTGTAACAGCTCAATAGTTCTGGCTTTAAATTGCGACAAAGTTCATTTCTTATAAACTCACAGACAAAATGTACGGCCGTAAAATCTGCCTCAGGCATTTTTTCAATTAAATAATTTTTCACGGGTAGTTGCAACAGTTCTGCAACAAATCCCGCGCTTAAGTTGCTATTACGCAGAATGCTTCGAAAAGCATTAAGTATTATTGTGTTAAGTTTTAGAGTTTTTTGTTGTCTATAGTCTTGGCAGAGCTGCAAAATATTTTTTGTTAGAAGCTGTTGCATGGAGTGCCAGCGATTAAATAAATCACTATCATGTGTTAGCAAAAAGAATAGTTCATCATCTTGATAAGGGTAATCAACAATTGCAGGCGCGGAAAAGTTACGTAAGAGCGAAGGGATTGGTTTATCTGTAACATTGTTAAAGGTAAATGTTTCAACCACTTTACTTAATCCCAGAATTTTTGTGGCAGCAAAAATGTCCCGGCCATTTTTGTCGAGCAAGCCAATAGCGAATGGCAGCAACAAATTTTTTGCTTGAGAAACAGTATTTGTTTGTTTAATAGTAATGGAATAGCTTTTATTTTCTTTTGTGTAGCTATCTTCAATGGTTAGTATCGGCGTTCCAGGTTGATCGTACCAAAGTTTAAATTGAGTTAGATCTGTATTTGTTACTGTCTCAACAACGCTTAAAAAATCTTCAATAGTAATTGCCTTCCCATCGTAGCGTGTAAAAAACAAATCCATGATTTTTCGGAATGTATCTTTGCCATAAAGCGTCAAAAGCATGCGTGCGATTTCAGCGCTTTTATGGTAAATCGTAAATGTGTAAAAGTTACTTACTTCAATGTACGATTTTAGCCGTACTGGATGAGCCATGGGCCCTGCGTCTTCAGCAAATTGTTTGTTTTGAATTATTTGTGCCGCAGAAATACGAGATAAAACGTCGGAAAAAGTAGCTGCAACGTACATTTGCTCGCGTAGTGTGGTGATGCCTTCTTTTAACCCAATTTGAAACCAATCTCGAATAGTAACGCGATTCCCAGTCCAGTTATGAAAATATTCATGCGCAATTACACTGGCAATCCGTGAAAAATCTATATCAGTTGCAGTTTTTGCAGACGCAAGTAAGTAATCACTGCTAAAGAAATTTAAACCTTTATTTTCCATGGCGGCAGCATTGAGGCCATCAATTGCAACTAGCATATAAGTGTCGAGGTCATATTCTCGACCAAAAGCTTCCTCATCCCAGCACATTGCTGATTTTAAAACTTGCAAAGCAAATTTACATTCATGTAGTTGTTCTTTATTTGCATAGACACGTAGAATAATTTTTCGTTTTGAGGATGTAACAAAAAAATCTTCCAAAAACCCAAAATTCCCAGCGAGCAAAGCAAATAGATAAGCAGGTTTTTGCGTAGTATCTTCCCAAGTAACCCAATGCCGATTTTGTGCGAGTTTGCCTTGCGCAATTAAATTCCCATTGGATAAAAGCACAGGGTAGAGTTTTTGATCGGCGACAATTGTTGTAGTAAATTTTGTTGAGATGTCTGGTCGATCAAGAAAGTAAGTGATGTGGCTAAAGCCATCTGGCTCGCAATGCGAACAGATGTGATCGCCTATTTTATATAGGCCAGTTAATGCGGTATTTGATTCTGGCGAAATTAAAGTGGTAATTTTTAAATTTGTGCTATCAGAATTAATATCTAGTTGCAAATTGTTTGCAGTAACTGCGTAATCAGTAGCGGAAAGCTTATTGTCATTAAGTTTTACCTCCAGAAGAGTTAAATTTTTACCATTTAATATTAGTTTGCTAGAGGTTGTGTTTTGTGCTGGATCACGAATAATATACATTTCTGCAACTACTTTGGTTTGCTTTGCGTCAATCTCAAAAAGTAATTTCGTGGAGACTATTTTATAAATTGATGCGGTGTAGTCTTTTAAATAGGTAGTGGTAGGAGTGGGTTTTGACATGATTAGTCTAATTAAGTATCTAAATATCGTTATCTTCCCATAGGCACTTGCCTGATAGCTTTTTTATCTCTGCAAGACGTTTTGCATGTAAGGACAATTCTTCAGCTGAACTATTAACTATCAGGAGGTTTCTTTTTTTTGAGCGAATTTTTTTCACGCTCTTACTTTGTTCGGCGACCGCTTCACTTTCTTCAACTGCAAATAAAGTGGTTTGCCCACCAGTTAAGCATAAATATACTCTCGCCAGGAGATGGGCATCGAGTAGGGCGCCGTGCAATTTGCGTTCACTGAGATCTATTTTAAAGCGTTTACATAGAGCATCTAAACTGTTTCTTTGGCCAGGGAACATTTTCCTGGCTATTTTTAATGTGTCGATTACTGTTACTAGGTCGGATAAAAGTTTGGCGGTTTTGTTCGCTCTCTGTATTTCGTAATTTAGAAAGCCGATATCAAATTCTGCATTGTGTGCAATTAGCTCGTCATTTCCAATGAAATGTAAAAAATCTGGAAGAATCTCTGAAAAAATTGGCTTATTGACTAAAAATTCATTAGTAATGCCATGCACAGAAAGAGCTTCGGCATCAACTTTGCGCTCTGGGTTTATATAGTATTGCAGGGTGTTGCCTGTAAATTGTCGGTCAATTAACTCAACGCAACCGATTTCAATAACGCGATGGCCTTCTTCAGTTTTTAAGCCGGTGGTTTCAGTGTCGAGAACAATTTGGCGCATAAAGTTATTGTAAATAAATTGTAAATAAGATTGTGAATCAAAACTTCCAACTTACCGCAGCATCATTTTGCTAAATAATTATCAATCGCTTCCGTTGCTAGCTTATCAACAATTTCGTTTTCATGATGCCCGCTATGACCTTCCACCCAGTGCCAATTAATTTGGTGATGGTGCTGAATCAGTTTATCGAGTTGTTGCCAGAGGTCAAGATTTTTAACTGGTTTTTTGCCGGATGTTTTCCAATTCCTGTTTTTCCATTGCTCCATCCAAACTGTTACTCCATTTCTTAGGTATTGTGAATCTGTGGTTAAGTCAATGTCACATGGTTCTTTTAATGCAGAAAGCGCTTTTATCGCTGCAGTTAGCTCCATGCGATTGTTTGTAGTATCTGGCTCAGCGCCAGAAAGTTTTTTGCTATGTTCATTATAAAGCATTAGCACGCCCCAGCCACCTGGGCCAGGGTTTCCACGACATGCCCCATCAGTAAAAATTGTTATATGTTTAAATTTTTTCATGTTTGATTTCTAGATGTTGGTTTTGGAATGCTAGTTGCAACCTGAAGGTTGCGTTCTAATTTTTTCATTTTTAATAAAGTAGGTTCAGCGACACGTTTTTGTGCTAAAAACATATAGCTTGCCCCAAAATATGGCCAACAAATTTGACCAAGGCTTTCTAAAAATAAAAGCTTTTTTAAGCCTTGTTCATTTTCAATTGGCGGCCTAAAAAAGAAAGTTTCATAGTCCCCAGCATGAAATCCAGATCTTGTGAGTAGGCGCCGCATTTTCCATGGGCTAATAAATTGCCCATTCCAAGGTGGCTCTGCCTCTTTGATACAAATTCGTGATAGTTGCCAGAGGCTGTGAGGATTAAACCCAAACACAATAATATAGCCGCCAGGGATGATTGTTTTATAAGTTTCTAGAAGTAGCTCTAGTGGGTTTGAAGAAAATTCCAAAATGTGAAAATAGATAACTGCGTCAAGCGATTCTGGCAAGAAAGGCAATTCCGTATAATTTGCCTGAATAAAGTTTTGGTTTGTACAAGTAGATTTCTCTTTATCTAAAACAATTTTGGTATGGATTGGGCTTGAAGATAATAAATCGCTATCTAAGGTGTCGCCAATTTGCAGTAAATAATAACCGAATAAGCGTGGCAATATCTTATCAAGCCCCGCTCGTTCGGCTTTTAGTAGAGAGCGACCTAGCGGTTTTTGATACCAGAAACGCATTTTTTTCGTGTTTGAGTTTAGCATCAAAACATATAAAAAAAATTTTGTTAAAAATCAAATTATTGGAAAATAAACTTGACCAAAGCGTACCCTAACTTTAACATGCGACAAATGCAAAAGAACCGATTTTTTAAAATAACATTTATAATTGCGATATTAATTAATTTAGTCGCATGCTCAACTACAAGTATAAATGCTGTTTACAATAGTAGTAGTAATAGCCGTTATGATCAAGAAAATGATTTACCGGCAAATTATCCAACCAAGTCACTTCCCGATGGCAATTTATGGAGCGACTTGCGCGGTAGTTTTGATTTGCCAGTTGACACTGATTCAAGAGCTATCCAGGCGCAAATTAGATGGTTTCGGGCGCATCAAGGTTATTTGAATTATGTGATTGAGCGTGGCGCCCCATACATTTATTACATCCTTCAAGAAACCCAAAGACGACATTTACCGGCTGAATTAGTTTTACTCCCAATTATTGAAAGTGCCTATAATCCATTTTTGTATTCTAAGGCAGGCGCTACTGGGTTATGGCAGATGATGCCGGGAACTGCTTCTGGATTTGGTTTAAAAATTAATTGGTGGTATGACGGGCGGCGTGACATTGTAGCTTCGACTAATGCAGCGCTGAAATATATAACTTATTTACACTACTTTTTTAATAACGATTGGCTGTCTGCGATTGCTGCGTATAACGCTGGAGAAGGTAAGGTTCAGTCAGCGATACTACATAACCAACGCAATAATTTGCCAACTGATTTTTGGTCGTTGCCGTTGCCTGAAGAAACTCGTGCTTATGTTCCAAAACTTTTAGCGTTGGCTGCAATCGTCAAAAACCCTAGTCGTTATGGGGTTAATTTAATACCGGTAAATAATGGCCAGTATTTGGAAGAAATTGATGTTGGCTCACAGATTGATTTGAATCAAGCCGCAAAGCTAGCTGGCGTTGAGGTTAAAACCATGCGGATGCTAAATCCTGGTTTTCGGCGTTGGGCATCTGATCCAGATGGTCCTTATAAACTTTTGGTGCCGAAAGATAATTTAGATACTTTTAAAAAAATGCTTGCCGAAACCCCGCCCGAGAAGAGAGTTAGTTGGCGAAAGCATATGGTTGGTAAAAAAGAGAGTCTGGTTTCGATTGCAAAGAAATATCACATTGATATCTCAACCTTAAGAAAAATTAATGAACTAAAAAGCAACCATGTGCGCTATCAACAGGAGCTATTGATCCCGGCTTCATTGCATATTGAAGAAAACTCTGACACTGATACCGCTAAAATTGCTGAAGAAAGATTGCCTGGGCCAAGGCAGGTTGTGCATACGGTAAAACCTGGTGAAACAGTAAATTCTATTGCTAAAGAATATAATGTTAAGAGTAATGAAGTTGAATATTGGAATCAATTAAATGAGACTTCAGATGTTGTACCTGATGATGAGCTGGTGATTTGGCAAACAGGTGCTGGTGGCAAAAAAGTTGCAATTAAAGCTTTTGCTTATAGGGTCAAGCCCAAAGATACAATTTATAGTTTAGCAAAACGTTTTCATACGAAGGTTGGCACCATTATGGTGATTAATGGAATGCAAAGAAAGTCTTTACGGGTAGGGCAGGTTTTGAAGATTCCCGGCAGAAGCAAAAAATATTCTTCGCATTACAGAGCAAAAAGTAAAGCCCATAGTAAGACAAAAAAATATCACCAAGAGCGCAGCCACAAAAAAAGCCGAAAATCGCATCAGTAGTGAAGTCTATATTTTTCGCCATTTAGTGCCTTGGCTTGAGTCTTCTAAGACAATACCAAGCGCAAGTAGTTCGTCGCGTAGCTTATCAGCCAATGCCCAATCTTTATTTTTTCGGGCATCGTCACGTGCTTGAATTAAAGCGCTAATTTCGGGGCTTCCAATTTTTGTTCCTAAAAAATCATCTGGGCTTTTTTGTAAGAAGCCAAAAATCTCGCAAAGTTCTTTTAAGAGTGTTGCGTAATAAGCTGCATGAGACAATTGCTTTGTATCTTTGAGGCGATTAATTTCCCTGGCTATTTCAAACAAAACAGCGAGAGCTTCTGGTGTGTTAAAATCATCATTCATCGCACTGAGAAATTTTGTTTTAAAGTTGCGCGGATCTGAATTATCTTTAATACTGACAGAAGGTAAATCTCGAATTGCAAAATACAATCTTTGTAGCGCAGCTTCAGCGCTTTCCATATTATCTGTTGCATAATTTACTGGGCTACGATAATGGCTTTGCAACATAAAATAACGAATAACTTCCGGGTCATATTTGGTTAATGCGTCTTTGATTGTGAAAAAATTCCCTAAAGATTTTGACATTTTTTCGTGATCAATTTGCACTAATCCAACATGCATCCAGTAATTTACAAATTTGCAGTTATTTGCTGCCTCTGATTGTGCTAATTCGTTTTGGTGATGTGGAAATTGGAGATCAGCGCCGCCACCATGGATATCGAAATGCTCGCCTAAATAAAGTTTTGACATCACTGAGCATTCAATATGCCAGCCTGGTCGACCATTGCCCCAAGGTGATTCCCAAGATGGTTCATTTGGTTTGGCAGCTTTCCAGAGCGCGAAATCCAGCGGATCAATTTTGTTATCGTTTATTTCTATACGCACTCCTGAGCGCAGACTATCTATGTCTTGATGTGCTAAGTTCCCGTAATTTTTAAATTTATTAACACTATAATAAACATCGCCTTGCGTAGTGGTATATGCATACCCTAGTGAAATTAAGGCTTGAATCATTTGAATTATTTCTGGGATATGTTCAGTGACGCGTGGCTCAAAGTCTGGTGGCGTTATTCCAAGTGCAGCCGTATCAGCATGCATAGAATCAATATAGCGTTGCGTCAGCTGGTGATATTCTTCATGTAATTCTTGTGCGCGCCGGATAATTTTATCATCAATATCGGTGATATTTCGAACAAAAGTGACACTGAAGCCAAGAAAGCGCAGGTATTTAACGATCATGTCGAAACAAATAAAAGCTCGAGCATGACCGAGGTGGCAGTCGTCGTAAGAGGTTAAGCCACAAACATAAATACCAATTTTTTTTGGTGTTATTGGCTTAAAAAGCTCTTCCTGTTTAGTTAAAGTATTGTAGATCTGTAACATTTGTGTAATGATTTGTTTTGATTTTTGAAAGTTAAATATTAAACAATAAAATAGCACATATGTCCAATTCCCAAGAAAAAATCTTTCGCGATAGGCAAGAGGCTGGTCAAAAATTGGCAGAAGTCCTGCTACCATACAAACAGACCCATCCAATAATTTTAGGGTTACCGCGGGGCGGGGTGGTTTTAGCGTATGAAATCGCTAAGGCTCTATCTGCGCCGCTTGATGTGATTGTGGCGCAATAAATTGGGGCCCCAGGCCAACCTGAATATGCTATCGGTGCGATTGCGCCAAATGATATTGAAGTTTTGAACCCGGAAGCAATACCGTATTTGGATATTAATAAAGATGAATTGGCGAACCTAATTAGGCTTGAAAAAATAGAGCTTTTGCGGCGGATAAAACTTTATCGGGGCGGCAGAGCTGAGCTTGACCTGAAAGATCGGGTAGTAATTGTGGTGGATGATGGCTTGGCAACTGGCCAAAGCGCCATTGCCGCTATCCGCTCAATTCGAAAACTTTGCCCAAAGAAAATTATTTTGGCGGTTGGGGTAGGGGCTATTGATTCTGTAGAGAGACTCAAAGAGGAGGCTGATCAAGTAGTTTGCATTGCAACGCCCGAGCCATTTTATGCAGTTGGTATCTGGTATGAAGATTTTAAGCAAACATCAGACGCTGAGGTTATAGAATTATTACAAAAAAATCGCGCGGAACTTAAATAATAAATGCCGGAGAATTCTAATGACTAATATCCCATTAAGCTTATATATTCATTTCCCATGGTGTTTAAGCAAATGCCCGTATTGTGATTTTAATTCTTATCCAATTACCGATAATGAGACTATCGAACGTTACCTAACTGCCCTGAATAGAGATCTTGATCTTGATTTTGAAAAAGTTTCAGGGAGGAAATTAACTAGTGTTTTTATAGGTGGCGGCACCCCAAGCCTAATCCCGATTAATTTACTTGAAAAACTATATTCTAATATCAAAGAAAAATTTTTTATTACTGAAGCTACCGAAATTACCCTAGAAGCAAATCCAGGAACAATTGACAAAGAAAAATGTCTGGCGTTGCATCAGCTTGGTATTAATAGACTATCGATAGGAGTGCAAAGCTTCCAAGATAAAAGCCTGCAAAAAATTGGGAGAATTCATAATTCCTTACAGGCGAAAATTGCGATTGTAGCAGCGCTTTTAGCTGGTTTTAAAAACATTAACCTTGATTTGATGCATGGCTTGCCAGAACAGACAAGCATTGATGCAATAGCAGACTTAAAAACAGCAATGAATTTTTTACCGCAGCAAATTTCTTGGTATGAGCTTACACTCGAACCAGAAACAAAATTTTCTCGTGAATCAGTTGAGCTCCCTAACCAAGAGATAAAATTTAAGATTTCTGAGATGGGTGAAAAAATCTTGGCCGCCGCTAATTATGAACATTATGAAGTTTCGGCATATGCTCGCCCTGGTTTTCAATGTAAACATAACCGTAACTATTGGCAATATGGCGATTATTTAGGTATAGGCGCAGGCGCACACAGTAAAATTACAGAGATTAAAAATAATAAGCATGTCATCACAAGGTTTCATAAGCACAAAAATCCAGAAAAATATCTTTTAGGTGAAACTGGTTTTATTGCCGAAAAAGAAATTATTGATTACGCCAAGATACCTTTTGAGTTTATGTTAAACGCACTGCGTCTTAATGAGCCAATATCAAATGAGCTTTTTACTGATCGCACTGGTTTAACCTTTGGCGATATTTCAGAGGTTTTATTAAAAGCCGAGGCTATGGGTCTACTCAAACAAACCTCTCTAGGGGTCGAGACAACTATTTTAGGCAGAAAGTTTTTAAATAATTTGTTAGAATTGTTTTTATGAGTACAAAAAACATTACCCCAGAGCAAATATTAGGTGTTATGGGAATTGAGGTTTGGCAAGATAAAGAAACAGCGACAGCAACTGAAACTGCTGCGCCAGCTAATCCTGCGACCAGTCCAGATTGGCAAAAACTTGAGCAAACGGTTAAAAATTGCACTTTATGCGCACTTAGCAAATCTCGAACTCAAACAGTTTTTGGCGTTGGGAATAAAAAAGCAAAATTAATGTTTATTGGCGAAGCGCCCGGGGCAAATGAAGATTTACAAGGGAAGCCTTTTGTTGGTCGGGCTGGGATGTTATTAAATGCGATGTTACAAGCAATTGGGTTAAACCGCGATGAAGTTTATATTGCGAATATTTTAAAATGTCGGCCACCGAATAATCGCGATCCTGAGCCTTCAGAAGTTGAGCATTGTACGCCTTATCTTTTGCAGCAGATTGAGCTAATCAACCCAAAATTGATTGTTGCGGTTGGGCGAATTGCGGCGCAATTTTTATTAAATACTACGGAAGCTATGAGCAGATTGCGTGGCAGACAATATCACTATGGGCCGAAGCAAACCCCATTGCTAGTTACCTACCATCCGGCATATTTATTGCGTTCACCGCGGGAAAAAAGTAAGGCATACATTGATTTTTTAGCAATTCAGAAAGCCTTGCAAGAGCTTTAATCTGAAATTTTCTGAAACATCAAATCAAAAATTTGGTGGCCACGTTTTAAGCCGCGTTGCTCAAATTTAGTTAATGGCCTGTAGTTTGGGCGTAAAACAAATTGATTATTATCCGCTAAATTTACAAAGCTTGGTTGATTTTGCATAACCGCAAGAGTATGCATAGCGTAATCCTCCCAATCAGTGGCTATGTGCAATATTCCTTGGGCTTTAAGCTTATGTTGAATAAGTTTTATAAAATTTTCGTTGATGATTCTACGTTTAAAATGTCGACGCTTTGGCCATGGATCGGGAAAGAAAACCAAAATTTTCTCTAGAGAATTATCTGGAATGCATTTTTGTATTACCATATTCGCATCTTCAGCAAAAATCCGAATATTGCCTGTTGGCTCAACCCTAAGCTTTGCTAAAAGTGCAGCAACGCCAGGGCGGTAAACTTCAATACCGATAAAGTTCCATTCAGGGTGGTTCTTTGCCATTTCATGCAGCGTTTCGCCAGTACCAAAACCAATTTCAAGCACAGTGGGTGCGTTGCGCCCAAATGTTTTTGAAAAGTCTATCGTGCCAGATAGAGCCGCAAGGCCGTAAGTACCCCAAAGCTGATCAAAAGCATTTAAACGCGAGCCAGTGAGTCGCCTTTGCCGAGGCATGAAGGTTTTGATCTGAGGGTAAATTTTTTCGTTCATAATAAGAGCTTTTTGCTTGCGAAATAATAATAACAAAAGCATAATAACGCAGGATAAAAATCCTGTTAACTATATGGTTTTTTATAACCAGTTGCAACTATATTAGAAATGTGAACGCGGGTGTAGTTTAATGGCAGAACTGAAGCTTCCCAAGCTTTAGGCGTGGGTTCGATTCCCATCACCCGCTCCATTTTTTAATTTAAATTAAATTAAGAGAAAAACAGTGCGCAAATTCATGAAAATATTTTTCAGCATAGTATTGGCGATTATTATTTTGATTGCTGTAGCAATTGTAGTCGCAATAAAATTTATTAATCCTGATGATATTAAAAATACAATTGGGCAGCAGGTTTATGAGCAAACCAAGCGCCAGCTAGTTGTGAATGGCCCAGTACATCTTTCTTTTTTCCCTTGGCTTGGGATAAAAATTAATGATGTCGCATTAAGCAATACTGAAACTTTTAAAAACTCAAATTTTGCGCGGGTTGGTGAAGTTGATATTCAGGTGCGATTGATCCCGCTTTTTTCGCATAAAATTGAAATCGGCAAATTAACTTTAAAAGATCTGGATTTAGTTTTAATTAAAAATAAAGCTGGATATAACACTTGGGATGGTTTATTGCCAAATTATTCTAATGCTAGTAATAGCGCAGGCGCAGGATTTTTTGCTGCGACTTTTTTTATTTCTAACGTAAATATCAGAAATGGCAACATCGATTGGCAGAACAAACAAACGAAAAAATCCATTCAAATAAAAAACTTGAATTTAAGAAGCAATAATGTCGCTTTTGGCCAACCGTTTAATGTAGAGGCGGATTTTAAATTCAATTCCGCTATTCCAGAATTTGCTGGAGATTTAGATTTTCATGGCAAAATTACTTTAGCTGCTTTGAAAAAATACTTTGCATTTGAAGATTTAAAAATTACTGGCAAATTGTCTAGCCCCACTTTTGAGCGACCACTTGATTTTGATGGTGGTGTGGATATTTTGGTTGATCTAAAACCGCAAGTCATGAATATAAATAATTTAAATCTACGCCTAGCAAATTTAAAAGTAAGCGGGTCAGCCAAAGGCATTAATATTTTAGATGCGCCAAATTTTATTGGCAAAATTAATGTTGCAACTTTTGATCCGAAAGTTTTATTGCGAACTTTTGGTTATACTGGTAATGCTGAATTTTGGCGCGATGCATCTTTAAAATTTAATTTTGAAACGACTTCGAAATTTTTAAAGCTACCCGTTTTAGAAGCAAATTTGGGGGATGTGACTTTACGCGGTAACGCCAGTTACTCGCATTTTGATGCTAAAAACATTTTCTTTAACATTGATATTAATAAACTTGATTTTAGTCGTTTTGATTTGGATAAATTGCCAAAACAAAGCGCTGTATCTATGATTGTTCCAAGCGCTTTTGCTGCAAGTGCCACTGAAAAAAATTATTTACTTGAGGCGCTGCGCCTAGTCAAATTAAATGGTGATTTAAAGGTTGGTTCGCTAAAAGTATCTAATTTGCATTTAGCGAATTTTAGCACTGAAATTATCGGGAATTTTGGGTTGATAACTTGTGCGCCAATGAGTTTTGCGCTTTATCAAGGAAAGGGGCGCGGCTCTGTGGTGATAGACGAACGTGAATCGGTCCCAAGGTTTATCATAAAAACATCATTGTCTGGAATCGCGCTGCAACCGTTTATGGCTGAATTAGCTAATATTAATTCTTTATCTGGAGTTGCTGCGCTTGATGCTGCAGTGACATTACATGGCAAAACCCAGAATGAATTTGTGCGAAGCTTGACTGGAACCGGAAAGGTTATGGTGACAAATGGTGTTTTACATGGGGTTGATTTAGTTTACGAAGTAAATCGCTCAAGCGCTGTGCTTAATCACAGGCCACTACCAGAGGCTCCAAAAACCCCGAAAACTGATTTTGGTAAATTAGATGCTAACTTCAACATTGTAAATGGAATTTTAAGCAATAATGATTTATTAATTCAGGCTCAAGAGTTTAAGGCAAATGGGCAGGGGACAGTTAACTTAGTTAATCAAACCTTAGATTATTTATTAACCGCACAAAGTATGCATGATGCAAACTTTTATGTCCCAATTCGAATCACAAATACTTTTAGTCATCCTGTGGTTCGTCCCGATATAGCGGTATTGCTGCAACATACGCTTAAAACTGAAGTAAAGAAGCAAATTGAGCAACAACTTGAAAAAAATAAAATACCAAAAGAAATAATTAATGCATTACCTTTGGATAAAATTTTGGGACAAAAACCTTGACTTAGTTTGCAATTAAATATTTAATTGCAAACTCAAAACGTTACACTGTAGTAGTGTAATCTAAAACACGGCCAGATAGCTCAGTCGGTAGAGCAGAGGACTGAAAATCCTTGTGTCGATGGTTCGATTCCGTCTCTGGCCACCATTCACCTAGGGCTTGCTCGCAAAATATGCTCGCTGCGCACCTAGGCTAGTAAAGTAATACGCACGCTTTGCGTGCTATATTTGTCGCAAAAAACGCGATTTATTTTTTTAAATAAAAATGCATTTCCGTAGGTTGGGTCAAGCGCGGGTTTTTTCGCGCGGACCCAACATCTTTTAATTTTTTCGAAACGACCCGCACACTTTTTGCGCAATGCAACAAACTATGTTTTCTTAGACTTAATTGAAGTTGCAAAAATGAAATAGGAGGCAAAATTCACCAATTTATTTTAGTTATTATTTATTTGGTAAATTGCCTCCTAATTTCAAATCGTCGAATTGCTGTTTTTTAAGTGCCCACTGTTTCATCGTTTGTAGGATTACCTCTATATTGATTTGCTAATTTTTCTTGAATACGTTGGTAAATTTCTTCTCGATGAACAGCGACGTCTTTTGGGGCATCAACACCGATACGAATTTGGCAACCTTTAATATTCAAAACAGTAACTTTTATATTATCACCGATAACAATTGCTTCACCGATACGCCGTGTGAGTATTAACATTTTCATCTCCTATATATTTTTTATAATCCCATTACACCCATTTAGTTTTACAGTACAATTTAATTAGCGATAAATTAATTTTCGCGATTGTTTTTGGCGGTTTTTCATTATGCATGAATAACCCCAGATCTTTCGTAGTAATACCGATGGCATCAGCTAAGTCGCATATACGCATTTTCTTCTCAATTAAAAACCGTTGAATCATTTTAATAGTATTATTACTTGCAAAATCTGGTATTGTGAGTCTTCCCCAGCTTTGCTTGTAAATAGAAATTTTTGGATAATTAATGTTCGATTGTGTCGTCATTTTCAGGTACCCCTTTTAAGCAAAGATTCTCTGATGTCTTTTTTAGTATTTTTTCGTTTATTTTTTGGTAAACCTCTTCACGATTAACACTGACAGATTTTGGAGCAGCAATGCCTATTTTCGTATGAGAACCTTTGTAACCAAAAATTTTGATTTCGATTTTTTTGTCATTATCACAGATGATTATTGATTCACCGATTTTTCTAGAAAGTACCAACATATTCGCCCCCTTGTTCCTTATTATTAATAAGCAAGCAATTTTTTATTGGAGCAATTTTGAATGCATGGAAATAAAATAATCGTAGCAAGGAAGTAATAGCTAGTTTTTATTCGCTTAGATAATTTTCCCTTACATTTAAAATCGCTTCCGTTATTTAAAGTTATATGCTTAAAAAACTGGGAACAAAGCTTGTTAGTATTATTTATTTTGTTCCCACCCCGTGCCATATGATGATAGGAGCAAGAGCCGAAGCCTTGCAATTATTTTTATTATTGTTGCGTATATGAAAACATATGCAGTCTGAAATGCCTATATCAGCGTAGGGTGACGATTTTACGTTACAAAATTTGCTACGTAACTGTGTACCCCAAATTACGATTTAAATAGTATGAAAAAATGTTATAGTAATTTTATTAATAATAAAAATAACAAATGAATATTGTAAATAGACTAAAGGTTTATTATGAGAGTCCAGGATTGGAACAATTTTTGCAATGCAGAATTTTATGCAAAGCTAACTTCGAAAGAAATGGAAGAGTTAGCAAATGTTGCTGGGTTAAGCGATTGCCATGACTTGCAATTGATTATTCCACATATTATTAATGCTCAATCTGTTTTGGAGATTGGGGCCGGCAACGGCAGAGTCTTAAAATGTTTGATTAAACATGGGTTCAGGGATATTTCCGCTATTGAACGAGATAGAAAATTTTGTGATATTTTAGGTAAGGAGTTTGGGAAAGATGTAGCTATTCATTGCACAGACCTGCATAATTTTAATACTGAAAAAAAATTTGACGCAATACTTTGGCTTTGGTCTGGGATTGTTGATTTTTCTCGCGACGAACAATATACAATCTTGTCGCGTTTATCTTCACTACTTACCCCTGGAGGTGTTATTGCTATTGATACCGTTTCGCAAACACCGAAACCTTCGAAGTACTATGTATACATAAAGGGCAAAGATTATATCATTAAGATTGGTGACAAAATTATTTTTGGCTATAATCCATCAAGAACTGATATTAAAAAATATATCGAAGGATCAAACACTTATATTAAATGCTCTAAAAAATACGCCACCATTTCTGGGCGAAAGCGGATATTTTATATTTTATCAAAAGCACTCTAACTAAGCCTTGAAATACGAACACAACCCTTAAAGAATGCACTATTAATTGGAAAGTTTCCGCTTGTTTTGTTGGCTGATTGTAAGAATATTTGATCTGATAATAAAATATCCTTATCCTTGCTAATACCATCAAAACCATCGCCAATGTCGGTATGAAAATACTCAAACTTTGAATTTTTTGAGCCATCATATAACGGTGTATTTGCAACATTGTACTCATTTGCTGTAATTAACCTTATACAATTGTTTAACATATTGCGCACTTCTAGGATATCATCAATAAAGCTATCTCGTAGCCTAGATTTTTGCCAAAATTCCAAAAGAGTTGCGTAACTAAAAGAATAATACACAGGATTACAATGTGGGCTTTTGGGGTCGATTACACCCGGGTGCATTATTATTGGAGCATACTTTGTTTTATAAATATCAATATAAATATTTTGCAATGCTGTTATTGGCGCGGCGGTATTATCAACTGCAGGAACAAATCCCGGAGCCTCACCAATACTTATAGCTAGCAAATGCTTTACTGTGCTAAAAATATATGGAGATACTTTTATTTCCAGCTTTCTTTGCATCAAAGTAAAAATTATATTCCAAAGAAAAATATTACGCCAATAATCACTTCCATCCCATACTTTTTGAAACAAATAATTATTGAATTCTAACCATGCTTTATCATTCAAGTGACTAAACCATTCTTTTGAAAAAAACAAAATCTCAATAAACCATTCATCAGGAAAAAACTTGCTATTTGCTAGTTGTCTGAACATCTCCCAGTGATTAACGAAGTTTTTTGGAGCTTCCTTATCAAGTGAAAACATTTTCTTTAATTTTTTATGTTTTTCACTTGTAGAAATTTTGGCGAGCATAAATATCGAACGCGCGCCAGCTGTCATATCCCAAATGAATGCTGGATGATGGGATGGCTGAACAGAATTTAATATACGAAATGCACCGAATATTGCCCCCGGTTTTATTAGATCAAAGATTGGCACTGTTCTATCTGGCAACGGGAGAAATATTTCTGCAGAATTATTAAGCAAAACCGATACCGGATTTGATAATAAATTATAATCTAAACTACTTCTGATATGCGGGTCAGTGTTGGCATCATCTATTGCAATTAATTTACCACTCGGGTTTGGCAAATAAAGTTTGGATCTTTTTAAAATCTCATCGCCATAAAGATAGCGTGTTTTAAAAATTGTATGTTTTTTGTTTGGATTTAAGTTGTCGATGATTTTTGTTAAGCGAGGATTTACTTTAATAAGATCTTTCCTTGCTTCGCTCCAGTCAAGTTCAATAATACTTGCTTTTAATCTCTCGCTCATAATTTTTTAACTATTCATGGCTAATAAACATTAAGTTTTTGTTAATGATAATATAAATATACTTAATGGACAATAATAATTCGGGTTTTCGTTTAAAAGGTAATGTAATTTTGTAGCGCGGTTAGTGAATGGTAATGAGTCGTCGTTAATTGACATTGAGCCTACTTAAAGTATAATTTTTTAACTTATTTTGTGGCATCAAGCTATTCATTAATTTAAAGCAAAATTGCTTATAATTGGTTCTTTTGAGTTGTAAATCTCTACCTTTGCAAAAACCTAAATTACGAGGAAATAATGAAAATCAATACTGTTGCAATTCATGGCGCTCATGTAGAAAAACACAATAATGCTGGCAAACCAGTTATCACCCCAATTTATCAAACGAGTACTTTTTGTCTTGGCGAGCATGAATATGCCAACATTCAAAACAAAAATATGCGTGCTATTGATTTTTATACCAGATGCGGAAATCCAACTTTACGTCATAGCGCAAAGTTGTTTGCGGATTTGCATGGCGCTGAGTGCGGTGAAATTTTTGCTAGTGGTTTAGGCGCTGTTTCAGCAAGTTTGTTAACTTTTTTAGCAGCAGGTGATTCAATTGTCACCGGGTTAGATATTTATGGCGGTTCTGTTGTTTTGATAAATAAAGAACTTACTAGGCTAGGCATCGAAGTAATTAATGTGAACTTCGAAGATATTGCCGCAGTTCGCAAGGCAATTAAACCAAACACAAAAGTGCTTTATTATGAAACAATCACCAACCCATTATTAAAAGTTCCTAATGTTCCAGCTATTGCTAAAATCAGCAAAGAATTAGGCATTAAATTTATTCTCGATAACACCTTTGCTACTGCATATAACTTTTTACCGTTGCAGCATGGTGTAGATTTGGTTCTTGAATCAAGCACTAAATATCTTAGTGGGCATTCAGATTGTATTGGTGGTTATGTTGCAGGCTCAAATGAATTAATGAGCAAGGTTTGGCAAACATCAATTTCTTTTGGTGCTTCGGCAGATCCTTTTGCCGCATTTTTAGTTGAGCGTGGGATGAAAACTTTGCCCTTGAGAATGGAACAGCATAACAAAAATGCCCAAAAAGTCGCCAATTTTTTAGTAACACATCCTGCAATTGAAAAAGTTTACTACCCAGGCCTAGCAACTCACGCAAGTCATACTTTAGCAAAAACTTTACTCAAGGGTTTTGGTGGGATGATTTCCATGGTTTTGAAGGGTGGTAATGCGGCAGGGTTAAAATTTATGCAACAATTGAAATTGCCAGCGCAGGCAGTTTCATTAGGCGGAGTTGAATCACTAATTTCCATGCCATTTAACACATCTCATTCTTCTTTAACTGATGAACAACGCGCACAAGTAGAGATTGTACCAGGATTTGTTCGGCTTTCAGTTGGTATTGAAGATGCAGAAGATTTAATTCAAGATCTCAAGCAAAGTTTAGATGCGATTTGTCGTTAATTGATCAGTAGATTAGGAGTGTCAATGAGTATAAAAATTCAAAAAGCAGTGTTTCCAGTAGCAGGACTTGGCACAAGATTTTTACCTGCCACTAAGGCAAACCCAAAGGAAATGTTACCGATTGTAGATAAACCATTAATTCAATATGCAGCAGAAGAGGCTGCCGCTGCAGGCATTAAGCAATTGATTTTTGTTACAAGCTCAAGCAAGCGATCTATTGAAGACCATTTTGATACCAATTACGAGCTTGAAGCAAAGCTTGTCGAAAGCGGTAAAAATGAACTGTTAAAAATTGTACAAAATATTTTGCCTCCTGGCGTATCTTGCGTATATGTAAGACAACACAACCCGCTTGGACTTGGGCATGCGGTGTGGTGTGCAAAAGATGTTGTTGGCAATGAACCATTCGCAGTATTGTTAGCCGATGATTTAATTGCAGGTAAACCTAAGACATGCTTGGAACAAATGATTGAGCTTTATGCAAAAGTGCAAAGCTCAGTGCTTGCGATCCAATATGTGCCAACATCTGAAACGGAAAAATATGGTATCGTAGGTTTAGCAAGCTCTGAGCTCAAGTCCGGTGAGCATACCAAATTGACTACAATTATTGAAAAACCAAAGCTTAAAGATGCGCCGTCAAATTTTGCTTCAATTGGTCGCTATATTTTACAGCCCAGAATTTTTGATTTCTTAGGTCATGCACTTAAAGGTCGGTTTGGGGAAATTCAATTATCCGAGGCAATTGATAAATTAATCATGGAACAAGATGTATTTGGCTATGTTTTTCATGGCGAGCGATTTGATTGTGGTAGTAAGCTTGGATATTTAGAAGCGACAATTTCTTTTGCGCGCAAGCATCCAGAAATTGGTCAACGTTTTGAAAAGTATCTGCAACAGGTAGTGTGCAAATAAATTCAATACAGATAAAAACACTGTATTGTGGAACTAAAAAGCTCTGAATTACAATCCGTATAATATGAGAGCTAATTTTGGTTTTTCCATAATTGAAGTATTGATTGCAATTGTGATCCTGTCTTTTGGATTGCTTGGTGTTATTGGCCTTGAAACTGTCTCCTTGCAACGTTCACGCGCAGCATATTATCGAACTGAAGCTGCAGTCTTTGTTAATAATATAGTCGCTCAAGCAAGTGTAGGCGATAGCGACTGCCGCCCTTGGCTGTTACTTGCCGAAAACATTCTTCCACAAGCAGTTTTAAAATGTGCGCTTTCATCGGATAGTTATAAAATTTCATTGTGTTGGAATATGCATCTTGCTGATGAAGAATGCATCAGCGCATCTAGTTAATAAAGCAAATGAACCGAAAAAAATCTAATGGGTTTACAATTTTTGAAACGATGTTTGCTTTGGGTTTGGGGGTAATAATTTTAGCTGGAGTATTTGCAGTATATTTATCAGCAAAAAAATTATTTCAATTTCAAGAAAGAATTTTTACTGAACAAGCAAAGTTAAATTTTGTTACCTATACTTTATGGCAAAATATAGGTATGGCAGGGTATGCTGGTTGTGCGAATATCCAGAAACTAAAATTATCAGACCATACAAACTTTAATTTTTCATTTGCCAATGCTCTGCAAGGTTATGATAGCAATAACCTACCAAGCTATCTAATTGATAAAGTGCGGTCGCATACAGATGTTTTTGTTGTAAAAAAGGCTAATGGCGATATAACTCGTGTAACTGAAAATGTTTCGCGAAATGCTACCACTATTAAGGTGATGCAAAACCCTGCAACTCAGGATAATTCAGTTGTATTGGTATCGGATTGTGAAAACGCCGATTTAACTACCGCTACAAATTTGTTGGGCCAAATCGTTATACTTAAGGATAAACTAGCTCATGATTATTATGCGGGATTGGCCGAGGCCGCTAGATTTGATGAAACTGCGTATTTCATAGGCGATTCTGCAAGGGTAGATGATTCTGGGAATGAAATTTATTGCTTATATATGCTTATAAATCAGGGCAACAAACAAGAATTAGCTGAGGGTGTGGATAATATGCAGGTTAGTTATGGTGTTGCTCGCACTCACTTAAATAAAGTAGATAGTTATTTAAATGCCGATACAGTTACGAAGTTAAAACTTTGGGAAAAAGTCCTAAGTGTAAAAATTCTATTACATACTCAAACCCCTGTTTCTAGCGAAGCAAACTATACGATTTATATTAATTTGCGTGAGCGTAATTTATGAGAAACATGCGCGGCATAGTATTGATTACAACTTTACTTTTTTTAATTGTGCTAAGTTTAATGGTAATGAGTGCTTTAGAGGTGTGTTTATTTGCGACCAAGGTGGGTAAGTTTTCTACAGAAAAATATCAAACTATTTATCTGGCTGAGAATAGGTTACTTGAATACCAACAAAAACTTTTGGCAGGTAAAGATGTTAAATCTGCTGTATTGATCGATAATCGAACTTGCGGGGTAAGTTTTTATAGAGTTTTTTCCGATGTAAAATCTGGCATAACAAAAACGCAATTGCAAAGTACTGTTGTAGTAATTGATAATAGCCCGCATTGCGTGCCAAAACCGATACAAATACCTGGGCGGCAGTCATGGCAGATTAACTGGTAATTTGCAGGCTTATTTCACCGCTTGAAATTTTTTGTATTTCAGCGTTTTTTGTTTTAATTAACAACCTGCCAAACGGATCAATGCCACAGCTTGTAGCAAAAGTTTTTTGTTTTGTGGTAATCAAAATCACGGGTTGGTTTTTTGTGATATCGAATTGCTGCCAGCTTTTGATAAAATGTGCTGAGCCTGATTTCTCAAATGTGGCGAGGTTTTTGATTAATTGCTGAATAAGGTAAGCAGCAAGTTTATTCCGATCAGCGGGTTTATTGATTATTTTTTTTACATCAATCCAATTTTGAGGGATTTTTTTAGCGGCAATTTTTGGCATATTAACATTTAAGCCAACCCCAATAATAGCTTTTGTGCCATGGTATTGATTTGATTTTAATTCAAGCAAAATTCCAGCCAGTTTTTGTTGCTGATAAAAAACATCATTTGGCCATTTTAGGCCCAAGTGTTTTTTTATGCCAAACTTTTGTAGCGCTTGAATGACTGCAATTGCTGAAATTAGGCTCAAAGCCGATAATACTTCAGGGCTGTGCGAGAAGTTCCAAAGAATAGATAAATAAATATTGCTTCTTCTTGGCGAGTACCAAATTCTCGCTAACCGGCCTCTGCCAGAGGTCTGTTTTTCCGCAAGGCAAATGATCGGGGCACTTATCGAATCCTCAGTAAGGCCAAGTAAAAAATCATTAGTCGAGTTTACTTGATTAAAAAGCAGCAGTTTTTTACTATACTTGTGGTATGTTTTGGGTAAATAGTGCTTAATTTTAGCAATTGATAATTTTTCGTTATTATGCATAAAAACTTTAATCTATCTAATGTTTGTTTATAGGAGCATATAATTATGCAGTTTATAAGTAAAGTAATTGTAATTACTGGCGGTGCATCTGGTATTGGGGCAGCAACCGCAAAATATTTTGCAGCAGAGGGAGCAAAAGTTTTTGTGCTAGATATAAAACCGCTCACAGCCAAAATAAAAAATGTTTCATTGCTTAAATGCGATGTAGCGAGATTCTCTCAGGTTAAAAAATCTATAGAACGTATTATTAAAATCACTCGGCGCATCGATTTTCTTTTTGTAAATGCAGGTGTGCACGTATTAGCTAATATTGAAGATACTGGGCTTGCTGATTTGGAACATATTTTGAATGTAAATATAAAGGGACTAGTGTATGCGCTAAAATGTGTTTTGCCACAAATGAAAAAACAACAAGCTGGCGCAGTGGTTTTAATGGGCTCAGATCAATCTTTTATTGGCAAAAAGGAAAGCGCAATTTATGGTGCGACAAAAGCCGCAATTGCTCAGCTAACCAAAAGCACCGCAATTGATTATGCTCCATACAATATTCGAGTTAATTGCGTTTGCCCTGGAACAATTGATACGCCAATGTATAAACAAATAGTGCAAAGGTACGCAAAAAAACATCGCCTAAGTATTGCAGCTACATTTGCAAAATTTGGAATTTCGCAGCCAATTCAACGCACAGGTAAACCAGAAGAAGTTGCAAGCCTCGTTGGTTATTTGTGCTCTGATCATGCAAATTACATGACTGGGAGCTTGGTAACTATCGACGGTGGTAATACCGCGTAATTTTTTAAAATTTCAGTTGCTGCAAAATTTTAGCTTCTTTTTTTTCCATGCGTGTTGCGGTTTTTTCGGTTTGATGATCATAACCAAGTAAATGTAGGATCCCGTGAATTGTTAGGTGTGCAAAATGAAAGATTTGGGAAATTTTTTGTTGACGTGCTTCTTTTTTAACTAGAGGCACAGAAATTACTAAGTCGCCGAGAACTTTAGTGGGTATGCCTTTTGGTGGTGCAAAAGGGAATGACAGTACATTTGTTGGCGAATTTTTGTGTCGATACCGTAGATTAAGCCTCTTACTTTCTAAATTATCAACCAAGCGAATAGTGACTTCGTTACGCGTACAATTTTTTTTAAACGCCGCATTTGCCCAATGTTGAAATAGTGCTTTGTTTGGCAGGTTTTTTTCTTTAGAAGCAATTTGTAAAAAAATTTTTATTTGCATTTTTTTTGCGCTCTTTCATACGCTGTTACAATTCGCTGAACCAAGGGGTGGCGCACAACATCATATGCTTCGAAAAAATTAAAGCCAATTCCAGGCTCATTTTTAAGGATAGTTAACGCATGAATCATTCCCGACAGCTGGTGTTTTGCTAAATCAATTTGCGTAATATCGCCGGTAATAACCGCTTTTGAGCCAAAGCCCATTCTAGTTAAAAACATTTTCATTTGTTCGATCGTGGTATTTTGACTTTCGTCTAAAATAATAAAAGCAGAATTCAGAGTGCGTCCGCGCATAAAAGCGAGCGGTGCAATTTCAATGATATTTTCTGCTAATAATCTTTCGACAGTTTTTGCGCCCAAAGTTTCGTACAGGGCATCATAAAGAGGGCGCAAATAGGGGTCGATTTTTTGGGCAATATCGCCTGGCAAAAAACCGAGTTTTTCTCCAGCTTCAACCGCTGGCCTTACTAAAATAATGCGTTCAACCTGTTCTTTTTCCAGTGCAGCAACAGCGCAAGCAACCGCTAAAAACGTTTTGCCAGTGCCAGCGGGGCCAACACCAAAATTTATATCATATTTTAGAATATTGTTGATGTAGTTGTTTTGATTTACGCTATGTGGCGTGATCAAGATTTTTTTGGTGCGAATGGATGTTTTTTCAAATTCGGTTTTTGACTCAGAAGTTAATTCATTTGCATTGATTGCTTGAAGAAAAAGGTGCAGCTTAGCCGGGGTTAGGTGTTTATCGGTTAAAGTTAAGTCAAATAATGTTTGGATTGCTAGTGCAGCTTTTTTCAGTGCTTTTTCTTGACCCAAAATCGTAAATTCATTGCCGCGGTTTTGAATTTCAACGTCTAAATATTTTTCAATTTGGTTTAGATGTTGATTATATTGCCCGCAAAGATTAAGCAATCTTTGGTTGTCTTCAGGCTCAAGGGTAACTGTTAATGATTTTTTTGCTTTTGTTTGGTTTTTCATTTGTGTATTCAAATATAGTTTAATAATCCAGGTTATGCTTGATCAAAAATTTGTTTATTTTATGATTTATGCGCGGCTCCGGCAATGGTTAGTTAAAGATAGAATATTACAAAACATGTAAAAATAAAATCGTTTAAAATCAAAGCAATATAAAAGATCGAGCCTAAAATTAATGATTATTGACAAACATTTGTTGCGATAAATCTTGAATCAAAGATAATAATATTGTTGTCACGTTAAAATTATTTAAGTAGAAAATATTGTAATGAAAAATTTGCAACTCTCATTTAGAAGATCTCCGTTAACTGCAAATGAAATTATTTTGCGCATATGGCGGTATTTGCACATCGATTTTTTATTATTGATCGGCATATTATTGTTAATGTTTACTGGTTTATTTATTTTGTATAGCGCAACCAATCAAAGTATCTTTGCTATCAGCCATCAGTTAGGTAGCTTTGCTTTAGCTTTTTTAGTGATGTTGTTTATTGCGCAAATTCCTCCACACCGTTACCAGGTTTGGGCGCCATGGTTGTATGGTGTTGTGGTGATTTTATTAATTGTAGTATTGGGGATTGGCGTGATTAGTAAAGGTGGGCAACGTTGGCTAAATTTTGGGATTTTGCGCTTTCAGCCGTCGGAAATTATGAAACTGGCGATGCCTTTAATGTTATCGTGGTATTTAAAAGATAAAATCCTACCATTGCGGCCATTAGTATTTTTGAATTCTTGTTTTATTATTTTAATACCAGTATTGCTTGTGGCCAAGCAGCCTGATTTGAGTACGGCTATTTTAATTGCTTGCACTGGAATATTTGTGGTGGTATTAGCTGGCATAACTTGGAAGTTATTTATAAGCATGGCAGGGACTGTTGCAATAGCCGCCCCAATTATTTGGCATTTTTTACATGCCTACCAAAAAAACAGGCTGCTAGTATTTTTTTCCCCGGAACGTGATCCTCTGAATAGTGGCTATAATATTATTCAATCAAAAATTGCGATTGGTTCTGGGGGATTATTTGGGAAAGGTTGGTTGCATGGTAGTCAAGCGCATTTACAATTTTTACCAGAACATGCTACTGATTTTATTTTTGCAGTTTGTGGTGAAGAATTTGGTTTATTTGGTTGTGCGATATTGATTGGAATTTTTTTATATTTAGTACTTCGCGCTTTATATATTAGCTCAAATGCACAAGATACTTTTTCGCGATTATTAACTGGTAGTTTGGCGCTAACTTTTTTTGCCTCATTTTTTATTAATATTGGAATGGTTTCAGGGTTGTTGCCAGTAGTGGGTCTGCCGTTACCGCTAATTAGTTATGGCGGTAGCTCAATAGTTTCATTGTTTGCTGGCTTTGGTTTAATAATGTCAGTGAGGACACACCGACGCTTGATTGGTAGTTAGAAATGAAAAATAAAAATAATAAATTGAGATTGTTTATAATCCTTATAGCTTTTTTTGCTACGAATTGTTTCGCATTAGATGTAAAAAATAATTCGGAGCTAAGCGAATTTATTCAAAAAGTTTCTAAAGACCGGCAACTGAGTCCCATTTATTTACAGCATGTTTTTACGCAGGCAAAAAAGTGTTCTGAATGTTTGCAGTCGATTCAAGCACCGTTTGAAATACAGCCCTGGCAGGTTTATCAAAAACATTTTTTAACTCCAGAACGAATTCGTGCTGGTGTGAAGTATTGGAATAAACACATTACAGCTTTACGCCAAGCTGAAAAAATCTATGGTGTGCCAGTAAGTATAATTGTGGCGATCGTCGGTATTGAATCATTTTATGGTAGGGCGGATTTAAATCCGAAAAAGCAGCATAGAGCTTTAGATGCACTATCTACATTAGCATTTTATTATCCGCCGCGAAGTGAATATTTTCGCCATGAATTAGAGGAATATTTACTGTTAACTAAAGAATTAAAACAGAACCCAAGCAAAATTTATGGGTCTTACGCCGGTGCGATTGGTTTGCCGCAATTTATGCCAAGCAGTTACCGACATTTTGCAATTTCTTATTGGAAGCATACCTATCCAGATCTGATTCATGACAGTAGTGATGTTGTGGTCAGTATTGCAAATTATTTAAAGTCTGCTGGTTGGGTGCAGGGTGCTCCGATTGCGATTCGAGCAAATTTAGTTGGTGATTATTACCGCCAAATTTTATCTTTGAGCGGCTACCCAGAATTTACTTTATCGCAACTTGAAAACTATGGCGTGACTTTACCAACGCAGTTAAATAAAGATTATTTAGCCGCGTTGATTCAGCTTGAAAATTTTAATGGATATGAATATTGGGTGGTGTTTCCAAATTTTCATGCGATTCTGCGCTACAACAACAGCGTGCAATATGCAATGACAGCAATGCAGTTGGCTGAAAAAATAAAACGTGCAAAATATAGTCAGCATACAATGCTTCATTGAAATCCTCAGCCTGCGTTGTTAAGAGACAAAATTAACTGGTTAAAGCAGTGTTTTTATGCACAAAGACTTATATCAGCAGGGTTTAATTGAGCATCAAGCTCATCGACTTGATGCGGCAGAAAAAATTTATCGAAAAATATTAGCGATTGATCCTGATAATTGCAATGTACTGCACTTGCTTGGGATATTGTATTCCGCAAGAGGTGATTATTTGCATGCAAAAGAGTTTTTAGAGCGCGCGATAAAGGCCGATCCGCAGTCAACTCAATTGTATAGTAGTTTAGGAAATGTCTTAAAACATCTAAATGATTTTGTTGGTGCAGAGAAAAGCTACAAAGAAGCAATTCAACTTTCACCAAATTTTGCATCAGCATATAATAATCTAGCTAATTTATACTATGCTGAAGAAAAATTATCTGCTGCAAAAGAATACTACCACAAAGCCCTTGATTTGAAGCAAGATTATGCAGATGCGCATTGCAACCTTGGTTTGGTATTGATTAGAGAAAATGATTTAGAATTAGCTAAAATTCATTTTCAAGCATGTTTAAAGCTTGAGCCGCGCCATGTGAATGCGTTACTGCATCTTGCTAATATATTGCAGCTTGAAAATAACTTACTTTCTGCGGCAAAAAATTACCAAAATGCACTGAAAATTGAGGCCAATCTTGTTACAGCACATCACAATTTAGCGACAATTTTAGTAGCGAAGGCAAAGTATGGGGCTGCTTATCGGCATTTGAAAAAAGTTTTGTCTTTAGAGCCAGATCATCTTGAAGCGTTGCATAATTTAGGCGCAATGTTTCTGCTGCAAAAAAACCCAAGCGCAGCTTTAAAATATTTTTTGCGTCTTTCCCAATTAATAAAGAGTTTTGATGCCCACTATAATTTAGGCATAATTTATATGGATTTAGGGCGCTATGCCGATGCAATAATTTACTTGGAACAGGCTTTGCAAATTCAGCCAAATGATTTTGGTGCGCATAATAATTTAGGCGCCATATATTTAAAAAAAGCCGATTATGTAAGTGCTTTAAAACATTATACTGCTGCAATTTCTGTCAAACCCGATAACTCTGAAATTGCGTATATCATTGCTGCTATTACGCAAAAAAACATGCCAGCAGCTGCACCGAAAATGTATTTGCAACATCTGTTTGATCAGTATGCGCCATATTATGAGAAGCATCTTTCGCTGTTGCAATATGAGGCTCCAGAAGCTTTGTTTAAAGCGGTGCAATCAGTTGCGAGTTCTCCGCAAGATTGGCAAATTTTAGATCTAGGTTGTGGTACTGGAATTTGTGGTGTGAAATTTAAACAATATGTGAAAAAACTTATTGGTATTGATTTATCTGCAAATATGCTAGAAGTTGCAAGGCAAAAAAATGTTTATCACGAACTAAAAGAAATACCTATAAATACTGCATTATTAAATTATAACGCACTTGATTTAATTATTGCAGCTGATGTGTTTCCATATCTAGGTGATTTAAGCGATATTTTCACATTATGCAGCAAATCCCTAAAAAAAGGCGGCATTTTTGCATTTACCACAGAAAAAACTACTGAATTTCCCTTTATTTTACAACAAACTGCGCGTTATGCGCATTCTGAAAAATATATTATTGATTTAGCCCTAAAAAATAACTTTTCTGTTTGTAAAAACACCGAAATTATGTTGCGAAAACAAAAAGATACTGAAATTTTAGGCTTTTTGTGTATATTTATTTCTGGCTAATTTTAAAATTAACGGTAGAGTTTATTTAGAAACTATGTTAATATTCATAGTTCGTTTGTTTACTATTAAGAGAGTATGCGAAAAATTTTTTTTAAGAATGCAACAATAATATGGATATTTTTATTTTGTATTTTTCAACTCAGTGGATGTAGTTTTATTGGTCGGCACTTTGCGGGGCGTGACGGTGCACCGAATGTCGACATCGATGTTTCAAAAATTCCCGATGCTATTCCAAAAAATGAACCGCGTAGTGCCTATGGAAATAAGGATTATGTTGTATATGGGCATAGCTATCATGTATTAAAAAGTTCTGCAGGTTATGTGAAACGCGGATATGCTTCTTGGTATGGTACAAAATTTCACAATCATTTAACCTCAACGCATGAGCGTTATAATGTATTTAGTATGACTGCGGCAAGTCGTGAATTACCTTTGCCAACTTATGCTGAAATCACAAATTTAAAAAATGGCAATAAAGTTATTGTAAAGGTTAATGATCGCGGACCATTTAAGTGCAATAGAATTTTAGATTTATCTTACGCAGCCGCAAAAAAACTTGGGTTTGCAAATCAAGGCTTGGGTTATGTTGAAGTTAGAGCGATTGATTATAATTCGGGTAGGCACTATGCATCTGCAACAACTTCATCACATATTTCCAAACATGGTATCTATTTGCAGGTCGGTGCATATGCAAAACTCGAAAGTGCAAAACATGTTTCTCAAGAAGTAACCAAAATCACCAACAAACCAATCAATATTTCTCATAATGTCAATCTTTATCGTGTCCAAATTGGGCCATTAGCAAGTGTTGCGCAGAGTGATCAGCTCAAGCAGATATTGCTAGATCATGGCTATGATCATGCAGTTACGATAAAAAGTTAAACTAAATTTACCCCTTATCTCTCATACATAGAATTTCGTGATATTTATGATGATTATTTTAAGTAATGTTTAGGACATACCCACAGTATTTCAAACGTAGGCAAGGCGCGCTCGAAGAGAGCAAGCGGAGTTTACAGGTAGTAAATGAGCATTGCGAGCGAGAGCACAACGAAGCATACGTTTGAAAGACGCAGGGTATGGATAATTTTTTAGTTGGCAGTGATTATTGCTATGGTAGAATGTTCCAAGTTTACTAAAACATAAAAGGGGAATTTGGATAATGAACAGTTTTAAGAAAATGTATTGCTGCATCTGGGTATTTCTTATTTTTGTTTTTCAAGCCGGAATAGTTTTTGCACAAACACAACCACAGTCACAGCCAGCGTCTCAGGTAGCAGTTGCGCCAACACCAACTTCAAATCCAACCCCAATGCCGCAACCGCAACCAATGCCTTCACTCACAACTGTAATTCCGGCTGCTCCTGATCTTGATGTTGCCGCTTATATTCTTATGGATGCAAATAGTGGCTATGTGATTGCAGAAAAAAATGCTGATGCTCGTTTACCCCCAGCAAGTATTACGAAACTTATGACCCTCTATTTGGCAGCAAATGCGTTACGCGCCGAACAGATTCATTTTACTGACCAAGCCACTATTAGCGAGGCTGCTTGGCGCATGGGTGGGTCAAAAATGTTTATTAAAATAGGATCAACTGTACCGGTTAAAGAATTAATTGATGGGATTGTAATTGCATCTGGAAATGATGCAAGCTTTGCAATTGCAGAATTTTTGGGTGGCACCGAGCAAAACTTTGTGAAACAAATGAATCAAATGGCTGCTACTTTAGGCATGAAAAATACTAATTATACTGATAGCAATGGATTGCCGGAACCAAGACATTATAGTTCAGCGCGCGATATTGCTATTTTGTCTATTGCATTCATAAATAATTTTCCAGAATACTATACTTGGTTTAAAGAAAAATGGATTGCTTACAATGGTATTAAACAGCCAAACCGCAATCGTTTGTTGTGGCGCGATTCTTCTGTAGATGGAATTAAAACTGGCCATACTGATGAAGCTGGGTTTTGTTTAGCTACCTCTGCTGTGCGAAATGGTATGCGACTAGTATCGGTTATTTTGGGTGCAAAAAGTGATGCTGCCAGATCTGATTATAGCGAAGCACTGTTGAATTATGGCTTTCGTTTCTATGAATCGCACAAATTATTTAATGCAAACGCTCGTATTAGTGAACCCAGGGTATGGCTGGGGAAGGAAAAAACTGTTGCTTTAGGCTTAGCAAAAGATTTTTATGTAACTGTACCAGTTGGTCAATACAAAAATTTACGTGCAAGCGCGGTGATTGCTGATACTTTAAAGGCTCCGTTTATCAAAGGAAAACCCTATGGTACGCTCAATGTGATGTTTAACGACAAGATAATAGCGTCTCAGCCATTGGTAGCTTTAGAAGATAATCCACGCACGAATTTTATTGTGGCATTTTTTAGTTATTTAGCGATGCAATTCCATCATTGGTTGTAATAAATGCAAAAGAATATCGTGTATTTAAATGGCAAGTTTTTGCCTGCTGCGCAAGCAAAAATATCGGTTTTTGACCGGGGTTTTCTCTTTGGTGATGGTGTTTATGAAATAATTCCAGTATTTAATGGTAACTCTTTTGGTTTACGCGAACATTTACTGCGTTTGAAAAAAAGTTTAGCGGCAATAAAAATTGTTAGCGGATGTTTTCAAATCAAAAATATGGAAAAAATTTTACTTAAACTTTTGCGGATAAATCAAACCAAAGCTTGTGATTATGCTATTTATTTGCAAATTACCCGCGGAGTTACAAAAGAGCGCAATTTTAATTTTCCAAAGAAAATCTTGCCAACAATTTTTGCCACGATAAAGCCAATTTTACCGTTTAGCTATAGTGCATTGAAACAAGGGAAAACTGCGATAACTCTCGAGGATATTCGTTGGAAGCATTGCAATATAAAAACTATTGCGCTTTTGCCAAGTGTATTACTTTATCAGCAAGTTTATGCAGCAAATTGCGATGAAGGTATCTTGATTCGCAATGGTTTTGTTTTGGAGGGAATATCTAGTAATATCTTTGTGATAAAAAAGGGGAAGATCTATACCCCGCCTTTGACTGGAGAAAATTTGGGCGGTGTTACCAGGGATTTACTTTTAAAATTGTTAGCAAAAACAAAATTGCCGGTGATTGAGAGAAAGATAAAACAAAATGAATTAAAAGCTGCAGATGAAATATGGGTTTCGAGCTCATCGCGTGGAATTTTTCCAATTGTGAAACTAGATGGCAGGTTAATTAAAAATGGTAAGCCCGGGCCAATTTGGGAAAAAGCAATAGCAATTTACCTTGAGTATCGCAATTCGGTAGGCAGACATGTTTGAATCAATGAATATTCAACCATTCTTAAATTTTTTTCATATGCACCCGCATCTTGCCGGAATTGGCGCATTTTTTATCGTTTTTTGTGAAGCGATGGCAGTAATTGGTGTAATCATGCCTGGCTCAGTTACCATGACCGCTGTTGGAATAATGATTGGCTCAGGGGTAATTCCAGCTGGGAGTACTTTTGCTTGGGCGATTGCTGGCGCAATTATTGGTGACGAATTAAGCTATTTGCTTGGGATTTATTTTAAAGGTCGATTACATAAAGTTTGGCCGTTTAAAAAGCATCCAAAATGGTTAGAGCGGAGTGAGCACTTTTTTCATCACCATGGTGGCAAAAGTATAATTATTGGGCGATTTGTTGGCCCGTTGCGAGCGATGATCCCGATGGTTGCGGGGATGTTAAAATTTTCGCAAATAAGATTTTTATTAGCCGCTATTCCTTCAGCTTCTGTTTGGGCTGTTACCTATATGCTTCCTGGTGTGTTATTGGGAGCGCTTTCTCAAGAGTTGCCGCCAAAAGTTGCCACACAATTTGTGCTTTGGGTGCTATTTGCTATTGCAATTTGTTGGCTTATTGCCTGGTTACTACATCTGTTTATCACCCTTGCTTGGCAGCAAATTGATTTGCAGATAAGAAAATTGTGGCAATTTATGCAAAGACATACGTCACTACGTTGGTTTACTCACGTGCTATCTGATCCGCGTGAGCCAGTGCACCATTTGCAATTAACTTTGCTATTTTTGGTTTTGACTACCTGGGCTTTGTTTATTTTTGTCCTTATAAACATCACATCACATGGTTTCCTAACTTTTTTAAATAAGCCAATTTTGAATCTATTAACAAGCATACGTGGGCCAGCGCTTGATCATGTTATGTTAGTGACTACGTTAATTGGTGATGAAAAAACTATTTTAGGCAGCGCAGTTTTGTTGTTTATTTGGCTGGTTTGGAAAAAATATTGGTATATTGCTTTTCATTGGCTGGCTTTAGTGGCTTTGTCTGCGGGAACTGTAATTGAGTTAAAACATTTTATCTTTTCGCCGCGCCCAAATATTATTCAAACGGTGGCTGAGACTTCATCATTTCCAAGTGGTCATACCGCGTTGAGTATCGCTCTGTTTGGTTTTTTAGCTGTAGTGATTGCCAGAGAATTGCCACCTAATCATCGAAAAATCCCATATATTATTGCCGTTTGCATATCTTTGAGTGTTGGATTGTCGCGAATCTATTTGGGCGCGCATTGGTTTACTGATGTAATTGGGAGTATTTTTCTCGGCCTAGCTTTGGTAATTTTGCTCACACTTTCTTATAGGCGTAGCCATTCAAACCATTTTTCACCAAAAACATTTATAACTTTTGTTTGCTTAATATTTTTTAGCACGTGGCTAGTGCATTGTTTGATTAGCTACAAAAAACAAATGCAGGATTATACTTTGGTTTGGCCGATGCATACTATTATGTTAGAGCAATGGGAGACTGGTGACGCTAAAGTGCCATTATACCGCAGCAATCGTTTTGGTTATGCTTATCAGCCCTTTAATATCCAGTGGATTGGTGATTTAAGCACTATTTCACAGGGCCTGTTAAAACAAAAATGGCAGCCACAACCAGTAATGCAAAATTTTCAAGGCATTATCCGCAGCTTATCGACAAATTCAATAGATCATCATTTGCCATTATTTCCGCAACTTTATCATAATCGGCCGCCGGTATTGGTTTATACACTTTCAACTACCGAAGAAGGTGCAATTTTAATTTTACGTTTATGGCAGTCAGATATCAGCTTTAGTGATAGCGCATTGCCTTTGTGGATAGGAACCATTGAATACCATCGTGCTTCGCATAAAATGATTTCATTGCCACACATCAAAAACAAAATTCCTTTTGTCAGTGCCACAGATTTTTTAGCCGCATATTTAACTGGTTATAAAAATTTACAAATAATTTACCCTGAAAACAAACAGCCACCGGAAGTTAAAGCATTGCATTGGGATGGGAAAATTCTGTTAATTTTACCAAATGATTTTGCTGTTAATAAAAAAACATACATTATTGAATAGGAGATTATGCATGCGTTTCACAAAAACATTATCTTTGCTGTTGTTTTCGGTGCTAAGCGGAGTTTTTTCGCAAAATATTTTTGCATCGGCATTTCAGTCATTTGAGACTAGTGGTTCTGGGCTTGGTAATGCTTATGCAGGTGCTGCAGCTGCTGCTGCTGATGATGTTGCGTATGAGTTTGATAATCCAGCCGGCATTACTCGCATTAAACATCCTGAAATGGCATTGTCGGGCGTAGCCGCAATCGTGCACAGTAGTTTTACAGTTGATCATGTTACGCCGCTATCTCCGATGAGTGTCTTGCTTGGTAAAAATACCGCAAGCCCTATGGGTACCAATTATTTACCCGCTTTTCATTTTGCAACGCCGATTATTAATCGATTATTTTTTGGTTTTGGGGTAACCGTACCCTTTGGTTATTTTACTGAATATCCTGATGATAGTGTTGCTAGTAGTTTTGCCACAAAATCTAGGATTATGACAATCAATTTGAACCCAAGTTTGGCGTATCAGTTTAATGATAATTTCTCAATTGGGGTTGGGTTTGATGCCGAATATTTAAAGGCAGATTTAAATCGGTATGTGAATATGCAAATTCCAATATTAAAGAGTAGCTATCAAAATAGAATAACTAATAGTGCTGATGGTTGGGGTTATGGTTGGAATATTGGACTTTTGTATCAGTTTAATCCAGGGACTAGAATTGGTTTAGCCTATCGCTCAAAAATAGATAATTCAATTGCAGGAAATGGTAATGGCCACGAGGTAAGAATTTCACCATTATCACCAGCACCACTTATTGCAAATAAAAATTGGGACGTAAAATCGACTATTAATTTACCAGATATGGTAACTTTGAGTATGTATCATGATTTTACTCAAAGCTTAGCTGGAATGGCTTCGGTTATTTATACGCGTTGGGATTGCTTTGATTACCTAACATTAAAATTTTCTGGTAGCGAAGCGCCAAGCAGTGGTATCTCGATTCATGAAGCATTTCATGACTCGTTTAGATATTCTTTAGGATTAAATTATCGCATTAATGATCAATGGCTATTACGGTTTGGCACAGCTTATGATCAATCACCGGTTTCGAATCAGTATCGTACTATTGAACTCCCAGATGCTGATCGAGTTTGGTTAACAACAGGAGTAAAATATACTCTGAATGATTATTTTTCTGCTGATTTGGGCTATGCGCATGTTTTTATTATGAACGGCAGTGTTAATCAAAGTGATCCAGCTATTGGCAATATTGTTGGTCATTATGATCATAATTATGCAAATTTGGTGGGGTTACAAGTTAACGTAAAGCTTGCTAATATATAAGAATACGAGCATCAAATAGGATAAAATTTATAGGATGAAAATTTATGCCTTTACCTGATAATTTGCAAACTTTGCACGAAAAGCTCTGCCAGGTTGCTAACCAGGTTCCAAGAAAAATTGCTTTACAAATTAAAACAGCAACCGGTTATGACGCAGTTACTTATCAACAACTTTTGGAGCAATCGCAAAAAGTTGCTTTTGGGTTAATTGCGCTTGGTATAAAAAAGAAGGATCGCATTGGTATTATTTTGGAAAATCGCCCAGAATGGGGGATTATATATTTTGGCATTATGTTTGCGGGTTGCACGGCAGTGCCAATAGATCCGCAGTCAAATTATGCCGATATTGAATATTTTTTAACTGACTCAAAGACAAAAATAGTATTTTGTTCGCACCTCCTTGATGCGATATATCCAAAGTTAGCTGATAATCTTGCTGGCCTTGAAAGAACCATTATTCTCGGTAAGAAATTTTCATCTGCTTCTGTAAAAATTCAAAGCTTTGAAAATTTTTTAGCTGGAGTGTTGCCAAAAGAATTACCCGCGGTTTCCACAGATGATTTAGCCTCTATTTTGTATACTTCTGGAACTACAGGAAAACCCAAGGGCGTAATGTTAACGCACGAGAATTTTTACGCTAATTTTTTGGGTTTAGAAGAGATGCAAATGTTAACAAATCATCACAATATTTTAGCGATTTTACCTTTGCACCATTCTTTTCCTTTTATGGGTACTTTATTGTTGCCAATTTTCTCACGCATTAAAGTTACCTACTTAGCTACGCTTCGAACTGATGAATTGTTGCAATGCATGCGCGAATCAAACATCACTGTGCTTATGGGTGTGCCACAAATTTATCAATTGTTCTATAAAAAAATAATTGCTGAAATCGCTAAACAGAATTTTTTTGCACGTTCATTTTTTTGGTCGGCTGCCTGTATGCTATGTTGGTTACGAAAATTAACAAATTTTAATCTGGCGAAGATTTTTTTCCAAAAAGTTCATCAGCCATTCGGTGATAGTTTAAAGTTTTTTATTTCAGGTGGCGCCAAATTAGATCCAAAAATAGGCTGGTTTTTTTATAAACTTGGTTTCACAATTTTGGAAGGGTATGGGCTTACTGAAACTTCCCCCGTGGTCGCTTTTAATCCTATCGGGGATGAAAGAATTGGCTCTGTTGGGAGGGTTTTGCCAAATGTTGAAATGAAAATAGCTGATCCCAATCAAGACGGGGTTGGTGAGATATTGATTCGCGGACCAAATGTAACAAAGGGCTATTATAATAATCAAGAAGAAACAAATGCGGTGTTAAAAGATGGTTGGTTTTATTCTGGCGACCTCGGGTTTATAAAACAAAATTATTTGTATATAACTGGGCGGAAAAAAGAGATTATTGTGCTTAGTTCTGGCAAAAATGTTTTACCTGAAGAGGTCGAAACTTATTATGCTCAGACCAGATTTATTAAAGAATTATGTGTGTTAGATGTAAATATTAATGGCGAAGATAAATTAATGGCGGTGATTGTCCCCGACTTTTCTTATTATCTGCAGGTTGCAGAAATAAATATCTACGAACGTATGCGTTGGGAACTTGAAAACTACGCAAAGAATTTTCCAGCTTATAAAAGAATTATGGGGTTTATAATCACTCGCGATGATTTACCGCGAACGCAGCTCGGCAAATTAAAGCGTTATGAAATAAGAGAAAAGTATGTCGAGGAGTTACAAGCGCAAAAAATGTTTAGCGAACGTACGAATGCGCAATACCGAGACGCTGAGCTACAACTATTGTCTTCAAAATCTGCTAAAACTGTAATTGAAGTTGTTACCAAAGAATTAGGGTTAACTAAAATTGTCCAATTGCATGATCATTTAGAGCTTGATTATGGGGTTGATTCGCTTGGCAGAATTGAACTAGTAGCAGCCCTAGAAAAAGCCATGCAAGTACGCGTGCCCGATCAAATTATTGCAAAATTGTTTACAGTAAAAGATTTGATTGTTGAATTTGAAAATTTACAAGTTTTGCCTTGTGAAAGTGTAGGCCAGGCGGTAGAGGTAAGAAAAGAAAAATTTAGCTGGAGTGAGGTGTTGCAAACGCCGTTAGCTCCAAAATTACAGCAAAAGATTGCTCTCAACCCTGGCAAGTTCGCGCAGTTATTCTTAAGTATTTTGACCGGGTTCTTTTTCTGTATATTTAAAATATTTTGGCGTTTACAGGTTTCTGGCTTAGAAAATATTCAAAGAGAACAAAATTATATTGTCTGTATTAATCATACCAGTTATTTAGATGGTTTTTTGATAGCCGCAGCTCTACCAAGATGGTTTAAAGCCAATGCATTTTTGCTGGCTTTTGAAGCATTTTTTACCGCTCCAATTGTAAGAAATTTTATTAAAATAGTTAAAATTATCCCGGTAGATTCAGCTTCGTATTTGTTGGATGCAATGCAAGCATCCGCATATGTATTAAAAAATCATAAATCATTGGCGATATTTCCAGAAGGTATACGTTCGATTGATGGTGAATTAATACAATTTAAGAAAGGTATAGGGATTTTAGCTAAAGAATTGAATGTGGATATATTGCCAGTTTTTATTTCTGGCGCCTTCCAAGCCTGGCCACGCGCAAGCAGTTTTCCAAAGCTCTACCCAATCCAAGTCACGGTTGGTAAGCCCTGCAGGCCAGATGAAATGATCGTGGCCGGCAAAAAACTTGGCGCTAAAGATGATTATGAGGCAATTGCTTTAGGGGTTAGGCAAAAAATTGCAGAGTTGCGCGCCACTGTTTCAAAAAACATGTAAAATAAAAATTGTTTAAAATCAAAACGTTATAAAACGTGCATTAAATATTTAAAGTAAAAATCATTAATAATCAAATAGTTAGTAAATATCCACTAACTACGCCTTGAAATCTAAATTTTTTATCCCCACATACTCAAGTGTTATACAAATTATCCCCTATCCATAGAATTTAGTAATATTTGCGACGATTATTTTAGGTGATATTTGGGGTTTTACCCACAGTATTTCAAACGTAGGCAAGGCGCGCTCGAAGAGAGCAAGCGGAGTTTGCAGGTAGTAAATGAGCATTGCGAGCGAGAGCGCAACGAAGCATACGTTTGAAAGACGAAGGGTATTAATCAATAAATTAGCAGGAGACTATTGCTTATGGCTAGTAACAGAATTATCGGCATCGATTTGGGTACAACTTTTTCTTGTGTTGCAATTTTAGAGCAAAGCGGTAATGTGCGCGTGATCGAAAATAGCGAAGGCCATCGCACTACACCATCAATTGTTGCCTTTACCAAAGATGAGGAAATCTTGGTAGGCGAGCCTGCAAAACGCCAGGCCGTTACCAATCCAAAAAATACTTTTTATGCAATTAAGCGTTTAATCGGCAGGAAGTTTGATGATACTGTGGTCCAGCACAACATAAAAACAGCGCCATTTAAAATTGTTAAAGCAGATAATGGTGATGCTTGGATTGAGCAGCATGGCAAAAAAATGGCTCCACAGCAAATTTCTGCTGAAGTACTGATGAAAATGAAGAAAACCGCCGAAAGTTATTTGGGCGAGGAAGTCACTGAGGCGGTAATTACTGTGCCAGCATACTTTAATGACTCACAACGTCAAGCCACAAAAGATGCTGGGCGTATTGCAGGTCTTGAGGTTAAGCGCATCATTAATGAGCCAACTGCAGCAGCTTTAGCGTACGGTATGGACAAGAAAAAAGGCGACCGAAAAATTGCAGTTTATGATTTAGGTGGCGGTACATTTGATATCTCAATTATCGAAATAGCAGAAGTTGATGGTGAGCATCAATTTGAAGTATTGGCGACAAATGGCGATACTTTCCTTGGTGGTGAAGATATTGATTTGAGGATCATGGATTTCTTAGCCGATGAATTCAAAAAAGAGCAGGGTATTGATTTACACAACGATCCTTTGGCTTTGCAACGTTTAAAAGAAGCCGCAGAAAAAGCAAAAATTGAGCTATCATCTTCGCAGCAAACTGATGTTAACTTACCTTATATCACCGCAGATGCATCTGGTCCAAAGCATTTGAATGTTAGGTTAACTCGAGCCAAGCTTGAGGCATTAGTTGATGATCTGTTAGCACGCACAGTTGGTCCGTGCCAAACTGCAATTAAAGATTCTGGGGTAAAGATTGAAGCAATCGACGAAGTAATTTTAGTCGGCGGCCAGACTCGTATGCCAAAAGTCCAGGAGATCGTAAAGCAAATTTTTGGTAAAGAGCCAAGACGCGATGTTAACCCTGATGAAGCTGTAGCAATGGGCGCAGCAATTCAAGCGGGCGTGCTCGCTGGAACGGTAAAGGATGTGTTATTGCTTGATGTAACACCACTTTCACTTGGTATCGAAACTTTAGGCGGTGTAATGACAAAGCTAATCGAGAAAAATACCACTATTCCAACAAAAACTTCACAAGTATTTTCTACCGCGGCAGATGGACAAACCGCAGTAACTATTCATGTATTACAGGGCGAGAGAGGAATGGCATCGCAAAATAAATCACTTGGAAGGTTTGATTTAAGCGATATCCCGCCAGCCCCACGCGGTGTACCGCAGATTGAAGTTGCATTTGATATTGACGCAAACGGTATTTTACACGTCAATGCTAAAGATAAAGCTACCGGTAAAGCGCAATCGATTGTAATTAAAGCGTCTAGTGGTTTGAATGAAGAAGAAATTAAGCGTATGGTTAAAGATGCTGAAGAAAATCGAGAAGCGGACAAGAAATTCCATGACTTAGTCTCTGCGCGTAATCAGGCAGAAAGCCTTATTCACGCAACCACAAAGTCGTTGCAAGATCTTGCCGCAGAAATTCAACCTGATGAGAAATCAAAAATCGAAGCTGCTTTGGATGCGCTGAAAAATGTTGTGAAGAGTGAAAATAAAGACGAGATTGAGGCAAAAACCAAAGAATTAATCGATGCTTCTTCAAAAATGGCAGAGCGCGTATATGCTAAGAAGGCGCAGGAAGGTCAAGCCGCAGGCGCTGGTGGGGCTGGAGCTGGCCAGGGTGCTGCTACTGAAGAAGGCGCTTCTGGAGCTGAAGCTAAAGCAGGCAAAGAAAAAGTTGTTGATGCTGAATTTACAGAAGTTGAAGACGATAAGAAATAATAAATCCAGCAATTACCGCTAAACATTAGCGGCAATTGCTTCCTTGTTTTGATGCGGCGCGCGAAATAAATTCGCGCTTGCAAGTTTTGTGGGGAGAATCGCGATTCTCCCCCTTAACAAACCCCCATCGCGCAAGGTTTTTTCTATAGTGGTTTATTATTGCACATAAAATAATTGTGAGAACTGCTAAAATAAACTTTAAATTAGAAATGATTAGGAATTAGGATTTTATGCCAAAACGTGATTACTACGAAGTGCTTGGGGTTCCTAAGGACGCTCCTGATGATGATATTAAAAAAGCATATCGTCGATTAGCGATGAAATATCACCCTGATCGAAACCAGGGCAACAAAGAAGCTGAGAATATTTTTAAGGATATCCAAGAAGCTTACGGAGTATTATCGGATAGCAAAAAACGTGCAATATACAACCAGCATGGTCATGCCGCATTTGAAGCAGGTGCTGGTGGTCCAGGTGGCGCTGGTTTTGGCGGGTTTGATTTTGGCGGGTTTGGTAACGTAGGCGATGTATTTGAAGACATTTTTGGTAATATTTTTGGCCAAGGTCGCGGCGGTGGTCGTGCTGGCAGTGGGCGTTCACATCGTGGTAATGATTTAGGTTACAATATTCAAATTAACCTAGAAGAAGCAGTGCACGGGACTTCGGCTTTTATTAAAGTACCGCATCAAATTCTTTGCAATGAATGTAATGGAAGTGGTGCCAAAAAAGGCACTTCACCAAAAACTTGCGAAACTTGTGGCGGTAGTGGGCAGGTTTATATCCAGCAAGGGTTTTTTTCTTTGCAACAACCATGCGCTGCTTGTCGCGGTACCGGGAAAATAATTCATGATCCTTGCCCAAAATGCCGAGGTAAAGGTCGCTACCAAGAAACTGAAACACTATCTGTAAAAATTCCAGCGGGCATTGAAGATGGAGATCGTATTAGATTGTCTGGTAAAGGTGATGCTGGTTATGAAGGCGGCCCTTCCGGTGATCTTTTTGTGCAAATTGCTGTAAAGCCTCACCGAATTTTTCGACGTGAGGCAAATGATCTTTATTGCGAAGTGCCAATTAGTTTTGTTTCAGCAGCACTTGGCGATGAACTTGAAATCCCAACCCTTGATGGTAAAGTGAAATTGAAAATACCATCTGAATGCCAAAGCGGGAAGGTGTTTAGGCTACGCGGTAAAGGAGTGAAAGGTTTACGTGGCGGAACTGGTGATTTACTTTGCACTGTTATTGTTGAAACTCCTGTAAATTTAAATTCTGAGCAAAAAGAGTATTTGAAAAAATTTCAAGAATCATTAGCAAAAGATTCACGTCGACATAGCCCATTATCTAAGAGTTGGTTCGATAGTGTTAAAGAATTTTTTGGCAAAATTACTAAATAAATTTTTAGCTTTTATTAGTATTTTTTATTTACCTTTTTAAAAATTTTGGTTATATTTATATAAGCATAGTATAGCGTAAAGTTAATTTTTTCTCTTAACAACGCACGCTAAGTCTTTGTACCGTAAAAGATAATTTAAACATTTTTTTAATGAGTTAACCGTTATTTATGAAGAACATCAACAACCCACTTACCTTGATGTTAGTGCCAATAGACAGAAAAATTGACTTAACCCAAGTTTCTTTGGCATTGGTAAAGGCTTTACAAGATGCAGGGAAAAAGGTTGGTTATTTTCGGCCGATTGCTGAAAACTGTCATGATTTCTCTTATAAAAATCTATCTGGCTTTGAGCATTTAGTTGACGTAATTTCTTTGGTTGAGGTTGAACGTTTATTAGCAGCGGGTTTGTTTGATGATCTGCTTGAATCAGTATTGACTTATTACGATCAGTTACAAAACTCTTCAGATATTATTGTTGTGCAAGGCTTAGGCTATTTATCACCACACCCATTTGCACCTCGAATAAATTTAGAAATTGCCACAGCACTAAATGCAAAGCTTATCGCTACAGGCGAAGTCGATAGTGGCTCTTATGTTTTAGATGATGTACTAAAATTTATTAATTCATTTTGCAGGCGTTACTACAAAAAGCGCATTTATGGGGCAATTCTAGTCAAAAGACAGATATTTCTTGAATCAATTATATTGTAGTTTTTAATTTTTTTAAAATATTATGAGAAATAACATGATAAACTCAATCGCAGATCAAATTGATAAAAATTGGGTACGCGACATTATTAACCTTAAACACAAACAAACAGTGCCAGCCGCGATGTTTAGACATCAACTACTTAAAAAAGCGCGGCAAGCACATAAAAAAATTGTTTTGCCAGAATCATTTGATTTGCGTGTTATTCAAGCTGCAGCTAAGTGTGCGGAAAGCGGTATTGCAAAATGTGTTTTGCTTGGTTCTGAAAAAAATGTCAAAGACATTCTTTACGAAAATAACCTTACTTTAGACGGCGAAGTTGAAATTCTTGACCCAAAAAATCTAATTGATCGTTATGTTTCGCCTTTAGTTGAGGCTCGAAAACATAAAGGTATGAACGAAGATACTGCGCGAGCAAGCTTACAAGATAATATGGTGTTAGCTGCAATGATGCTGAAGCAGGGTGATGCAGATGGCGTTGTTGCTGGTGCGATCACCACAACTGCTGATACAGTGCGTGTGGCTTTGCAATTAATTCCAAGGCTACCAAATTCAAAAATTATTTCTTCTACCTTCTTCATGTGTTTTTTTGATCAAGTATTGTTATATGCAGATTGTGCGATCAACATTGATCCAAATGCAGAAAAATTAGCTTTAATTGCTATTGACACAGCTGATTCTGCAAGATTATTTGGTATTGAACCGCGGGTTGCTATGATTAGTTATAGCACTGGCAATTCAGGGAGTGGTGCTGATGTTGAAAAAGTAAAGGAAGCGACCAGTATTGTAAAACAGCTGCGGCCAGATATTATTATTGATGGTCCATTACAGTATGATGCAGCGATCGCGGAAGAAGTGGCAAAATTAAAAGCACCTGACAGCCCTGTTGCAGGCAATGCCACAGTTTTTATTTTCCCTGATTTAAATTCTGGAAATACCGTATATAAAGCGGCGCAGCGCTCTTCAAACATTCTAACTTTAGGTCCGATGCTTCAAGGCTTAACTAAACCAATGAACGATTTATCTCGTGGCTGTTCTGCTGAGGATGTGATGTTCACAATTGCACTTTCGGCGGTGCAAGCAACAATCAGTAATCCATAGAGTCATCTATATAAATCAACCGTATAGTTTTGCTCAGGTAATAAATGAGCATTGCAAGCAAGAGCGCAACGAAGCATACGTTTGAAAGATGAAGGGTATTAGATTTGCTTAACGTTTATTTACAAGGTAAAGTACACACATTTACTGGTAATTTTTTGGTTATTTTTGGAGAAATATTTATGTCTATTTTTTTAAGTTTTATCGGGATAGCGGATGCTTTTGCCGCAGCAGCACCGGCGCAAGCAGCAGGGGGCCAACAAAGCTGGGGTTCATTAATCCCGATGTTTGCGATATTAATTTTGTTTATGTATTTTATGATTATCCGTCCACAAACCAAACGCGCCAAAGAGCATAAAAATCTTGTTAGTGGTTTGAAGAAAGGTGATGAAGTAATGACGGTTGGCGGGATACTTGGCAAAATTGAAAAAATTACAGATAATTTTATTGTGCTAAGTATCGCTGAAAATACAAACATCACTGTACAAAAAAGCGCAGTTTCTAATACCTTGCCCAAAGGCACGATTAAATCGATATAAAATATATTCCTTGTGGCAAACCACAAGTGTTTTAAGGGACTTTGATTATGCAAAACCAGTATCCGCTTTGGAAAAATTTATTGCTGTTAGGATTGTTTATTTTCGCGATAATTTACGCATCCCCCATGCTATTTGGCGAAGATCCTGCGGTGCAAATATCTGCCACCGGCCAGGGTCAGGCACAAATTAATTCCGCAACCATTGATCAGGTAAAACAGATTTTAGCCGCTCAAAATTACAAATATAAGAGTATAGAAAAGCAGGGCGATGATATTTTAGTGCGGTTTTTAGATGAAGAAACACAATTAACCGCTCGAGATGTATTAAAATCCAGCCTTGGTGAAAATTATGTTGTTGCGCTAAATCTTGCTTCACGTACCCCAAAGTTTTTGCAGTTTCTTGGGGCAAACCCAATGAAACTTGGTTTGGATTTGCGCGGTGGTTTAAACTTTCTGCTTGAGGTTGATGTCAATGACATGATTAAGAAGCGGGAAGAAGGTGATATGCGAACTATTAGCAGCAGTTTACGCGAGGCTGGGGTTCGATATTTATCTATTGAGCATATCGAGCCACATGGAGTAGTAATTATTTATCGCGATGCGGATAATTTAAATCGCGGTTATTCTGAGCTTTCGCAACATTTATCTGATTACACATTCACGAAAATTACTAGCAATAATCAATTCAAACTACAGTTGGTGATGTCTGATTCTGCGATATTTAAAATTGCAGATTATGCTATCGACCAAACACGAAATATTTTAACCAATCGTGTTAATGCGCTTGGTGTTAGCGAAGCAATCGTGCAAAGGCAAGGTGAAAATCATATCAGCGTAGAATTGCCAGGAATTCAAGATACGGCACGTGCTAAAGAAATATTAGGTAAAACTGCTACGTTAAGATTTCAATTAGTCGACACTGAACATGATGCTGAAGCTGCAGCTGCAGGTGATGTTCCACTTGGTTCAAAATTATATGATTACGAAGGTCGGCGTATCTTACTAAAAGACCAAGTAATTTTACGTGGTGATGCAATTACTTTTGCTTCGGCAACAATCTCGCAAGATGGGCGCCCAGCAGTATCGATTCATCTTGGTGGCGGTGGCGAAAGTATGTTTAACCGAGTGACTTCTGAAAATGTTGGAAAGCCGCTAGCTGTGGTTTATGTCGAAACCAAGAGCGAGCAAAAAATGATTGATGGCAAACCAGAAACAGTTAGCCATTTAGAAGAGCGGTTAATTAGTGTTGCTACCATTCAAACAGCGCTCGGAGCTAATTTTGAAATCACAAATTTAAACTCTGAAAAATATGCGCAAGATCTAGCTTTATTATTGCGTTCAGGTGCATTAGTTGCGCCAGTTACAATTGTGTCGGAATTAAATGTTGGCCCAAGTATGGGAAAATCCAATATTCACAAAGGGATTATTTCCATTATTGTAGGGTTTTTGTTTGTTGTGATATTTATGGCGTTTTATTATCGCGTGTTCGGTTTGATCGCAAATATAGCTTTATTTCTCAATTTAATATTTGTAGTAGCGATCTTATCAATTTTAGGTGCAGTGTTAACTTTGCCAGGTATGGCTGGAATGATGCTTGCAATTGCGAGCGCAGTTGATGCTAATGTTCTAATCTATGAGCGTATTCGTGAAGAATTGCGAAATGGCATGAGCCCGCAGGCTAGTATTTATGCAGGTTATGAACGCGCGTTTACCACTATTGTTGACGCAAATGTTGCCACGCTAATTGTAGCAGTCGTATTGTATGCTTTAGGCTCAGGGCCGGTGAGAGGTTTTGCGGTTGTATTAACCATTGGTTTAATGACATCGATGTTAACCGCAATTGTTTATACACGCTCTGTAGTTAATTTTATTTATGGGCGTCGCAATGTAAAGAAATTATCGATTGGATTATAGATCAACATAATACGAGAACTTTATGGAATTTTTTAAGCAGAATACAAAAATTGATTTTATGGCCCAACGCAAATGGGCATATATATTTTCTTCGATATTATTTATTTTTTCAGTAGTATCACTTTTTGTAAATCATCTGAATTTTGGTTTAGATTTTACCGGCGGCGTACAAATTCAAGCAGCATTTCAAAACCCACCCGACACTAACCAAATTCGGGAAAAGCTGCATCAAGCTGGTTTTGAAGCGTTGGTGCAAGCATATGGCAGCTCACGTGATGTTATGATTCGCATTAAAACTCACAAAGAATTAACTCGAGAACAATTAACCGACCAGGTAATGAATATTTTCCCTGATGCAAAAAAACAGCGGGTGGAATATGTGGGGCCGCAAATTGGCAAAACACTTTTTACTGACGGTATTTTAGCAATTGTTTTTGCATTACTTGGCACGATGATTTATATCGCATTGCGTTTTGAATATCGATTTGCTGTTAGCGCAGCTATATCGTTAATTCACGACCCTATATTAATTTTAGGTTTGTTTTCATTTTTTCATATTGAATTTGATCTAATTGCACTTGCGGCAGTATTGACAGTAATTGGCTATTCGCTTAATGATACTATCGTTGTTTATGATCGAGTGCGCGAGAATTTTCGTAAGCTCAGAAAGGCATCCGCAGTTGAAATTTTTAATCTATCGGTAAATCAAACTTTGTCACGAACCTTAATGACTTCTGGGTTAACTTTTTCATTGGTGTTGGCACTGTTTATTTTTGGCGGCCAAATGCTGCATGGCTTTGCGTTAGCAATGATTATTGGTATTGTGATTGGCACATATTCTTCAATTTATGTTGCAGGCGCTTTAGCATTATTATTTGGCTTAGACAAAAAGCATTTAATACCTGTTGAAAAAAAATATATCGATAATATGCCATAAATATTTTTTCAATACTTATCAATCGAATTTTTGAGCTTTATCGCAAAATTCCCCTGTGTTTTTAGCATCGTGTGTTAAAAGTAACCTTGCATTTTTCATTTAAGAAAACCTTAATTTATTTTTTTAAATATTGACTATTATAATTGTATGACAACTGTTTCAGACGCAAAATTAGCAAAAGAACAAGCATCGCCATCGGCAACGCCGATCAGATTAAAGTTTGATCCGCTGCCGCGTGGTAGTTTAACTTATCCCGAAGATTTTTATAGCACGTATTTTCCAGTGCATGATCAAACTGATTTTGCCGATCCAGATATTGATAATAAAAATTGCGTCGTAAAAGACGGTGGCGAGGAAGTGGAATTTTGTATGCAGCACGGGTTCTATGACCGCTTGGTAATTAATGATACTTGCGCGGTCAACCTTACATCAGATTACCTTAAAAGTTTTTTAGCTAAAAGTGTTATAAAAAAATGTGATGCGTTATTTCCCAAGCATGAAGATCCTAATAAAAACAGTTATGACACATTTTCACTTTCAGATTTATTTGATGGGCCAGCAGTATGTCGGCATCGTAGTTTAGCTACTGCGCTGATGTTAAGATATTTAATTTTAGATAACCGCTTACCACTAGGCAGTGTATATTTTTATAGGGGTCCCGTTATTGAGCCAGATGATTCTAATCACACAGCGATATCAATTGGTGCCAAAACAGTTTGGCATAAGGTTTGTTTGTATCTTACCCAGCTTGGCTCAGAACGTTGTTGTTTTGTGTTAGATCCGGGTTACCATGAAGTATTTTATCTTAAACCAAACACCAGGAATTTGTTAGACGATGATGCCTGCAGAGCAATTCGTAGTTATGGCTCAGTAGCGTTTCTAAAAAGATTATTTAAGTACCTGGGGGTTTACGATACTACTATTCAACCAAACGTCTTTGACCCAACTGAAATTAATTCAGACCCAGCGTCCGTAGTCTTAGAAAAAAAAGACGAAGAACGGCTAGAAAAAAGATACTGGATAATTTATGACACTTATGATCAGAAAAAATACGCCGAATGTTATGACATGTGCCGGAAGCATTTGGAAATCAATCCCTTTAATATTGGTGTGTACGATATTTTAGCAAGATGCATCTATAACTTATATATCATAAGCGATGAAGAAGAAATAAGTGACAAACAAATAAGAATAAGTGAAGCGGTTAGATTATTTGGACGCTCTTTGATCAACCATTTGGATATAGATGGAGTGGGGTGGATAACCGCAATAAATCCTATTGCAAACTATGTTAGATGTTTATTTAAAGCAAATAAAATCGATGAAGCAATTGAATTTTTAATTTCATTTTGTAAGAAATATAAATGGAGCCATCATTATGTTGTCGGCAAAAATTTGTCTCAAGCTGATGTAAAAGAAATAAGTGATAAAGTTTTCATCTTGAACGCATATACGTTTGCGTTTCGGATTATTTTTGGTAGGGATGGGGATATTGTTGATGGTTGCAAAATAATGATTAATCAGCCGCAAATATGTGATATTTTATGCAAACGAATATTAGCAGAAGGTTACAGTTACGACGATTTAATGAAAATAGTAGAGCAGCTGTTTATAAACGAAGATCGTTCACGTTCAGCTAACAAAGAAGGCTTTTTGGTGGAATTGCAAAAATTTAAAGGAAAGCTCTACGCTAAAAAACCAAAAGCTACTCCGCTTACGCCTCTGTTTTTTTGGAGTGATAGTAGTTTTATTCAAGGTTATGCCTCAGAATTAAAAAAGCAACCGGCGGTAGCAGAACCCCCAGCTGTGGCACCTCGTGTGCATTAGATATGGCTACAATGCGCCGTAAATCTTTTTTAGTACTGATCAATCGAATTTTTGAGCTTCTCTTGAATAGCTTGATAGATTATTTTAAAGATTTTTGGGTTGCTGGCGATAACGTTCCCGGAATCTAAAAATGCTTCGTGGCCATGAAAATCAGTGATTACACCGCCAGCCTCTGTGATAATGGCTGCGCCGGCTGCAATATCCCAAGGGCGTAGTTTCATTTCCCAAAAACCATCTAAATGACCACAGGCAACGTAGGCTAGATCTAACGCAGCAGAACCGCAGCGGCGAATGCCGGCTACTTCCGGAACAAATTCAGCAATTATTGCCAATTGATCATGCATATGTTCTAAGGTGTGCTGCCCAAACCCTGTGCCGAGCAAAGATCCGTTTAATTGCTTGCTTTTGCTGACGCGTATGCGGCGGTTATTTAGATATGCGCCATTACCACGACTAGCGTAAAACAGCTCATCGCGTAAAGGATCATAAATCACGCCATGCTCTATTTGATCTTTATGTTTTACTGCAATGGAAATTGAAAAGTGGGGTAGGCCATGAATAAAATTGGTTGTGCCGTCCAACGGGTCAATAATCCATTGGTAATCATTTGTGCCAGTTTTGCCGCTTTCTTCACCAAGAATTGCATGGTCAGGGTAGGCTTTTAGAATAATGTCGATGATGTCTTGTTCAGACTGTTTGTCAACTTCAGTGACAAAATCATTGCGACGCTTTTCAGTAATGACAAGTAAATCAACCCGTTCCAAAGAGCGCAAAATAATTTTGCTGGCGCTTCTAGCCGCTGTTATTGCAATATTTAATAGTGGGTGCATTGGGAGTTCTCTAGATTAAATTTGTAACTTTTAATAATAGCAAAATACTGAGCGAATGCAATTGATTATAACTTAACTTAAAGCCTTGGTGAATTTGGCCAAGCATGCTTTATTTTTTGCTTAAGATCTGAAAAATCTAGCTTGCAATTGCCATTGATTTGAGAGTAAATAGTAATCTCTGACTTCTAAATAAAACAAAATTACATGCAAAGTATTGTAGTTGTAAATAATATAAAGGACTGGAATTTTAATCTTGATAAAGTTGAAGTAGTATCTGCAAAAACATATTTAACTGCAGGTAATTTTGCTGAGCTGCGAAATGCTCGGGTGTATAATTTATGCCGTTCATTTCGCTATCAAAGCATTGGTTACTATGTGTCTTTACTTGCGGAGGCTCGTGGGCACAAGGTATTTCCAAGTGTTGCTACAATTCAAAATTTAAAATCATCGTCAGTGATTAAAATTAGCTCTGCTGAGCTTGAAGAACAAATTCGGCGCAGTTTAGCCAAGCTAAAATCAAAAAATTTTGAGTTAAATATTTATTTTGGGCAATGTGTCGCTAAGCAATACGAGGCCTTAGGCAAGCAGTTATATAATTTATTTCAAGCGCCCCTGCTTACAGCTAGCTTCGAATTTAATAAAAAATGGGTTTTAGATAATCTCGACCCCATCTCGTTAAATGAGATTCCGGAGTTACACAAAGCCTACGCCGCTGAATATGCGAAACAGTTTTTTGCAAAAAAACGTTTTCGTACCTTAAAGAGAAATAATTCTATTTATGATTTAGCGATATTGGTGAATCCAGAAAATCAATATCCGCCATCAAATAAGCGAGCGTTAAAAAGTTTTATTCGGGCAGCTGAAGATATTGGGCTCAGTACAGAAATAATTACCAAAGATGATTTTAGTAAAATCCCAGAATTTGATGCGTTATTTATTCGGGATACAACCTCTGTTAACCATTTTACCTATAGGTTTGCCCAGCGTGCCGCGGCCGAAGGTTTGGTGGTGATCGATACTCCAGCGTCAATTGTTAAATGCACAAATAAAGTATATTTAGCCGAATTGTTGTTTAAAGCAAAAATTCCGCGCCCAAAAACTTTGATTGTCAGTAGAGATAACCAAGGCATTATCCCAACTGCGCTTGGGTTACCTTGCGTTTTAAAACAGCCCGACGGATCTTTTTCAAAGGGTGTAGTAAAAGTTTCTAATCAATCTGAATTAGGGGAGAAATTAGAAAAATTTTTAGATCGTTCTGATTTAATTATTGCCCAAGAATTTATGCCGACAGATTATGATTGGCGGATCGGTGTATTAGATAAACAACCATTATTTGCCTGCAAATATTACATGGCAGAAGGGCATTGGCAAATTCTAGATTGGCATGGGCAAAAGAATGGGATTGCAAAAGATGGGAAAGTTGAGGCGTTTCCAGTGCAACATGTTCCAGAGCATATTATTAAAATTGCGTTACGCGCCGCAAATTTAGTTGGCGATGGGTTTTATGGCGTTGATATTAAAGAAAAGAATGGCAAGGCATTTGTGGTTGAGATTAATGATAACCCAACTATTGACGCTGGCGATGAAGATGCGGTATTAAAAGATAAATTATATTTAACCATTATGCGGTCGCTCTTAAATCGAATTAAACTCAAAAAAGCGCAGAATGTATAGTGTTGTATGGATATGGGATAATTTATGTCTCTTGATGCAAAAATCGAAATTCGCCAGGCAACCCTAGAAGACTTTGATGCGATTTTGCAATTGGCGCAAAATTTAACTACGCTTGAAACAAGTTATGATGTAACAGTTGATGCTGATTGGATCAAAAATAAATTCGGTGCCGAATATTTTAAAGAAAAGATTGTTGCTAAGGACGCACTATTTTTAATCGCAATTTGTAAGGGCGAGATTGTCGGTTATCTTGCGGCAAGTATTATCCCGGCGCAATTTTATCGAAAGCTAAGTGAGCTCGCGGATCTTGAAGAGATTTTTATTGTTCCCTCGTATCGCCATTCAGGTTTAGGTTCAAATTTAATTGAGCGCTGTGTTGCATGGTGCAAAGAAAAACAGATCAAAAAGCTAAGCGTTACAGTATCGGCAAATAACTTGCAAGCTTTGAAGTTTTACCAGGCCAAGAATTTTAATACTTATGATTTAATCCTCGAAAGAGACATTTTATAGTGGTTTTTGCGGTATTTTCGGCATATCGTCTATCACCTTGATTAATAACGAAAAAATATGCATCTTTTGTAACCACTTGATTTTAAAAGCAAATTTTTTTACATGTTTTTATAGCTATCTCTTTGATTAATAACGAAAAATAAAAGAGACGTAAATTATAGGCTTTGTTGAATAATTACATATTTATGTAAAAATGTAGGTTCTAGTTAAGCTCGAGCTTTGCTCGAGCGAACCCAACATATTGAAAAAATAATTTTTTTATTTTGTTGGGTCCGCGCAAAAAACGCGCTGACTAGAACCTACCATGAATTATTCAACAAAGCCAAACTTATAGCGCATAATAATGCGTTAATAAAAGCATGCTATATTGAAACCCAACTCACGATTAATAAGAACATAGAATAAATATGGCAACTACACGCTGTAATTTTGTAATATCAAGCTCTAGACCTGGTGATGTAAAAAGCTACGATCTTGAGGAATATTATGTTGGGAATATAAAATATGACGATGATCCAAAATCCCTAGTTTTCTTTGTTAAAAATTCTACAGCATTAATAAAATTTTTACTGGAGAATTCAGATATTACAAATATTACACAATGCAAAACCGACCTAAGTTGTTATTGTATTGAGCTAGATGATGAGGCTGTGCAATTATTGCAAGCGAATGGGATTATTGTGTCAGAAGATGCAAAGCTCAATTTTTATGTAGCTTGTAACTTTGGCCCTGATGAAGCAAGCAGTCATTCTCTGAAAGCAATTGCAAATCTGATTATGGCGCGAAACAGAGCTAACCAACAGAGCATGCAAGCACAGGCACAAGCAGAGGCAGTATCTAAAAGTTTAGCTCGGGTTTTGCATTTGCAGCAACCCGTAAACTCTTCGTCGGAACCAGTAGCTGCGCCTGCGCCAGAGCAAAAAAGCGCTGCAGCAAGTAAAAGTTTTACCTCATAAATACGCGTCGCCATTGCATTGAGCGTAAACATAAACATCCGCGAACTTGAACTTTTTTAATTAGCGTTGTAACAATATTTTTTCTAGAGTTTTACTAAATGTGTTGCCAAACTTTTCATTCCAGGGCTTTTTAATTACATAGCTAATTTGATACAAATTTGCTTTTGTGTTTGCTTTTAGTAAGTAGTCGTCGCTAGTGACAAGTTCATCCACAAGGCGCAATTCCTTAGCTCTGGTCCCATGCCAATATTCGCCAGTTGCAAGTGAATTAATATCAACGACGGGGCGGTTATCTGCAACAAAATTTTTAAAAAGCTCATGTGCTTCTTCAATTTCTTGTTGGAATTTTTTTCGGCCTTTATCGGTGATTTCACCAAAATATGAGACAGTGCGTTTAAAATCCCCGGCTGTAAATTGCTCAAAGTCGATATTGTATTTTTTCAGTAAGCGATGAAAATTTGGCAGTTGAGCAAGGACGCCAATTGAGCCGATAATTGCAAATGGCGCGGCGATAATTCGATCAGCGACGCAAGCCATCATGTATCCACCGCTTGCTGCTACTTTATCAACTGCAGCGATTAACGGAATGCCGCGCTCGCGAATGCGTTTTAGTTGTGATGCGGCTAATCCATAGCTATGGATAACGCCACCAGGGCTTTCAATTTTAATTAATACCTCATCTTTTGGTGTTGCGACTGTTAAGATTGCTGTAATTTCTTCACGCAAGTTTTCAACCGCTGATGCTTTTAAGTCACCAATAAAATCAAGCACAAAAATTCGGGGTAAATCTTGCTTCGAGCTTTTTTGGGCTTTTTGTTGTAATTTTTCTTTTTGCTTTTCTGACTTTTGCGCTGTTTTTAGAGCGGACTTAGATAATGTTTCGCTATTAAGCGCTTCCTTCATGCTTTGATATTTTTCATTTAATTTTGTAATTTCGATTTTTTCTTTAGGTTTAAATCTATTTTTTGTGGCAATTGCCGCGATAGTTATTATTATTAAAATAATCGCTATTGTTACAGTAGCAATCTTTAATAAAAAAAGCCCGTAAGCTGATAAGAAATTCATCATATTAATCCATCCCCGTTTATAAATTAAGAACTATGGTTATTATCGCTATTTTCTCGCAGCTCAATTTGCAGTTGCGACAATTTTGCGACAAGTACAGCTTTTTCATTCGTAGTTAAATTTGGCAATTTTAACGCTTGTTGTAATAAGAGTATAGCATTAGGATAAAGGCCAATCATTTCGAAGGCTTTTGCCCTTGCCTCATAGGCGTCAACTTTGTGGCCTGCTGCAGCAGCAGCCTTAGCGAGCAAAACATAAAGCTCAAGTTGATCAGGTTTGCGTAGAATATTTTGTTTTAAGTATTGCATAGCAAGGAGTGGCTCGTTTGCGGCAAGCAAAGTTTCAGCATATTGGGTAGCTAGTGGCAGATAGTTTTTTTGAGTAAGCGAAGCTTTTTTCAACTCAGCAATTGCAGCAGCATAATTTTTATTTTGCGTGTTAATTTTTGCGTCAGCTATTGTATATAAAACTTCATTTGGGTCAGTTTTTATTAAGCTTGAAATTATTTGCGATGCTGCATTGTTCTGATTGTCTGCGCTTAGCGCAAGTGCATAGCCATATTTTAATGCGTCGATTTGTTTAGGTGATTTGGTAGCGTTACTATTTTTAAGTGCCGACTTAAAATAATTTAACGCATTAGAGCTAATCCGAAACATCATGAGCTGCGCGCGTGCCTTGATCAGATAGTATTTTAAACTACTTGATACATTTATTTTCGGCAATTCACTTGCTCGCGCTTTTGAATCAGCAATACGCTCACTGGTTACTGGGTGATCGGCGAGAAATGGTGGGATTTCTTCTTGGTAACTATATGTAATATGTTGCACAAAGGCGAAAAAATTTGGCATGGCGTCAGGATCAAAGCCAGATGCATAGAGCGTGCGCATTCCAATGCGGTCAGCCTCGGCTTCATTTTCTCGCGTATAATTTATTTGATGTTGCGCAGAGCCGGCCATAGTTGCGATTGCAGCGCCGGTAGCTGCATTTGAAGCGCCATAACCTTTGGTAGTCATCCCAATTACAGCAGCTGCGAGTATCCCGGCAATTGTTGAAATAGTTGAACCTTGCGCTTGATCAATCATGCGCTCAATATGGTGTTGTGTGACGTGCGCAATTTCATGGGCCATTACTCCAGCTAATTCGCTTTCAGTGCGAGTTAATACGATTAGGCCACTATTTACTGCAACATATCCATCTGGGCCGGCAAATGCATTTATACCTGGATCAAGTACGACAAAAAAGTGAAAGCGTTTATTTTTTGCGCTAGTATGGCTAACTAATCTTGCACCTAAGTTTTGGATGTAATCATTAATAATTGGGTCGTTTAAGATTATTACTTGGCTCTGAACAGCGCGCATAAACTCTTTACCAAGCTTTTCGGACTCGCTAGGCGAAAGTACAGTGCTTGAATGTTCGCCAAGGTCGGGTAGCTGATAGCCAAGCGCGTCGGAAGCGCAAAAAACAAAGTTTAATAGCAGAAAAAAAATTATTAGCAATTTACGCATTATTTATTGTAACATATTGGAAGAAAATAAGTTTCAATATACTTATTTATTTTTGTAATTCAAGTTATAATTAAACTTTTAATATAATTAATAGATTAGGAAATCACTATGCATAAGGTTATTTCATCATGGATTAATCGCTATTTATCAAATCCTGAGGCAATTTGTATTATAGCCGGGTTTTTGTTAACAATATTATTCATTAATACCAATGGATTTATTGTTACGCCAGTACTTTCTTCGTTGATAATTGCGTATTTGCTTGCTGGGTTGGTAAAAAAACTTCAGGCAATACGTATACCACGAGCTTTGGCGGTTGACCTAGTTTTTCTAATATTTATCGGCTTTTTTGTGTTATTTTTATTTTGGCTTTTGCCGTTACTTTGGCAGCAATTAGTATCGCTATTTAATCAAGTGCCGCATTTTATTGATCGCGGTCAAGTACTATTACTTAGTTTACAAGCACGTTTTCCTGATTTAATTTCTACCGATCAATTAACACAAATTACTTCAAGTTTTAATACTTATCTTGGCAGCATTGGTAAATTTGTGTTTAATTTTTCTTTGGCGTCGATCACCAATATTTTTACAGTTGTAATTTATTTGGTTTTAATCCCATTGTTAGTATTTTTCTTTTTGCGGGATGGCGCGAATATTTTAGGTTGGTTTACTCAGTTTATGCCAAAACAACGTTTAGCTATACAACAAATGTGGGCAGACGTGCATAGCCAAATTGGTAGCTATATTCGTGGGCGCATTATTGAAATCATTATTGTATCGCTGGTGAGTTTTGTCTCTTTTGCCTTTATGGGGTTACCTTACGCAGCCTTGCTAAGTTTATTGGTGGGTTTATCTGTGGTGATTCCATATATTGGAATTGTAATTGTGACAATTCCCGTGGTAATTATTGCATTAATTCAGTGGGGGTTTACTGCACATTTTTTCTATTTATTGGCAATTTATGGGGTGATTGTTGTTTTAGATGCGAATGTTTTGGTGCCGCTTTTATTTTCACAAGCTATGAATTTACATCCCGTAGCAATTATTTTGGCAGTATTGGTTTTTGGGAATATAGGTGGTTTTTGGGGGATTTTTTTGGCTATCCCGTTATTGACTCTATTTAGCGCGCTAATAAAATTCTGGCCAAAGACCAAAGCTTAAAAAACTTAACCAAATTTAAAGGCTTTGCTGAATAATTAAAAAAATTGTAGGTTGGGTTATTTTTTTTAACCCAACAAACCATTTTTAAAAGAATAACTATCTTACATTTTATAAAAAATTTCGAAAAAACTTCAAATTTTCGTAATTTTTTTAATTGTTCAACAGAGCCAAATTTAAACATAAAATTTAGTGGCTTTTGTCTGGCTCAATACCGCCATCAACATTTAACTCATCACAAAGACCAATAAACTCTTCACGAATACTATTCAGATTTGTTTCTGTTGGGATTTTTGCGGTCATTGATAAATTAAATAATGCAGTATCAGTAATGTGCGATGTGGCGGTTTCTAGGTAAATATCTTCAAATGGAATATTTTGTTCGGTAAAAAAACTAAAAATTTCATGGATAATAATGCTGTCGTCAATACCTACGACCTGAATATTATAAGGTATTGCGCTTGGTGTTGGGTTTTTTTGCTCAGTACGCTTTAATACGATTGTGGCATTTGATGATTCGCCAAATTCTTCCAATGCAGACTCTAATTTATCAACAGCGTTTCGATTCCCAGTCACAATAACCATGGTTGCTGATTCCGCGCCTAGTGTACTAAAGCGAAGCCGCATTATATTGCATTCATATTTTGTAATTAATTCAGTTAGAGAGGTTGTAACTAGATTTTGGTCATTCCCAAGCGCGATAATATCGAGGTATTCCATAAGAACTCCAATAAAACAATTAATAATTAATAATGAACAATTAATAATGGGTTGTCGCTTTGCGGTTTATACATTAACATATTGCAATTGTTTTGTAACTTTTTAATAATTTAAGCTTAAAAGTTTGAGGAGTAATATGCGTTATTTTAGATTAATTTTATTGTTAGGTAGTTGCATATTTTTGGTTTGTTGCAGCAACACTGCTTTGTATCAGCGCTTGGAAAGGTCTGATGCCTATAAAAAAACCCAAGATTTTGCAAAACCTATTGTAGTTCCGCCTGGATTAAGCTCTGGAGCAATTGAAGATTTTTATCCTGTGCCAGCCTTACCAAAGAACGCAAAAGGGAATAATGTTTCTATATTGCCACCGGGTAGCTCATTAGTTAAAGAGTAAAATTAAAAGAAGGTAGGGTAGCGGGGTAGGTTGGGTCAAGCGCGAGCGTAAGCGAGCGCGGACCCAACGTTTTTAAATAGAAATAAAAAAGATGTTGGGTTCGCGCAAAAAGCGCGCTTAACCCAACCTACCTACACTAGTGGTAGCAGTATATTTGAAGTGAGGAGAGGTACCAAAGCGGTCGAACGGGGCCGACTCGAAATCGGCTGAGGACTTCACCGTCCTCCGTGGGTTCGAATCCCACCCTCTCCGCCAGATAAAAGCAATTAATAATGAATAATTAATAATGTTTGTCGCTACGCGGGTTTTAAATTTAACTGTATAAGTAAAAAATTAGTAGATTTAGGCACTGCTGGGTTCGACAAAATTGACACGGAAGTGACAATTTTGAACGCGAGCAAAGCGAGCGGCCTGAGCGTTTTTTGCGAAGGCGAGCAACAGGATGTTGCGAGTAATCCCACCCTCTCCGCCAGATAAAAGCAATTAATAATGAATAATTAATAATTAATAATGTTTGTCGCTACGCGGGTTTTAAATTTAACTGTATAAGTAAAAAATTAGTAGATTTAGGCACTGCTGGGTTCGACAAAATTGACACGGAAGTGACAATTTTGAACGCGAATGAAAGTTAAAAACAACACGTAATTAATTGATTTATAAACGATAAACTGTCATATTACATTGCAGCAATTGTTAGTTTTACGCAAAGCTGTCAGGGATAAATTTGATTAGGGATGTTGCACCTTTTCTACACTGACATTTCTATTGCTGGTGGCGGCGAAGCTAAGTTTGGGTTCGCTGTAGGAGCCAGTGGTTCTGATGCCTCAACAGCCTTGCTTTCTATTTCTAGGCAAAGCCCTGCTGCATCTGCACTCCGCATTTTTGCATATTTTTCTGACATAGAACTCATTGCTGCAGTAAAAAAATCATCAACGTTATCACCAATCATTTTTAATACTGTTGCTGGTGTCTCCATATTTGGTGCACAAGATTGGAAAAATGAAAAGCAAGAAAGCAATATTGACCAGCAAGAGGGCTGTCTGGTTGTGAGTGCGGATAGCTGTGGATTTTCCTGCAAACTGGTTAAACCGGATTTTAACGAGGTGTATTTTTCTAATAATTCTTTCAATTTTGCCTCCCATGTATTTTCACTCAAACTATCATTCCATGTTGAAAGTAGATGTAATGTTTCTGCAAAATCCTGCCAAATTTTTGGCAATTCTGTTTTGAGAATCAATTTGGCATTTTCGATTGCAGTCAGCACCTCACGACTGCCGCAACAAGCATAGAATTCACAATATGCTTCATCTGGCCGTGTATTTTCATATTCAGACAATAAATCCATAGCACGGATAATCCGTCTGATAAATGGATTACTTGCTATTAATGTATTTATTTTTAGTATGTTTTTCTTTAATAAACCAACACGTGTTTGCCACACGGCCAAAGTTTTTTGCTCTTCAATATCTTCTTGTTTGCGATCAATTTCTTCGGGCCTTAGTTTTGCGTGGCCTAAATACATTTTGAAAACATCTAGTATTAATGCATTCAACTCGACAGAGAACATGCGATAATTTAATGTATCAACCTTGCTTCTCAGAGTGTGCCAATCACTATCGATTCTTGCATTTCCGTGTGAAAGCCACTGTGGCTCTGCGTACAGTGCTGCAGTCAGATTACGGCATACAGTTTTGTCGCCGTATTCAGGGTCAATAAATGCTTTAATCATGCAGTCGAACTGTGTGATTTGATCAAATCGCATAAGTCTATGACATTCATTACGGCTGTTAAATTGTATAATTTTACCAGACGGCATAGCTTTCCAATTAGAAAAAAAATCCGCGCAGATGGTGCCCCATTTCTTTTCGGAATTTTTTGCATCCACATTGGTTTGTGCCGCAAAATTAGCTCTTTGTTTTTCATCATCATCAATTAAAAAACATTGCGCATCTTGTATTCCTTCTTCCGTATAAAGTTGTTTTGCAACTTCACCCTTGTTTTTTAGTGTTATTGGCATTCCTTCAAATTTTCTTTCTTTAGTGAATCGCCACGTCCGATTAGCATATATATTCACACAGTCAGCAATATCTAAAATTTTCAAAATATTTTCCGAATACGCGGCTTGTGTAAGTACATCTATCGGGTACCCATGTGTATGCAACAATTTTATTACACCAAGCATTAACGCGCTTGCAAAAACAGTGCAACCGCTTTCTTCACCATATGGTACAAGAATACCGAGGTTCACAACCGTTTGATGATAAAGTCGATATTGAGGATATTGATTCGCAAGTTGTGGAATAAATGATTCACCAACAGTTCCATCAATATCAACACACAAGCGAGATAAGTTTGCTTTAGAAACGCTTTTGGTTTCAGCAGGCGGGGTTGCTGCTTTAACTTCAATAACCGGCCCCATTGTAACACTTCCGCTCGCGCTTACGCTTGATGGTGTACTCATACATTACCTCAGTTAGTTAAAAAATTAATAAAAGCCTTTTTGTTTGTCGATGGGCCATCCTAAATCCCGCGGTTAAAATTTATTATGAGTGCTCATAATAATTATAAACGACAATAGTATAAATCATATTTATTATGGTTTTCTTAACAAAATAAAATATTAGAATTGCGCTAGGATTGTTTTGATTCCTTTTTTGCAAGTAAAAAATACATCACTGGGATCACGAAGAGAGTGAATAATGTGCCTATTGACATACCGCCGATAATTACCCAACCAATTTGTTGTCTGCTAATTGCACCAGCACCACTTGCAAGCGCAAGTGGCATGGCGCCGATAATCATGGCGAAAGTTGTCATCAGGATTGGTCGTAAGCGAATTTGAGCTGCTGTAATAATTGCTTCTTTAATCTCAGCTCCTTTAGCGCGCAGTTGATTTGCAAACTCCACCATTAAAATCCCATGTTTACTAATTAATCCGATTAAAGTTATTAATCCGATATCAGAATAGATATTTAATGTGCCACGAATCAGTAACAAGGCGAGGAGGGCTCCAAAAATTGAAAGCGGAACGGTAAACATCACAATTAATGGATCGCGAAAGCTTTCAAACTGCGCAGCAAGCACTAAGAAAATAAAAATAATAGCGAATAAAAATGTGTATAACATTTTCCCTGAGGTTTGCACAAATTGTCGTGATTGCCCCATGTAATCAATTTTCATATTTCTTAATAAAGTTTTTTTCGCAATCTTTTCAATGTCATCAAGAGCATTGCCTATGCCATAGCCTGGCATAATATTCGCAGTTAATGCAGCAAATCGCATTTGTTGAAAATGTGATAGTGAGCGTGGTCGCACGCTTTCTTTGACAGTAATTAAATTTAAAAGTGGGACTAATTGTCCGCTTGAAGTGCGCAGTTGCAGATTATTTACTGCACCAAAATAATCTTTATATGGCAAATCAAGTTCAGGGATAACATCATAATTTCGGCCGGTAACAGTAAAGTGTGCGACCGCTGGTTCGCCAAATGCAAGGTTAATTGCATCAGTAATATCCTGCATGGAAATACCAAGGCTACCAGCTTTATTGCGATCAATCACGATATCTAATTGTGGCTGATCGATTTTTAACGAGCTATCTACATTCATTAAATGAGGATTTTCCTTTGCTGTAGCGATAAATTTTTGCATTACTTTATTTAACTCCGCATAATCACCGGTACTTTGTACAGCAATGTAGATTGGCGTGTATGAAGAGCTTCCTGGCAGTTGTTGTGGGTTCATGGAGAATATTTGGAGCCCTGGAATCTTTGCATATTCTTTTTGGAACAATTGAATCATCTGGTTTAAACTACGTTTACGTTTATCCCAAGGTTTTAAAGTAATAAAAGCTCCACCGGTATTTGTGCCTCTCCAGCCTGCGCCAGATCCAAAATGATTAATTTCGGCGGGGTAATGGGTGTATATTTCAGAAACTTTATCTACATATTTTTTAGTATATTCATAGTTTGCGGCTGCTGGAGCACTCATACTTGTCCAAATCCAGCCCACATCTTCTTGTGGGGCTAGGTCTTGCGGAATAAAATAATAAATAATACCGCATCCAATTAATGTCAAAAGCGCAAATGCTATTATTAAGCGGCGACGTTGCAATACTTTATGTAAAAGTTTTGTATAGCGATTCGCCAACTTTGCCGAAAAGTTATGTGTAAGTTCAGAAAATCTACCATGCAGAGTATGTGCATCCATTATTTTTGCACAGAGCATTGGTGCTAATGTTAGTGCCACAAAACCAGAAATAACTACTGTAGCAGCTAGCGTAAAAGCGAATTCTTTAAATAATATTTTTGTTAAACCAGTTGTAAACCCAATTGGCAGAAATACTGCAGCAAGGGTAAGGGTAATAGAAATCACCGCAAATTGAATTTCTTTAGCGCCGATCAATGCAGCATTATGCGGAGTTTTACCAACATTGATATGGCGATAAATATTTTCAAGTACAACAATTGCGTCATCTACTACCATGCCAACAGCCAACACAATTGCCAGTAAAGTGAGAGTATTTATGCTATATCCAAGCAATAGCATAATTGAAAATACTCCAATGATAGAGAGTGGAATAGTAACAGCAGGTATTAATAATATCCGCCAAGAGCCAAGAAATAAAAATACAATTAACATCACGAGGGTAGTAGCTATGAAAAGAGTTTTTTTAATTTCATTTAGCGAAGCTCGGATGTAATCTGTTTCATCTGATAAAACTATACCACGCAAGTCGGCGGGAAAATATTTTTGTAAGTCAAGCAAGCTTTTTTTAACTAATTTTGAGATATCAAGTGGGTTAGCGTCTGATTTTGGGGTAATTGGAAGTAAAATTCCAGGTGAGTTGTCTATGTTGACTGAAAAGTCACTAAACTTTACTCCAAGTTCGGCGCGTCCAATATCAGAAATTTTTGTTAGAAGGCCATTATCATTTTTTAACACCAGCGAATTAAATTGCGCAGCACTATTTAATTCAGTGATGGCGTTAATAGAAAATTCTTGGGAGGTATTTTTAATGTTTCCGGTGGCTGCTTGTAATTGGCCACCAGCAATTGCCTTGTTTATTTCGGATGCTGTGATGTTATGTGCCGCCATAGCATATGGATTTAGCCAGATGCGCATTGCGTATTCTTTGCCACCATCAATATCGGCTGCGGCAACACCATTAATAATTTGCAATTGTGGTTGCACAACCCGAATTAGGTAATCAGTTAGTTCTTCCGCAGCCATTTTGCTGCTCTGAAAACCTAAATGCATGATTGGCTGAGTATCAGGATCACTTTTGGAAATAATTGGGTCTTTAATGTCTTTTGGAAGTTCCCAGCGTGCAGCAGCAACTTTATTGGTAACATCAGCTATCGCAGTATTAATATCATAATTTAAATTAAAATGAATCTGAATTTCGCTCGTTCCCGGCTTACTCACTGAAGAAATATAATCTATGCCATCAATACTACTTATTGAATTTTCAATTGGTGTTGTGACATAGCTTTCCATGACCTCAGGGATTGCCCCAGGATACCCAACATTAACTTTAACTACAGCGGTTTCAACTTTTGGCCATTCGCGTAATGATAAGGAAAAAAATGAAACAATACCCAAAAGTAAAATTAGCAAACTAATAACCATTGCTAAAACAGGGCGTCTAATGAAAATGCTGGTAAAGTCGGCCATAATTATTTATTACCCTTGGTTACCTTAACAGTGTCACCATCATTAATTTTTAGTTGACCGGCAGTTACAATCAGATCTCCAGCATTTAATCCGCCAAGAACTACCACATTTTCGCGGTCACGTTCACCAAGCGTAATTTTAGTTTTGGCCGCTTTATTTTGTACAATCTTATATACAAAATTTTGATTTACATCATAAAAGATTGCAGTCTGAGGGATAATTAACACTGGGTTTTTACTTACCATATCTATGTTTACTTCAACAAACCCACCAGGTAATAATTTATTTTCAGAATTTGCTAAAATAGCGCGCACTGCAACCGAACGGGTGTTAACATCAATTACCGAATCAATTGCGTAAACTTTTCCGACAAAAGTAGTGTTTGGAAATGAACTTGAGTTTAAATTTATGCTTTGACCAACTGCAAGATTTCCAAGGAATGTTTCTGGAAGATTAAATTCAACCTCAATTGGATCAATCATTTCTAAGCTCACAATTTTTTGACCAACATCGACATAATCACCAGTATCTACAGCTGAAAGCCCAATTTTGCCGCTGAATGGCGCAACAATAAAAGTTTGATTTAGCGTTGCTTGAGCCTCATTGACTTGAGAAACCGCGGTATTATATTTTGCAAAAACTTCATCATATGCAGCTTTTGAAATAACGTGAAATTTATAGAGCTTTTCCATGCGCGCAAAATTTTGTTTTGCCAGCATCATTTCTGATTGGCTCTGCCTAAGTTTTGCCTCAACAATTTGTTTATTGATTTGAATTAATGGAGTGCCGCTTTTTACGAATGAGCCCGAAGTAAAAAATATTTGGGTGATTTTCCCCGCGACTTCAGGGCGGATGGTAATCCCTTGGTGCGCACGTATTGTGCCGGTAAGTGTAATGCGCTTTTTGAAGGGTTCTGATTTTACAGTGATAGCCTCAACAAGCGTAGCAGGATTATTTTTTGCCTCTGCAAATGCATTTTTGGCAGAAAAAGACCACAAAAAAAATGTTAGTGCAAAAAATATAGAGAAAGATTTTTTTGTTTTCATATTTTTTTAAAAAGCATATTAAATTATTAATTAAACATAACAGAAAAATTTGCTTTTTTTAAGTCCGCGAAAAATACGTAACGTGACTAAAAATTGCTTAATTTTCATTCTCAACAAATTTTGTCATATATAGGGCTTGGATGAGTACGAACACTAATGTGCTACCAAGGGCGCCAAAAAGTTTAAAATTTACCCAGGCTGCAGTGCTGTAATGATATGCAACATATAAATTGACAATACCAAGCAGAACAAAAAACACACACCAGCTGATGTTTAGCTGTTTCCAAATATTTTTTGGCAGGTTTATCTTGCTATCCATTAAACGCTGAATGATAGTTTTTTCACCAAATTGCGAGGTTACAAAAACAATCGCTAATACCCAATAAACTGCCGTTGGTTTCCATTTAATAAAAAGGGTATTATGCGATAATAATGTAGCGCCACCGAGAATAACTATAAGCACTAAAGTGATGGTTTGGCTAATTTCAAATCGCCGATGCTTGAGCCAATAGAGGCTGATTTGCAGAAATGATGCAATTATTGCGATTGCAGTGGCGGCATAGATGCCATAAAATTTAAAAACAATAAAGAAAAAAATAACTGGAAAAAAGTCAAATAATAATTTCATAATATTACTCATATGAATAAAATTTAATATATTATAGTATAACATATAATTTAGAGGATACAGATTTGACACAGATTCTTAAAATTCACCCAGAAACCCCACAATTGCGGTTGCTACGAATTGCAGCTGAAACTATTAAGAAAGGCGGTGTAATCATCTACCCCACAGATTCTGCATATGCTTTGGGTTGTGAAATTGGCAATAAAGATGCAGCAGAGCGCATTCGCCTGATAAGAAAACTTGATAAAAATCATAATTTTACCTTAGTTTGTCGCGACTTATCCGAGATTTCTACTTATGCTTTTATTGACAATCAAACTTTTCGTTTACTAAAAGCAAATACCCCAGGCGCCTATACATTTATTTTAGATGCTACTCACGAGGTGCCGCGTAGGTTACAGCATCCAAAAAGAAAGACAATTGGTATCCGCATTCCAGAAAACAAGATTGTGCAAGCGCTTCTTTCTGAGCTGGGCGAGCCAATAATGAGCGTTACACTGATTCTGCCTGGTCAAAATTTACCAATCTCAGATCCAGATACAATTGAAGAAAATTTGGCTAACCAGGTAGATTTAATAATTGACGGCGGGCCTTGTGGACTTGAGCCAACTACTGTGATTGAATTTACCGACCAAAACCCAATTATCGCAAGGGTTGGGAAGGGCGATTCAAAACCGTTTTTATAGAGTTTTTAAAAAATGAATACTGAGATTACAAACGAACAGGTTATTAATGATGCAGGTGCGCCAAAACCTGTAGCAATTGTGCAGGGCGAGCCGCTTGCTGAAATACCAACTGATTTATATATTCCACCAAATGCTCTAGAGGTTATTTTAGAGGCATTTACTGGTCCGCTTGACCTGCTTTTGTATCTTATAAAAAAACAAAATATTGATATATTAGACATTCCAGTGGCGAAGATAACTGAATGCTATATGGAATATGTTGAGTTGATGAAACAATTGCAGCTTGAGTTAGCGGCAGAATATTTGGTTATGGCGGCAACATTGGCCGAAATAAAATCACGAATGTTATTGCCAAAACCCGTAAGTTTAGAAGATGGCGAAGAAGATCCGCGCGCTGAATTGGTGAGGCGTTTGCGTGAATATGAGAAGATAAAAAAAGCCGCTGAAGATTTAGATGGATTACCAAGGCTTGATCGCGATATTTTTTCACTGAATATCGAGACACCAGAGATTAAGATCGAACAACCGCTGCCCACGCTTAATTTACAAGAAATGTTGTTTGCTTTAAAAGATGTATTAAAACGTGCCAGTATGTATTCGCACCACTTGGTTAAGCGTGAAATTTTATCAGTTCGTGAGCGCATGTCGCATATTTTGTCTAAACTAGAAGAAAAGAATTTTCTCGAATTTGAAAATATGTTTGATGTGAAAGAAGGAAAGATGGGCGTAGTTGTTACTTTTGTTGCAATTTTAGAATTGATAAAAGAATCCCTAATTGATATGGTGCAGGCGGCGCCGTATGGGCAAATATATTTGAAAAAAATTACCGGTGAAACTTGATGATTGACCAACAAATAAAAAATATCTTCGAAGGTTTATTGATGGCCGCGACTGATCCACTTACCATCGATGATTTAGCAAAAATATTTGCCGAAAGTAATTATTCTTTTACAAACAATGATATAAAAGATATTCTTAATGCATTATCTCAAGATTATGCAGAGCGTGGCATTGAGATCGTTGAAGTTGCGAGCGGGTATCGAATTCAAGTAAAAAATGATTTAGCTCCTTGGATCGCTAAGCTAAAGGCTGAACGTCCAGCTCGCTATTCAAGGGCGCTAATGGAAACGTTAGCATTAATTGCTTATAGACAACCAATCACACGGGCGGAGATTGAAGATGTTCGTGGCGTAAGTGTTAGTTCGAACATCATTAAAACGCTGCTTGAACACGAATGGATTCGAGTTGTTGGCCATAAAGAAGTTCCTGGGAGGCCCGCTTTGCTTGCTACCACGAAAAAATTTTTGGATTATTTTAATCTTAAGAGTTTAGAAGAATTGCCGGCATTAATGGAGTTTACTGAACAAGAGGCTGATTTGCTCGAAAATTCTGCATTACCGCCTGAGCAAGTGTCCGCATCTGATAATACAAATATCGAGTTTGATTCTGAGCTTGAATCCAAGCTTGATATTAATACTGAGCTTAAGCTTAATCCGGAAGAAAACTAGAAATGCCAACTATTTTTTTACCAGCAGTGTTACAAGGCCATACAAACAACTCCACGCAGGTTGAGGTTGCAGCTGAAACCTTAGAAGAACTGCTTGAAACTTTAATTAAAAAATTTCCAAATTTAAAAAAATATTTTTTTAACCAAGACAATGAGCTCTGTAATTTTCTCAATATTTATTTAAATGGTGAAGATGTGCGGTTTTTGCAGGGCTTAAAAACTCCAGTTGCAGGGCAAGATAAAATAACTGTTTTGCTTGCTGTATCAGGGGGATAAATGGGTGTAGATACTTTGCGTTATGCTAGGCATATTGTATTACCCGAAGTTGGCCTAGCTGGCCAAACCAAATTAAACGCAGCAAAAGTACTTTGTGTTGGCGCAGGTGGGCTTGGTTCGCCGTTATTATTGTACTTAGCTGCAGCAGGAGTTGGCACCATTGGTATTGTTGACGATGATTCTGTAGATATATCTAATCTGCAGCGACAAATTCTTTATACATCCACTGAAGTCGGTCGATCAAAGTGCGAGTTAGCAAAGAAAAAACTCTTAGCACAAAACCTTGAGTTAAATGTTATTACCTATAAGCAACGTTTAACGCCTGAAAATGCTGGCGATATTATACAAAAATATGATGTTGTAGCTGATTGCACCGATAATTTTCAGGCTCGTTATTTAATCAATGATACCTGTTTTTTATACAAGAAACCTAATGTTTACGCCAGTGTATTTCGTTTTGAAGGACAGTGTTCAGTGTTTAATTACCCATCTGGGCCTTGCCTACGCTGTTTATTTGCTAACCCGCCTCCTGATGGATTAATACCGCATAGCTCTGAAGCTGGGTTAATGGGAGTATTGCCTGGGGTAATGGGGGTAATCCAAGCAACCGAGATATTAAAAATAATTTTAGGAATTGGTGATTTATTAGTTGGGCGGCTATTACTATTTAATGCATTGCTGATGCAGTTTCGTGAATTCCCGATTCGAAAAGATCTGCAGTGTCGTGTTTGTAAAAGCGCTAATTAAATAGTGGAAAATTGGCTTTAAAAGATGATATAATAAGCGTATTAGTAAGCATTTAGGGAGGAATATATGCAAAGCAAAACTACGAAACGTAGTGCGAAGAAAAAAATGTCAAAAACTCAAAAAATTACTCAATTTATTTGCAGGGAAATATTAGAGGCGCCATGCCCAAAAGCAAAACAGATAAAAAATCTACATAATTATAAAAAGTTCGTCCAACGCTTACTTACTTTTGACCCAAGCAAACAAAGATATGAACTAACCGAAGAATCATAATCAGTGTAATTTTCGCACTACATGTCAGAACACTACTATTATAACCTTAGCGGCACAATTCGAAGTCGCAAGCCACAAGAAACAATTGCATGGGCAAAAAAATATTTATCAAAGCTTGGTATAACTCGTGTGGCAAATGTTACTGGGCTTGACACAATAGGTATCCCAACTTTTCTTAGTATTCGCCCAAACGCAAAACATCTTTCAGTTTCTCAAGGGAAGGGTATTACACCAGAATTAGCTGAAGCTTCAGCAATCATGGAGGCAATCGAAAGTTATCATATTGAAAACACTCCCGCGCCAAATTTAATTGGTAGTTTTGTGGAATTAGCCGCTACACAAAATGTTATTGATCCGAATTTATTTAATCATGGTTTTTTTGCCGATCATAATTTATCGAAAAAAACTATTTCTTGGATTGAAGCAAAAAATTTAGTTACGAGCGAAAAATGTTTTTTGCCGCATGGATTAACCTGTCTTGATTCAACCAAAGTGCGAGATTCGCTCGGGGTTTTTTCAGCAAGCAGTAATGGCCTTGCGTCTGGGAATTGTTATGAGGAGGCAGTAACGCATGCTTTATTTGAAGTTATTGAGCGCGATGCAACAGCAAAATGGGTAACTTTGAATGCTCAGGCTCGAGAAAAAACCGCGCTTGATTTAGATAGCATAAATAGCGAAAGTTTGTGTTGGTTAATCAATTGTTTTAAAAAGGCAGATGTGCAACTCGAAGTTTGGGACGTTACATCAGAAATAGGTGTTCCGAGCTTTTATTGTGTTGCTGAAGATCAAAATGAATTACGCTCGCTTGGGAAATTTAGTGGTTCTGGCGCGCATATCTCAAAAGAAATTGCATTATCGCGAGCTTTAACCGAAGTTGCTCAATCACGCTTAACCTTAATTAGCGGTTCACGAGATGATGTTTTTCCTGATCGCTATTATATGCGAGTTGCGCAAAATTTGGTGGTTGCAAAACACCAAATGCAACAAAAAGAAAATGCAAATTTATCTGCGCCGAAAAAAAACTATGCGGAATGTATAGATCTTACTTGCGCAAATTCATTTACAGAACAAATTGAAATAATTGTCGCGGCGCTTGTAAAAAATGGTTGCGATCAAATATATGTCGTTGATCATACTAAACCAGAGATATCTGTACCGGTTGTTCAAGCTCTGGTGCCAAAGCTTCGTTTTAGAAGTCAAATATGATAAATAAGAAAATCATAGTTTTTTTGGGGCCATCATTATCCTTGCTAAGAGCACAAGAAATTTTGCCGGTCGCGCATTATTTGCCACCTATAAAATGTGGTGATTTGCTTCGAGTGTTACGGCTCAAGCCAGATATCGTTGCGATTATTGATGGTTGTTTTGAAAAAACTGCGGCAATTTGGCACAAGGAAATTTTATTTGCCTTAGAAAATGGCGTTAAAGTTTACGGTGCATCTAGTATGGGGGCGTTGCGTGCAGCAGAATTAACGGTTTTTGGGATGCATGGCGTTGGTGAAATTTTTGATCTTTACCGTACCAATAAAATTATTGATGATGATGAAGTGGCAGTTTTGCATGCATCAAGTAAATCTAACTATCTGTCGCTTAGTGATGCGATGGTGAATATTCGCGCTACGCTTTTAAAAGTGGTTAAGCAAGAATTGATTGACCAGGTTAGTGCAGATGCCATCATAAATTCTGCAAAATCTTTACCATATTCTAGGCGTAACTTAAAAAATATTTTGCAAAAAGTTTTGCCAGACAAAATAGAAATTATTTTGCAAAATTATGTCGATCAAAAACAAGAGGATGCAATTTCTTTGCTAAATTTGTTACAGCAAGATCTTAAGCAAAATTCTTTGAAACAAAAAAATGTTTCGGCAGAGCGAAGTATATTTTTTCGTGCCTTGCATAATGATGTAATGTGTCGACCATTTCATGCTAATGATAGTTGGTTGCCGGTAAATGAAAGAGCGCTTGCGGAAGTGAGATTATTTGGCGAAACCTATCGGTTTTTGCGTCGTTTGGCATATATCTGGTCAAGTATCAATGCAATTGCTACAAGCAAGAAAGAGGAAACCAAAAACTGCCCGCTTGCTGAGTTTTTTGACTTTAATTTTAATACAGAATGGCAAACTAAAAATGATATCAATACAGATGATTTTAAAGTATTTTTTAGCCGTTTCTCACAAATTTCTAAATTTTTATCTTGGCAAAAACAGTTTAATGAATATAACACTTTGAATTACAGCGATTTTTTAGTATCATGGATGCAGCTAACTGGAGATTATCAAAATTATAAAATGGATTTTGATAGGTTTCAGGCAAATGAACCGCTTCGCTATAATATATTGCATTTGAGTGCGGTGCTTTGGAAGGCGATTGATATTGAGGCTGCTAGGCGCAACTTAGTTCCACAATTAAATCAAGTCCAAGCTTTTGCAAATCAATTTTTTTCACAGCGCCATTTGGTAACAAAAGAAGTGATGCTAGATTGGTTACGTTTGAACGATTTAGATGAGAAAAGCTTTAATGCATTGATGACTAGGTTAGTGAGGTTTCGTTTTTTGGTTATGCAGCTTAATCTTGATGTTATTGGTGTGTTTCAAGATTGCGACAATGTTTGCTTTTTGCTTGAAGTGGCGCGTCTCACAAATGTGTATGAAATTGCGAAAAAAATGCTTTTTGATAATAAATTTAAACGCACGATTGCGGAAAAATATTTGCAAGATAAACCAGTAAAAAACGATAGCGATGCTTTTAGTTTGGATTTTTTTGGGGGTTATGATGAATTTGTGGAATTTTTAGGTTAATAGTTATGAGTAAAAAAGCCAAAAAACAAAAATCGAAAGTGAAGTCGAAAACCAAGTTGGAATCAAAATCAAAGTTGACTCCAAAAGCAAGGTTTGCAAAAAAACCATCTACTGTGTTTGAAAAACCACGCGAAGAACTTCCGCCTCCTGTTCTTGATGAGGAGGGCGAGCAAGATGTTGAAGAGCCTGTGTTGGCTCCATCTGAAACTGAAGATATCACCAGAATTTATTTAAACAATATCGGTTTTTCGTCACTGCTAACTGCGAAAGAAGAAGTTGCATTATCCAAAGCTTTTCAAAAAGGCGATCAGAAGGCGCGAAAACGTTTAATTGAAAGTAATTTACGTTTAGTGGTAAAGATTGCTAAGCATTATATGAATTGTGGTTTAGATTTATTGGATCTAATTGAAGAGGGGAATTTAGGATTAATGCGAGCAGTTGAAAAATTTGATCCAAACTTGGGTTTTAGGTTTTCAACCTATGCTACGTGGTGGATCAGACAAACAATCGAACGCGCCATAATGAATCAAGGGCGCACCGTGCGCTTGCCTGTACATGTTACTAAAGAATTACGCGCTTACCGGCGGAAAGCTCGGGAATTAGCTAAGTCACTTGATCACGAGCCGACCACTGAGGAAATGACTGAGGTTATAGACAAACCCGCGCAAGAAATCCAAAAAATGTTGGATTTAAATCGGGAAACAGTTTCTATTGATTCACCAGTGTTTTCTGAAGATGAAAATGTAACTTTTTCAGATGTTATGGTCGATGATAAAAATATTGATCCAATTCAAACGTTATCAGATAGTAACATTGTGAAGTTGGTTGATAGTTGGTTAAATGAATTAACAAAAGAACAGCGTGAGATAATTTCTCGGCGTTTTGGTCTGCTTGGTTATGAGCCCGCAACACTGGAAGAGATAAGTAAGCTCATGCATATGAATCGCGAAAAAGTGCGTCAAATTCAAATTGGCACAATGCATAAATTGCGTGATATTATGCGGTCTCGTGGTGTATCAAAAGATATAGTTCAGGAATAATTCAGTATTTAATGACTTATAATTTCTAATATTTTTAAATTTTATTGAGGAGACGTATGGCTACAAATGTTGTGGTAATTGGCACTCAGTGGGGTGATGAAGGTAAAGGCAAACTAGTGGATTTGATCACTGAGCGTGCGCGTGCAGTAATTCGCTTTCAAGGAGGGCATAATGCTGGCCATACAGTAATAGTTAAGGGAAATAAAACAGTATTACACCTACTGCCATCCGGGATTTTACATGAAGGTATAGTCAACTATATTGGAAATGGCGTGATACTTTCACCAACCGCGTTAGTTAGCGAACTACAACTTTTAGAAAAAAATGGTATACCTGTTCGTGAGCGTTTAAAAATAAGTGATAGCTGTAATTTGCTTTTACCTTTTCATGTCGCTTTAGATCACGCCAGAGAGCAGTCGCTCGGTAAGAGTGCAATTGGTACTACCCGTCGTGGAATTGGTCCTGCTTATGCCGACAAAGCAATTCGCATAAGTTTAAAAGCCATTGATTTATTAAAGCCAGATGTTTTTGCATCAAAACTTGCAGAGGTTTTTGAATTCCACGATTTTGTATTGCAAAATTATTTTGGAGCAGCAAGCTTAGATTACAAGCAAATATTAGATGAAACTTTAGCTGCCGCGGAAATTATTTGCCCACTATTAACAGATGTTACTATGCGGTTGGTAGAGCATCGTACGCGTGGTGAAAATTTATTGTTTGAAGGTGCGCAGGGAACGTTTTTAGATATTGACCACGGCACTTACCCATTTGTTACCTCATCTAACACGACAGCAGGTGCGGTAGCAATTGGCACGGGCTTTGGGCCGTTGTACTTAGATTATATTTTAGGAGTGGCAAAAGTTTATACAACTAGAGTTGGTGCCGGTCCATTTCCAACTGAGCTGCTCGATGAAACTGGTAAATTCATGATGGAGCGAGGGTATGAATTTGGTTCGACCACGGGGCGATCACGACGCTGCGGTTGGCTGGATGTTGCTATGCTTAGGCGCGCAGTTTTATTAAATAGTTTAACTGCTTTGGGTTTAACTAAACTTGACGTGCTAGATGGTTTGCCGAAAATAAAAATTTGTGTCGGTTATCAATTACACGGGAAAACATGGGATTTGCCGCCAGTAAATGCTGAGGATCTAGCGATGTGCGAACCAATTTATGAAGAATTACCAGGCTGGGATAAGTCGACCTCAGGAATTAAAAACTTTGAAGAATTACCAAAAAATGCAATTGCCTATATTAGGCGGGTTGAAGAATTAGTTAAAGTTCCGATTACAATAATTTCGACTGGTCCAGAACGCGATGAAACTATATTGCTTGAACATCCGTTTGCTTAATTTTTATGCAGAAAAAAAATAAAATTCATGTTGGGGTAATTTGCGGTGGTCCATCATTGGAACGGGGGATTTCTTTAAATTCCGCGCGCTCAGTATTGGACCATTTGACAAGTGATTCTGTGGAGATTCATCCGATTTATGTAGATTTTTTGCGAAATTATTATTTGCTATCAATTGCGCAGTTATATTCAAACACACCCGAAGATTTTGATTTTAAGCTAAAGCGCACTGCAACAAAATTATCAAAAACTCAGCTAATTAAAAAGCTTAAGGCCTTGGATATTGTTTTTCCAGTTGTGCATGGGGTGTATGGCGAAGATGGCGAACTACAAGCATTTCTTGAAAAATATAATATTCCATTTGTTGGGTGTGGCCAGAAAACATGTCAAGAAATGTTTTATAAAAATGCTGCTGGGAAAGCATTGGTGCGATATGGGTTTCACACAATTCCATCGGCGGTATTAAAAATCAATAGCGATCAAAATGAGAAAATCATTTATGATTTTTTTGCTGCCTATAATTTAAAGCGCGCAATTGTTAAGCCAATTGCTGGTGGCTCATCCATTGGGGTTTTTTCTGTTGATTCCCCAGTTTCCGCTCTAGAAAAATTAGCAAAACTATTTTCACTTGGAGTATACACTGAAGCATTAATTGAGCCATTTTGTTATGGCCGAGAATTTACAGTAATAGTACTGCAAAACCATGCGGGCGATCCTGTGGCATTAGTCCCAACTGAAATTCAAGTTAGTTATGAAAATGATCAGATTTTTGATTATCGGCGTAAATATTTACCAACCAGTAATACAAAATGGCATTGTCCGCCGCGATTTGAAAATAAAATTATCTCTGAAATCCAAAAGCAAGCTGAAAAAATATTTAAACTTTTTTCCATGCGTGATTTTGTGCGACTTGATGGTTGGTTACTTGATGATGGCAGAGTGGTATTTACAGATTTAAATCCAATTAGTGGTATGGAACAAAATAGTTTTATCTTTCAACAAGGATCACGCGTAGGTTTAACGCATCATGATGTTTTAACTTATGTGTTAACTAGTGCTTGCAAACGCTACAATATTGCTTTTGAAAAACACCAGATTACAAAAAAGCGGAAAAAATTGGTACATGTGTTGTTTGGTGGCAATACTGCAGAAAGACATGTTTCCTTAATGAGTGGCACCAATGTTTGGCTGAAACTAAGACAATCAAAAATTTTTGCACCAGAGCCCTATTTTTTGGATAAGAAAGGGCAGGTATGGTATCTGCCATACACTTACACGCTAAATCATACTACAGATGAAATTTATGAGAATTGTTTAACGGCAAGCGCTGCATCTTCGCGTTTATCGCAGTTTGTGAAAAAAGTACGTGAGCGACTTGGAATAAACTCATTGTATGAGGTTGAAAAGCACTTACCCTATAAAACTTCTTTTGAAAGTTTTATTGCAAACACAAAAAAAGCCAATGCTTTTTTATTTTTAGCTTTGCATGGCGGTGAGGGTGAGAGTGGAGTGATTCAGCAAAAACTTACAGATGCTGGTGTTCTGTATAATGGCAGTAAATCTCAAAGCTCTGAGCTATGTATTGATAAGTACTTAACAGGTTTGGCTATTGCCGCAATTGGCGATGAAAATATTTTAACTGCACCAAAAAAATCCGTGCCTGAGGGGGTGTTTGAAGCTTTTGCTGCAGAAGATTGGCAAAAATTTTGGCAAAAACTGGTGGCTGATTTTAATACGAATGCTTTTATTATTAAACCGCAAAATGATGGTTGTTCTGCTGGGATTGTGCGCATTGTTTCGCTGCAAGATTTAGTAAAATATTTCACTTTTGTAAAAAATAAAGCTGCATATATTCCAGCCGGTACATTTGCTGAACAGAATAATATTATTGAAATGCCGGTAATGGCAAACGCTGATTTTTTGCTTGAGAAATACATTGAGACAGATTTAATTCGTATTGAGAATCAGAAAGTAATCTATAAAAAAACTACTGGCTGGCTTGAATATACAGTTGGCGTTATGGAAATGCATGGCGAATATCATGTATTTAATCCAAGCATTACTATTGCTGATGGTTTAGTGTTAAGTCTTGAAGAAAAATTTCAAAGTGGTACCGGCGTTAATATTACGCCACCGCCAGAAACAATTGTGCCAAAAAAAATGCGGAAGTTAATGCAGGCGCAAATTAAGAAGGTTGCTAAAGCTCTTGGAATTGCAAATTATGCACGTATTGATTTCTTTTTTAATACTAAAACAGGGAAGATGATTGTAATTGAGGCAAATACATTGCCAGGCTTAACCCCATCTACAGTAATTTTTCATCAAGCTTTGGCGGAAAAACCAGCCCTTACTCCAGTGGAATTTATCGAAAGAATCATTAGCTACGCAAGTTCGCATTAACACCATTATCTTATAAGAAAATGCCGAGGAGAGGACTTGAACCTCCACGGGGTTGCCCCCACAAGTACCTGAAACTTGCGTGTCTGCCAATTTCACCACCCCGGCGTTAATTTTTAAACTAGCAATGAGAAATCTTACTGCTATTATTTCTCAAATTGCTCGCAATCATTTTTGTGATAAACCCGCATTAATTCTGCGCGTTGAGTTGCAGATGCATTGGTAAAATTTGGTACTGAGGTAGTATTAAACACCAAATTTCGTTTTATTTCAGAGCAAATTTTCTCTTTTTGTGTTGGCGGATTTGATGATATTTTTGAATTTAAATATTCACAACCAGTCAAGCAAAACCCTAAGAATATTGCTGCTAGTACAAAAAAAGTTTTTTTCATTTGTAACATCCTCATGCTGTTTTTTTCCATTATATGCAAAATCTTTAAAAATAACAGCAGTTTTATAACTTTTTGAAAAATAAATGAAATATGATATAATCTATGTTAGTACAGCGTCCAGTTAATTTTGTCTCTTAACAACGCACGCTGAGGATTTGCTGGTGTATTTCGCGACATGGCTCGCCCTCATCCTTTTGGGGCTCGCGCTTTATTTTCGCTACATACACCAGCAAATCCTTTGGGCGTGCTTGTGCTAAACTAGGCATATTAAAATTGACAGAGTACTAGATATTAAATAATTATATTTCTGATAGGGAATCTCAGTTATGGCTGACAATATTAAAACCTCCGATCCATTTTTTGAACGCGAAGCGCGCAAATATGTTCATCCAATTCCAAGCCGTGAATGTATTATGCAGTATTTGGAAAATCTTGGGCGTCCTGCCTCACGCTCACATTTAATTAAGGCGTTTCAACTACAATCTGATGATTCTCAAGAAGCATTGCGTCGTCGTTTGGTGGCAATGTTGCGGGATGGCCAATTGCTTGTTAATCGCAAAGGGAGTTTTGCTTTAGTTAAACAGATGGAGTTGGTACGTGGCCGCGTAGTTAGCGCAAAAGAAGGTTTTGGCTTTTTAGTCCCAGACAATGACAGCCAAGACATTTTTTTAAACCCACGGCAAATGCGAACGCTTTTTCCGGGCGATCGAATCTTGGTTAGCCTCACAGGGGTAAAGCTTCGTGGTCGTCGCGAATGTGTAGTGGTTGAAATTTTAGAGCGAGCATTTAGTCAAATTGTTGGTAGATATTTTGAGGAAAATAATTTCGCACATGTAGCGCCAGCAAATAAAGATATTATGCAGGACGTCATCATTCCCCAAGGGAAAAATTTTAATGCTGAGCATGGGCAGCTAGTTGTAGCAAATATTATTGCCTATCCGACTGCGCATTGCGGCGCAGTTGCGGAAATTATTGAAGTGCTAGGCGAACATATGGCGCCTGGTATGGAGATTGAAGTTGCAGTGCGTGCGCATGGTTTACCGCATAAATGGTCGGATGGTGTGCTCGATGAATGTAAACAAATCAAGTCAAATATTGGGCTTGATGGCCGCATAGATTTACGTGATTTATTTTTTGTCACAATTGATGGTGCTGATGCTAAAGATTTTGATGATGCTGTTTACTGCGAAAAACAGCAAAAAAATGGCTGGAAATTATTTGTCGCTATTGCTGATGTTAGCCATTATGTGCGTTTTGATTCAAATTTAGATCAGGAGGCTTTGGCGCGCGGAAATTCTGTGTATTTTCCAAAGCAAGTAATTCCGATGTTACCTGAGATTTTGTCAAATGAATTATGCTCATTAAAACCCAGCGTGGATCGCTTAGCTATGGTTTGCGAAATGCAGATTAATTCTTTTGGTAAGATCACAGATTACAAATTTTATGACGCAATAATCAACTCACATGCGCGCTTAACTTATGATGAGGTTTATGATTTTCTTGAAGAAAAAATTCCTTGCCATGATCCGTTGTTCCAACATTTACAAGAGCTACGAAATCTGCATCAAGTTCTTTTGAAGCAACGCCAAGTGCGCGGTGCATTAGAATTTACCTCAATTGAAACAAAAATTATTTTTGGTAAAGGCCGAAAAATTGAACGCATTGAGCCAGTATACAACCACTATGTGCATAGCATTATTGAAGAATGCATGTTAGCGGCAAATGTTTGTGCGTCTGAGTTTTTGCTCAAAGGTAAAATACCAGCGTTGTTTCGGGTGCATGCAGGACCCGATCCTGAAAAGCTTGCTGATGTGCGAAGTTTTCTTAGCGGTTTAGGTTTAAAATTAGGCGGCGGCAAAGAGCCAAAATCCAAAGATTTTGCGAAATTGCTTATTGAGATTAGCGGCAGACCCGACGAACATTTAGTGCAAACAGTTTTATTGCGCTCAATGCGCCAAGCAATTTATACCCCAGAGAATATTGGCCACTTTGGCTTAGCATATAATGCTTATGCGCACTTTACTTCACCAATTCGGCGTTTCCCAGATTTACTCAATCATCGTGCAATTCGCTTTTTGTTGCATGCTGGTAAAGTAACAGATTATGCATATAGCTTTGAAGAAATGCATAATTATGGCGAACATTGTTCGATGACTGAGCGGCGCGCTGATGATGCAACTCGCGATGCAATCAGTTGGTTAAAATGCGAGTTTATGCTAGATAAAGTTGGCAAGAGGTTTGTCGGTATTATTTCTGGTGTGGCAAATTTTGGCGTTTTTGTCGAATTGAAAGATATTTTTGTAGAAGGGTTGCTGCATATTACCTCACTAAAAAATGATTACTATAAGCTTGATGCAATCAAACATCGCTTAGTAGGTAAACGTTCTGGGGCTGTTTATTGCCTCGGCGATCCAATCGAAGTATTGGTATCTCGCGTTGATTTGGATGAACGTGAAATTGATTTTGAATTAGTTGAATAAGTTTCCTGACTTTTAGCATACGCGCTATGGGCCTAAATTAAATTGGCACGATATTTAACTTATATTCCAACTCAAAAACTTTATGAATTACTTTAACTTAGCCTTTGGGGAATTTATCGAAATTATTCAGCAACGCTGTGAAATACGCACACAACCATGAAAAAAAGTGCTGGTTGCTGCAAAATGAAGTTGATTATTTGTCGTTTTGGAATACAAAAGTTTTGGATCAATCTTTGCTAACTCATTCGCTGGAATAATATATTTATGCGAACCTGGGTTGGAATATAAGTTAAATATCGTGCCAATTTTTGCAATCCAGCCTAAAAGTGTGTCATCTACTTTTAATGAGCCAGTGCAAACCTGCTGCAAAAAGTAATTAACTATATATCGTAAATTTGTTAAGTCCTGTAATGCAACAGAAAACTTCCGCGTTTTTTGAGAAAATTCTTCCGAAATTGGGAATTGGAGCGAATAGTAAAGAGCGCGCAGATTGCTCTCTTTTGTGAGGTAGGCGGGGTGCATAATAGTTGGAATGTATTCGCGCAAACGGTAATGTTCTAAATAAACATTTTGTAATAAATCTATGGGGGCAGAGATATTATCTGTTCCGGCGGTAAAGCCAAGTTTAGCGCCAGCAGCGATAGCCAGCAAATACTTCAGTGTATCAATCAGATAGGGATTGGGTTTGTTGTTATAATTATTTGCAAATACCGAAGAGATGATTAAATGATATAAAATCTGATTGCGTTGATAAACAGATTTTTTCCACAGATATTCAAACAAAAAAATGCGCAGTTTATTCCATGCTTGATCTTTTTTATCGTATATTTTTTTGATCCATTTTTCGGAAAAAAATATTAACTCTGTCGCCCAAGAACAGTTTAGGTCAGGATGTCGAGATAGCTCAGTAAACACCTCCCAGTGGTTGTTTAATGATTTAGGTGGGCTTTGAGTTAAATTAAATTCACGTTCAAGATTTTTATGAAAATAGTAATCCCCAATTTTTGGTAACATAAAAATCGAACGTGCTCCTGAGCTCATACTAAAAATGCGTGGTGGATGATAAAAAAAATCACCGCTTAACATATGTCCCCAAAGGGCGAACATTTCTCCAGCGCTATAAAGACGTTGTGGAACGATACGATTTGCAATGCAAATAAATGCTTCTACTGATTTAGTTAAAACTATCCCAGCCGGGATTTTGGTTCCCGCATAAGCTAAGCCTTTTTGCACATTTTGCGGAATCTCCGCGTCAGAAATAGGGACTAACTTTCCAGATGATGTTGGTAGCATAAATACGCCATCATCAAGAAATATGCTGCCAAATGGATAACAAATTAAATAGAGAGGGAAATCTTTTCCAGGACATAAGTCGTCAATAAGGGTAGTTAATTGAGGTTGAATTTTAGCAAATTTAGTACGAATGTTTTGCCACAAAACAGTTTGTAAGGACGATTGATTGTTTTTTACATTCATATGCTTATGATACATTATTTCATTATTGTCATATATTATATTTTTTGCCTAGTTTTTTTACAAACATTTTCTATATGCAGAAAAAATAGTTTTTTCTATTTAAGATTATTGTTAGCATACAATGTGCTATATATGTGTAATTGGAAGCATGCTCGGAAATGAAGTAGAATAAATTGAATATTAAAACATTTTTTGAGGGAATGAATATGCCAATAACTGTTATTGTTAGCGAAAAAATAGTTTTTGCAAGTGTAATTAATAGAAGAGTTTTACAGCTTTACCAAGATGCTGTTAATGCAAGTGGTTTAATCGCAATCCTGAATGATAGAGAAAGAGAGGCAAAGCGGGGCGTCATTGAGGCGGCTCCGATACAAGAAGTACCTGGCGCATGGGCTTCTATTAAAAGGTCACTTGGGTTTACTGAAAATACGGCAACTCAAAAACTTCCGATGATAATGGTTAATCTTGATCCCATCCCTTATCAATTGCTTGTGGCATATCGACATCAACTTTATTTACACATGGAAATGGTAATAAATGAGACGCAAGACCTAAATACTGTTGCTAGTTCAGGGGATTTTTCGTGTCTCATGGTTGCCCCCGAAATCAAAGATCAGCATGTTTTGATTGGGGTACTTCTTGAAAGAATTGTAACTATTGCATTATGTAATGAGTTCATGACCGATAGGAATGTTATAGCAGATGGCGACAACATGATTAGATTAATGACTACTTTTGTCGAGAGTCTGTTAAAAAACGCTAATGACTTATTGGTGAAAAGGCCGCTTTTGCGTAGCGATTCACTCTCAAGTTTTGGTATGTTTTTATATTCCGGAGGTCATAACATTTGGGTGGGATGGATAAACAGTGTTGTAGAGCAGACCAAACTAATACATGCCCCGAACATTTATTTGTCTGCATCTTTAAAGGCATTAGCTGATTTGGAAAAGACTATTAGTGGATATTTGTTAAGTTTTTTTGATCAACTTTACTATATCTTATATGGTCGTACTTTTATCGAAAAACGTGAGCAATTAAATGTTGACATGGTTCAGCATAGTTTAATGCGTCTTATAAATATTATGAGAAGTAAACCAGAAATCGCAGCAGCTCTTGCCGCAGAAAATGATGATAAGGACAGTGATAATTTTCCTGCGCTTCCAGAACCGGGAACACTGTTGAGACCTTGTTTAGCTAGTGCATCTTCGAGTGCATCAGGAGCAGCTATTCAAGCATTCGGGGATAGAAAGGCAAGCGGGAAGGATGAGGATAAGAAGGAAGTAACGATATGCACTTTTACTTTTCCTGAGATATTAGTCAACTTAATATATTCTTTAAGGGCTATTTGCACAGCCTATAAAGGGAGAGAAGGAATTGAGCGTAAATTAAGGCAACTTGATTGTGTATTAACCCATCTGAATAAAATTATTGAACTAGCCGAAAGATTGGTGTTAATAGAAACTGTTATTCGTGAATTTGATAATATTATAACAATTGGCGGGTGGTTTCCGATCATACTGGGTATGATCCGAATAGATTCTCTTGGTGAGGTAATTAAAAAGTTTGTAGATTCTGGTAATGATTTCCCTTCTGTTTATTTCGAGCAAATTCGAGGTAGTAACAATATCCGCTATCCCGCTATCGTTACAACTGGATTAGTAATGTTGCCAAACCCAAAGCGGTTATTTGACGAACTGATTAAAATTGGACGAGGCATTCGTGTTCTAGATCATCCAGAAATAATCGATAAAATTCTGATGCAATTTAAAAGGCATTTCGATAGCATTATGAATATAGAAGCTCGCCTAAGGGAATGCAAACTCTTAGACTCAAAGCAACAGTTGACTGCTATTAATTCAAGATCAAGGGGTGAAGCAAAGTTAGTTTCAACGCCACAGGAACGCTCTTTGGATGCTGCGGATGCAGAGAACCCCAAAGAGGCTAAAAAAGATAAAGTCTCACCGTCGCTATTAGGTTTGTTTAGACATCCTTCTATCGCACCTGCACAATTTTCCCCAGCATCATCTCCGATGGCGCAATCATCATCTGCTTTGGCATCATCTCCGCCAGCACGAGCATTATCTTCTTCGGCTTTTTCCTCTGCAGTTTCACCTGTAGCATCTTCCTCAGCAAAATCATCCGCAGAGACAAAATTACCAGAATCTTTGGTCAAACTCTATCAAGAAGCTCTGGAGCATTTCCAAGCTACGAAAAATAGCGCTAGAGTGGAAGAGAAGGAGCGCAACTCCAAAATAACATGTGATCAGCTTTTAGTGATAATACCTCGCCTAGAAAGAGAAGCTGGCGAGAATAAAGAGACTCGTGCTGAGGCTTTAGCGGTTTTGGCTCAATGTTGTTTTAATTTAAAAGAATATATCAATGCACTTAAATATATAAAAATGAGTACTGAGCTAATAGATAACAGAGAATATATGCATGTAAGAGTTTTTTATCATGTATACTGCGGAGAGTATCAAGAAGCAATGGATATAGCTAGCGCTTTAGCTCGACACAATTCTTGCTATAGTGATTTGCCTAGCCAAATATCTGCGCAAATTAAAATAGCCCAGGCTCGGGCGTGCAATGTTGAATCAAATTCCCAAGGCGGCGATTCAGATGATGCAGCAGACGCTGGTGATTTTGCTGCGATGCGGCCTTGACAGATTTCATTTTTATTACTAGTTTTATTGGATTGCTTTTAATATCCCTTGCAATAATTCAAGCGGAGAGGGTGGGCATCCTTTGATAATTCCAGAAACTGGAAGTACGTTTGCTACTGCGCCGGCGCAGGCATAAGTGCAGCCAAATTCACCGCCTGTTGCGGCGCAATCACCGATAGCTAAAACTATTTTTGGCTCAGGGGTTGCGTTGTAAGTTGAGAGCAATGCGCTTTCCATGTGGCGTGAAACTGGCCCTGTTACTAGCAGTAAATCTGCATGTCTTGGGGAAGCAACAAAGTGAATACCAAAGCGTTCAATGTCATAAAAAGAATTATTTAAAGCGTGGATTTCAAGCTCGCATCCATTGCAAGATCCAGCATCAACTTGTCTAATTGCGAGGCTCCCAGCAAATTTTGCATCAATAATAGCTTTGCAGGTTTCGCCAATTATCTCAATAGGTGATTTTTCTGGTTCGACTAATTTTTCAGTAACAATACCGATTTTTAAAATTTTTGCTAATGCTTTAAACATAAGTAATTCATGCCCATTTGATATTTTACAAATCTACCCCTGCGTATGACCCATTTATTGATTTATTGCAAACTGGAAAATCTGGGACAATGTTGCCGTGAATAAGTTTTTCAAGCGCAGGCCAAGAAAACCAACTTGGATCACGCGGAAAAAACCTTTCAATTAAGCCATCAGAACCAATTCTAACAAAGGTGAAAATTTCGCCGCGCCAACCTTCGACTATGCCGATGCCTTCAACCGCAGTAGTATTTACCGGCCATTTGTGCCTAATTTCTCCATCTGGTAATTGTTTGATAAATTTTTCAATTAGATCAAATGAAATTAAAATTTCTTGAGCGCGAACTCTGGCTCTTGCTAAAACATCACCTTTTTTATGGGTTGGTATATACACGCTACATTTATTATAAGGAAAATATGCTGCGTCGTGCCTTACATCAAATTTTAAACCACTAGCCTTACCAACAAAGCCAAGTACACCTAATTTTTTAGCTGCATCTGTTGTTAATATGCCGGTATTTTTTAAGCGATCATGTAGCCCAGTGTTTGCTTCAATAATCGGATATAAATCTACAAGTTCTTTGCGTAAATATTTTATCTGGTCGCAAATTAAATTAAGATGATTTGGCATTAAATCGCTTTTAACTCCACCAGGGATAATAGCATCCATTAATAGCCGTGATCCAAAAACTTCTTTATTTAATCGCAGCCATAATTCTTTTAAGCGCATCAGTTGAAAATATGCGAAGGTGTAAGCAACATCGTTACATATAGCAGCAAAATCCCCAAGATGATTGGCTATGCGTTCGCTCTCGCACATAATTGCACGAATGTAATTGGCGCGTGCCGAAATATCTAAATTAACCGCATTTTCAAGAGCCATTGCGGCAGCCCAGGAATGCGAAATGGTACTATCACCCGAGACTCTAGCGGCAAGTTTTAATAATTCAAAAACGTCGCGCCCTTCAGCAATTTTTTCGATGCCTTTATGTAGATAGCCTAAGCGTTCTTCTAAATTGATAATGTCTTCGCCAGCAACTTGAAAGCGAAAATGACCTGGCTCAATAATCCCAGCATGTACTGGCCCAACTGGAATTGCGCAAGTGCCGCTGCCACTTGCGGATAAAAATTGATAATTATTGTCAGGCGGGGTGGTAGTGGCAAACATAGTGCTAACTGGAAAATTTTTGCATAGCGGAAATATTTTTTCATGCCAAGCTTGATGTTTGGTCCACCGCCGATGATCTGGGTGGTCAGAAAAGAATATCCCAAACATATCATGCGTGTGCCTTTCTAAACGATCTGCGGCGGGAAAATATGGTGTAAAAGATTGGATCGCTGGATTAAGAGCGGCAATAGTAGTGCGCAGCAATAGATACTTGCCTTCTAACTCAAGGCAGGCGTTAAGCTCAAATACAGTGGTTAAATCTTGCGCCCAAATTGTAACCAAACGAAATTTTAATGCAGCAGAAATTTGTGCAACTTCACCCCAAAAATTTTGAGCAACAGTTAAAGATATAGTGGAGCAAAATTTTGCTAAAGCATTAGCGTCGAATATTTGGCCAGTTTTTTCGCTAAGAAGTTCTAAAAATTGTTGGTAAATATTTTTTTGATTTGGCATAAATTATAAAATCATGTCCCGGTAATTATTTTGGTCGCTTGTTGCAAAAGATCCCGCGCGATCGGTGGTAAATAAACCCCAAGAATTAAAACTAAACCTAAATGTAAGAATGCTGGAAAAAGACAAATTTTTGTATGATTAATTTCTGTTTTTTCGCTGTAAACAGCAGGCTGGATATTGCGCAATAAACCGGCAATTGCAAAAATCAAACCAATGATTACAAAAAATGCTAGCCAGGGAAAAGCTTTTACTGCAGTCACAACCAGCATGAATTCGCTGGTAAAAATCCCAAATGGTGGTATTCCAGAAATAATTAAAGTAGCAAGCAACAAACCCCAACCAAGAGGAGCGTGGCTATTTATTAAACCGCGAATTTTATCTAGGCTTTGAGTCCCTGTAACTTGAATTACGTTTCCGACAATCACAAAAATTGAGGATTTTGCCAACGAATGCATAACTAAATAAAATAAACCACAAAATGTAGCGCTAACTCCACCAAGACCGAAGGCAAAAGTCATCAAGCCCATGTGCTCAATTGATGAGTAACTAAATAAGCGTTTAATATTATTTTGTCTTTGCATTAATATTACTGCAGTAATAAAGGATAATAATCCAAACGCAATTAATAAATTGCCGGCTAAATTATTTTTTAATGCTAGATCAACCAGTATTTTAAATCTCACTAATGCATATAATGCCACATTCAACAATAATCCTGAGAGCAAGGTCGACATTGGTGCTGGGCTCTCTGAGTGAGCATCAGGTAACCAATTATGCATTGGCACTAAACCAATTTTTGTTCCATAGCCAACCATGAGGAAAACAAAAGCTAATTTAATGATGGTTGGATCAAGGTTTGCTGCGTGTTGATAAAGAATTGTCCAAAAAATCCCGGGCTTTGTTTCAAACAAAACTTGTGCTGCCGAAAAATAAACCAGAATAGTACCAAATAGCGCTAATGCGATACCAATAATACATAAAATAAAGTATTTCCATGCGGCTTCAACTGATTCTTTCGTGCGATACAAACTTACTAATAAAACCGTAGCTAAAGTTGCACCTTCCATTGCCACCCAAAGAATTCCAAGATTATTTGCGCTTAAGGCAAGTAACATCATTAAAGCAAAAAGCTGGTATAAGATGTGATAAAGCCGCAATTGGTTGTTAGAAATGCGCCCGCTTTCAACATTGTGCCACATATAAGTATTAGAAAAAATCGCAGTAGTAAAAACTATGAATGTTGTCAGCACAATGCTAATTAAATTAAAGGCATCAATATAAAATTGTTGCTTCATTGCTAAAAAAGCACCATGGTGCAGATAGTAGTTCGCTAAGCCGAGTGCACAAACAAAAATGATGCTTGAGCATAATATATTAAGCTTGCCCGCTAAACGCCGATTGCCAAAAAATAACATAAGAATAGCGGTAACTAATGGGAGCAGTAGTATTAATTTTAAAAAAATCATTCTACATCCTCCCGCAATAGGTTCATCTGATCTACGTCTAAAGAATCAATGCTTGAGCGGAGATGTAAAAAGAAGATGCCGAAGAGAATTGCGGCGATTAAAACGTCAAACGCAACCCCAAGTTCAACAGTCATTGGCATACCGTTTGTGGCAACAAGGGCGCCGAAGAAAATGCCATTTTCCATCGACATGAAGCCAATGACATGACAAATTGCTTTGCGATGGGTAATTAATAAGAGCATGCCAAGCAGCATTACCGCCATGGCTACTGCAATTACATTGCTTGAGCCAACCCAGGAAACAGCTTGCAACGGGCGAATCAAGTGATAACAGAATAACACCAAACCAGCTGCAAAAATTAAGAGCAAAAATGGATGGTTAATTACTGCAACTTTGTGGCGAATATTTAAACGGCGTACAAAATATTTTAATAAAATCGGCACAAAAATTGCTTTTAAACAAATCGTCATAGTTGCAGAAATATATAATTCCGGTGCATTGAGTTTATAAGCTTGGCAAAAAGTAATTAGCGCTAAAAGCAAACTTTGCCAAAGAAAAGTTGTGATCATGCTGAAAATACGTGTTTGCAAAAGCAGCATGAAAGCTGTAAGCAAAATTAATGCGGAAAATATCGATTGCAATAATTCCATGTTATTGCACCTCTAAAATAATATGAATTAATATTGCCAGCAGCGCTAAGATAAACGCCAGGTTTAATAAATAGGGTGCACGAAAGAGGCGGAATTATATATTTCTAATTTCAGTGATTCCAAGAACAATAACTAAAACCAAGAGTTTTAGTATCAGTACAAAAATACTAAAACAAACTCCAAGCCAACTAAAATTAAGGGCAATGCCAAATGGAAAAAATAAATTAATTAGCAGTACCGCATAAAGCATAAATTTTATTTGAGCAGCCCATTCAAGTAATGCTAAATAGCGACCGCTGTATTCTAAAATCATCGCCTCATGGATCATGGTCAATTCTAAATGTGTGGCAGGGTTGTCGACTGGAATTCTGCCGGTTTCAGCAACAGCAACAACAGCTAACCCCATTGCGGCAAAAATTATTGATGGATGTAGGAATAAATGCATAGTAATAAAGTGTTGAATTATCACTGCAAGATTAGTGCTTTGTGCATTCATCGCTACAGCAAAGAGCACCATCAATAATGCAGGTTCTGCGCTCACTGCAATTAACATTTCTCTTGATGCACCCATGCCACCAAACATAGTACCAGCATCTAATCCTGCAAGTGTTAAGAAAAACCTGACTAGGCCAAGTAAGCCTACAAACACGATAACATCAGCAATTGCAGTGGTTGGTGTGTTTACTAAAAATAATGGCACGATGGCAGAGCATAAAACAGTAAGCGCAAAAATTAAATATGGCACAATTCGAAATAGGCTTGAAGTAGTGTCTGCAATTATGACTTCTTTGCAAAACAGTTTACGTAAATTTTTATAACCTTGAAAAATTGATGGTGCTTGGCGATTTTGCAATTGGCATTTTACCCACTTCACCATTCCAAGCAAAAGTGGGGCGCTGATAACAAAGAGAAAAGTTTGTATTAAAGCAACTAACCACAGCATGCAATCACCGATAGCAACAAGATTAAGGTTATTAGAACGTAGGCTAAATACACACGAATATTACCGCCTTGAATTCTGGCAAAAAAGCGAGCTAAAGAAAAACTTAAATGCTCAAGTGGCGCATAAACATATTGCCAAATGCGATCGCCAACATGTAATAAATAATTTATTCCGGTTTTGCTTTTATCAATTTTTTCTTCTACCTGCCAAATTGGTTTAAAGACGCGACGAATTGGCATAGCAAAAGCTGTGGCACTATATTGCATGTGAGCTGTGATGCCACCAAAGCCGCAATCCCATGGAGCTGTGCGGCGAATTTTGCGTGGAGAAAATAATAATACAATAGCCACTACGCTTAAAACCAAGCACACAATCCCAACAAAAATTAATGGCGCGCTGTAGGCAGAGATATTTTTTGATAATGGGATCAACCACAACCAATTTTGCGTGTTAGACAAGCCAGTCCCAATTAATTGCGTGGCTATTATATTCAATGCGCCAAGCGTAAATGTGGGCAAAATGCCAAAAACTAAACACAAAAATGCGAGAAGGCCCATAGCAAATAACATGCCAAATTTTGGGTCGTAAGCACGACGTACATGACGAGTGCGTGGCTGGCCTAAAAACGCCACGCCATAAACCTTCACAAAACATGCTGCCGCAAGTGCACTGGTTAATGCTAGCATCGCTGCAGCGACTGGAATTAATGTGCGTAATACTTCGCTTGTTAGTGCAGTTGCTTGTAGTGCAGTTTGAAAAGTAAGCCATTCTGAAACAAAACCATTAAATGGTGGCAGCGCTGAGATGCTGATACAACCGATTAGAAAGAACCAGGCAGTGAAGGGCATTTTTTTAATTAATCCACCCATACGTTCTAAATCATGTTCATGACTCTGCTGTAAAATGGCTCCAGCACCTAAAAATAATAAGCTTTTGAAGATGGCATGATTGAGACAATGATACAAAGCTGCGATTAAACCTAACGCCGCAAACATCGGATGCCCAGTGCTAATAAATATTAAAGATAATCCAAAACCAATAAAAATGATGCCGATATTTTCAACTGAGTGGTAGGCAAGTAATTTTTTTAAATCATGCTGCATAATTGCATAAAGCACGCCAAGCAGGGCTGAAACAACTCCAATAAATAATGCAAGCATGCCCCAAGCAACTTGAATGTCCCCGAGTAAACAAAAAGTAAATCTAAACAGGCCATAAATGGCAACTTTCAGCATTACTCCTGACATTAAAGCTGAGATATGCGATGGCGCAACCGGATGCGCTTCAGGCAACCAAACATGAAGTGGCACAATGCCGGCTTTCATTCCAAAACCAAGAAATGCTAGTAAAAAAGCTATAGTCGCCCAAAATGTTGGTAACATTGCGTGGTGAAAACTAAAAAAACTAAAGCCACCAGAAAACTTAATTAAAATTGCAAAGGCAAATAAAATTAGCAAACCACTTGCTTGGGCGGTTAATAAATAAATTAGCGCAGCGCGCCTATTAGCAGAAAGCTCATGTTGATAGGCGACTAGGAAATAACTAGCAACCGACATTAATTCCCACGCCAGCATAAAAGTGAAAACATCATGTGCTAAAACCACCAGGTACATGCCAGTGACAAATATTCCGGTAAAAAACGTCATGCCAGCGATGCTTTGATTTTTTTCAAAACTGCGAACATAGCTTGGGCCATAGACTGCAACGGCAAAAAGAATTATTCCAATTAACGCAAGAAAAAAACCTGCTAGTTGGTCGAGACTGAGTTCAAAGGCAATCCCAGGAAAATTTGTGGAGATTTGATAGGAGATAGTTTTTGCGGCAAGGAGCGTTGTCGCGCCAGTAATTATCGCAAAAACCCCAGAAACACCCAACAACCCAAAGCTAACAAATTTTGTGATACGCGGAAACGCCCTTACTAATAAAGGCAAGAGACCAGCTAACAATGCCGAAATGATTGTTAAAAACAACATCAGTTTCATATATTTTTTGCTTCGAGATAAATAGGTGTGCGGAAAGGATTCTGAAACTAAACGTTGTCAAAGTCAAGTCAAATACAAAAAGAGGTATAAAAAAATATCGTTATTAATCAAAGTGATAACTAGAAAAACATGTAAAAAAATTTGCGTTTAAAATCAAAGAGTTACAAAAGATGCAAGTTTTTGTGTTATTAATCAATGTATTATAGAATTCTCAAAACCCCAAAACATGTCAAAGAGCTATTTCATCGTTGGCATCATGAACTCGGCTTTGAGGGCTTCTTTGGGCCAACGCGAAGTTACGGTTTTGAGTTTGGTGTAAAAACGCACGCCTTCGGCGCCGTAAATTGCATAATCGCCGAATATCGAATCCTTCCAGCCACCAAAACTATAAAATGCCATTGGTACTGGGATTGGTACATTTATCCCAACCATGCCAGCTTCGATTTTGCTAGCAAAGTATCTTGCAGCAATGCCGTCGTTGGTAAAAATCGCAGCGCCATTACCAAACCTATGTTGATTGATGAGCGAAATCGCCGCATCAAAATCTTTAACTCTGACTACGCACAAAACCGGCCCAAAAATTTCTTCTTGATAAATTCGCATTTTAGTTTGGACGTGATCAAACAGACATGGCCCTAAAAAATACCCATTTTCATGATGCTTGACTTTGAAACCACGCCCATCAGCAACTAGTTTTGCGCCTTCTTTAACCCCATGATCAACATACGACACAACTTTTTCTAAATGTTGCTTAGTAACAAGCGGCCCCATCTCAGCGCCTGGTTCAGTGCCTGGAGCAACTTTTAATTTTTTAATTCGATCTTGTAATTTTTGCACTAATTTGTCTGCAGTTTGTTCTCCCACAACCACAGCAACAGAAATTGCCATGCAGCGTTCGCCGGCTGAACCATATGCAGCACCCATTAAACTAGCTGCTGTTTGATCAAGATCCACATCTGGTAAAACGATGCAATGATTTTTGGCGCCACCTAAACTTTGAACGCGTTTATGTTTGCTTGTGCCGGTTTTATAAATGTATTCTGCAACAGGTGTTGAGCCAACAAAACTAATTGCGCTTATTGATGGATGATTGAGTAGAGCATCAACTGCTACTTTATCACCATTAACAATATTAAAAACACCATCAGGCAGCCCAGCATCTTGGAGTAATTCGGCTAAACGCAAAGAAGTTGACGGATCTTTTTCTGATGGCTTTAAGACAAAAGTATTACCACAAGCGATAGCCAGTGGGAACATCCACATTGGCACCATTGCAGGAAAATTAAATGGCGAAATCCCAGCGCAAACTCCAAGAGGTTGCCTTATAGAGTAGCTATCAATTCCACCACCGATATTTTCTGAAAATTCACCTTTCAATAAATGTGGAATACCACAGGCAAATTCAACTACCTCAATGCCGCGTGTTAACTCACCCCGCGCATCTTCAAAAACTTTACCATGTTCTGCGGTAATTATTTTGGCAATTTCGGTGCTGTGTTTATCCAAGAGCTCCTTAAATTTAAAAAGAATACGCGCGCGACGTAGCGGAGAAGTGTCCGCCCATTTTGGAAAAGCATTCGCAGCTGTTTTTACTGCAAGATCAACTTCGGCCGCAGTAGCAAACTTTATCTCAGCTGTTTTTTCGCCAGTTGCAGGATTAAATACATCCCCAGAAATATTTGATTTGCTCGCAGTTACTTTACCATTAATAAAGTTTTGAATTAATTTTGTCATTTTAAACTCCAGTTTAAACCCCAGTCTTTTCTTTAATATAGTCCCGAGCTTTTTTCGCAAATTGCAATGGATTTGCTTTAGCTGGGTCTTGCTCCGCTTCTACAATAAACCAGCCCGAATAATTTAAACCACTTAAAGCACTAAATATTGGTTGATAATCAATGTTGCCATCACCAGGTACAGTAAAAACCCCGGCTTTTACAGCATCTAAAAAACATAGACCCAAACGCCTTGTGTCAGCTAAAACATTTTTGCGGATATCTTTTAGATGCACATATTTTATTCTGTTGCCAAAATCTTTGATTAATTGCAAAGAGTCGCCGCCAGCAAAGTATAAGTGGCCAGTATCTAACAGAAGCGATAATAATTCAGGATTAGTGTTTTGCATTAAGCGTGCAATTTCGTCTTGAGTTTGTACTGAGGTTCCCATGTGATAATGATACACATTGGTCATGCCGTTTTGTTTTGCAATTTCACCAAGTTTTTCTAAACCGGTGGTTAATGCGTGCCAAAGTTTTTCATTTAGGATTGGTTTATTTGTTAAAATTGGCAGGTTACCGCCTTGAGTGCAATGGCCGCATTCGGCTAAGTTTACATATTTTGCGCCCATCGCTTTTAAGAATTTCATAAAACTGGTGTAAGAACGAATAGTTTCTTCTTCACGATTGGCTTCAGTAAAATAAGTGCTACACCAAGCGCTAGAAATCTCCAGCCCAACATGCTTTAATTTTTTTTGCAAAATTTTTGGATCACGTGGATATTTATTGCCAATTTCTGATCCAGTAAAACCTGCTTGCGCCATTTCGGCAATACATGTTTCAAAGGGGATTTCGCCGCCTAGTTCTGGCAGATCATCATTGGTCCAATTGATTGGTGCAATACCTAATTTTATTGTGTTTGGTTTAAACATTGTGCTCATCCTTTTATAGTTTTGGTTCAATTTCAAAATCTGTGAGTTAACAAACCCCGCACGCTGAGGCTTTGCCGGTATGCTCCGCAAAATGGTTCGGCCTCGTCCCTCTCACCTAGCGCTTTATTTTTGCTGCGCACACCGACAAATCCTATTTGCGTGCTCTGTGCCTAGTCTTTGTATTCTACGTTTCACAAAGAGATCCTTTTATATTAATATTTCCGTGATTTTAAAATTTTATTTTGCATTTCCGTGTGTGCCGCTCTAACTTCAGCCTTTGGTGAAACTTCGGCAACACCAACTCGCCACCAAGATTCATAACCGTTACTCATAGAGCGTGGGTCAACTTTAATTTCGATTAGTGTGGTAACTTTTTCTTTTTTTGCCGCAACTAAAGCTTGGTTAAATTCAGTTATATTTTTGGCAAAGTAAGATTTTGCGCCTAAACTTTGCGCAAGAGTGACAAAGCTAATTTCAAGCGGCGCACCATTTAATAGGCCGCTTTTATTTTCGCGCGTAAGAAAATCATTGCCGTAATATTCACAGCCCTGAGATTTTTGTAAATTATTAATGCACTGGTAACCATGATTATCCAGAAGAATAATAGTAATTTTTTGATTTTCTTGAATGCTGGTTAAAAGCTCAGAGTGGAGCATAATAAAACTTCCATCGCCAACAATTACGTAAACATTTTTGTTTGGAGCAGCAATTTTCGCACCAAGGCCGCCAGCAATTTCATAACCCATCGTCGACCAAGCGTATTCCATATGATAAGTTTTGGGTATTTCTACGCGCCAAACCCTGTGTAAATCCCCAGGCAAACTTCCTGCGGCACATACAATTATATCTTCTTTATCCATAAAATTATTTAGCGCGCCAATGATTGCAGTTTGACAATTACCATGTTTACTTTTTGCTGTATATAAACGATCAACTTCCGTATTCCATGCTTGTTGTAATTTTGCCACATGGCTTTGATAGTTTTGTGAAGTTTTATAATTAAGTTTTTTTAAAGCGCGAGTCAAATTCTCTAAACCTGATTTAGCGTCAGCTTGCAGTAGCAGCGCATCCATTTTTAAACCATCAAATGCGCTAACATTTAAATGGATTATTTGCGAATCTTTTGCGCCAAATTCAAATTTAGATTTAGTAGTAAAGTCCCCAAGCCTTGTGCCAATAGCAAAAATTAAATCAGCATCTTTTAATAATAAATTCGCGGCCGCAGTTCCTGTCACACCAATTCCACCAACTGCAAGAGGGTCTTTCCAGCTCATTGCGCTTTTACCGGCCTCTGTTTCAGCCACTGGAATGCCAAAAGTTTTGGCAAATGTACGTAGTGTGCTATAGGCAAGTGAATAGTGGACGCCACCACCTGCAATAATTAAAGGCTTTTTTGCATTTTTAATTAATGTTGCAGCTGCAGAAAGCGCGCGCAAAGAAAGTGCTTTTCGATCAAGATGCCAAACCCGCTTTTTAAAAAACTCTTGTGGATAATCATAACTTTCAACTTGGACATCTTGCGGCAAGGCAAGAGTTACTGCGCCAGTGTTTTCAGGATCGGTGAGAACTCGGAAAGCATTAAGCGCTGCTGTCATTAATTGTTCTGGGCGATTTAATCGATCCCAATAACGACAAACTGGTTTAAAGCAATCATTAGATGTATTAGTGTAATCAGTAGGAATTTCGATTTGCTGCAGCACTGGGTCGGGCTGCCTTGATGAAAAGATTTCACCCGGCAATAATAAAACTGGAATGCGATTAGCAGTTGCGGTAGCAGCTCCCGCAAGCATATTCATAGCGCCGGGACCAATTGATGAAGTGCAGGCAAAAATTTCTAGACGATTTTTTTGTTTGGCAAATGCAGTGGCAGTGTGCACCATTCCTTGTTCATTGTGTCCCTGCATAAAAGTTAATTTATGTCTTTCGGTTTGCAGCGCCTCACCAATTCCAGTTACATTGCCATGGCCAAAAATGCCGATAATTCCCCGAACAAATTTATTTTCATTAGAATCAATTTCTATATATTGATTATCAAGAAAACGTATCAGAGCTTGTGCTGTAGTTAATTTAATAGTAGCAGTCATATGTTTTTTGCTCTCCAAACTTTTTGGTTTGCGCTGATATCTTTTGCCCAAACATGTTCTGGGGCAAATTCAGGAGTACTGTAGCGATTATTTGCTAAGTGCCGGATCACCCAAATATAATACATGCCGTAACCCGGTGCTGCGACTTGTGCATGATCTTTTAAGTCGAGAATCTTTAGCGTATCGTATTGCGCTACTTTTAAAAATTTTTCACCTAATTGGCTAATGCCGTAACCTTGCGGCTCGGTAAAACGATAATGATAAATTTCTGGTTGTGGATGATGATGTGGTGGATAACTCGACCAGCGCCCAGGAAAAGTGATGACTTCGCCTAACACTAAATTTGCCTCTTTACGGTTTCGATTATCAAAAATGGTGCGTACAATTCGATAAGAAGTATCATCGAGAATTCCTTTGCCGCGTTTTTCTGATTCCAGCATATTTGTAGCATCAAACACTTGAGTGGGAAATTGTTGGTTATTTTCGACCGCTGATACTGCAATTTCTGCGTCGCTAATTGCTTTAACTATAACTTTATTGTCGCGGGCAAAATGGATGGCAATTGGATCTTCGTCAAAAATTGAAGTGCGTTTGGCATGATAACTTTTGCCGTCGTAATAAAAAATTACCTCACCATGCATGAGTAAATATGCAGATTCAAATTGCGAAGTTAAATCTTTTTCTTCTCGAGCCTTTAGTTTTAAGATTCCAAAATTAATGCCAGTGGCAAATTCTTTTTCCTCAATTTTTGTTATAGCAGTAAAACCAAAATCAAAACCCGAGGGTTGATGAATTAGTTCGTTAGTTTCGTTAGTAATTTCTTGAGCCATGTTGTTAAACCAACCTTTTTTCACGAATAAAATTTAACAGGTCGTAATATGAAGAGACGAATTGATGCAAGGTTTTGATGGTTGCACCATAATGAATAAAGTCTTCAGGTTGCATGCCATCTACATCATAAGCTTTACGAAAATCAGCAAACTTTGTGTAAAGGGCGTTGATAATTTCGTCTTGCACTGGCGTATCCATGCGTTCTTTTACTGCGATATCTGAATTATTGAACTTATTCCACCAGGCATAAGGAATAGTTAAAACTACTTTGCCGCCAATGAATTCAGACCAATGCAAAGTATTGCGATATGCTGCAGCTAATAGTGTGGCACGATAATTACGTTTGCAAAAAAGTTGATAGGCTTTTTTGAAAACTGCAACCCCAGCCCATTCTAAATATTCTGGATTGATATCGATATTTTCATTTTTCGCAATTTGCTTGAGATGATCATCGAGACGCCCAACCATAATTGTTACATATGGTGTCATGCGTTTTATATCAATTCCCTTACTTTCCGCACGTTTTAAACCGCGCTCAACTGCTTCAGCGCAGGCAAGAGCTTGTGGCACAGTAAAACTAACAGTGCCGTTAATAACAACACCGTTTGCAGTCATTTCTTCAAGCGCTGCAAGCCCTGTTGCGGTACAAGGTGCTTTGATTGCAATGTTTGGTGCTAAATTAGATAGATGAATTGCATGCTCAACCATCTTATGTTTTTCGCGATAAAAAGTTGGATTAACCTGCAGTGATAAACGCCCGCACATACGATCGTTTTTTTCAAAAACCGGCATTAATAATTTTGCTGCAGCAATACCGATTTTTTCGGTCAATTGCCAAGCAATTTCATCTTCACTTACATCTGGGTTATTTTTGATTAATGCATCTAATTCTTGCCCCCAAACATTTGCCTCTTGCTTCACCACAGTGCCAACAATAACTGGGTTTGAGGTTGCGCCCACCGCGCCATTTTGAATCGCTTCAGATAATTCTTTTATGCTGCAAGAATCATTCCAAAAATCTGTGGCAGTTTCGCTGGTGAGTTGCATTTTTGTTTTCGGCATAATTTTACCCTCTTAAATTTTCTATATTTTCACTGGCTTTTTTGTATCTAAAGATTTTTTAGCTGCAAGCGCCATTACCACTGATATTTTGCCATCATAACCCACAACTAACGGTTCTTCTTTGTTATTAATCACCTGCATAAAATGTCGCATCTCTTCAATATAGGCTTCTGCATAACGATCAAGGAAGAAATGACAGGGCAGGCCATGCGCTACGTTTGTTGCAGTATAAAGATCGCCATTATATGGATATTTGTTACCAACTGTGATGCAACCTTCAGAGCCAAATACTTCCAAGCGTTGATCATAGCCATAAACTGCTTTGCGACTATTATCGATGGTGCAGATTGCGCCGCTTGTATAATTTAGTACTGTGACTGCGGTATCGATGTCGCCAAGCTTACCAATTTGTGGGTCAACTAAGGCTAAACCAGTGGCAAAAATTTCGCTGACCTCTTCGCCAATGATGTAGCGACACATATCAAAATCGTGAATCGCCATATCTAAAAATAGGCCACCTGAAACTTTAATATACTCAGCTGGTGGTGGCGAAGGATCACGGCTTGTGATACGAACAAGATGCGGTTTGCCAATTTTGCCTGATTTAACTAGATCGCGTGCATTTTTAAAGCTTGGGTCAAAGCGTCGGTTAAAACCAACTAGTAATTTTACGCCAGCTTTTTTTACCGCCGCTAAAGCTAAATCAATACGTGACAAATCATGATCAAGCGGTTTTTCGCAGAAGATATGTTTACCTGCGGCGGCTGCTTCGCAAATAATATCGATGTGCGTATTTGTGGAAGAGCAGATAACGACCGCATCAATATCTTTGTCATTGAGGATTTCTCGGTAATCTTTATATACTTTAGGTACGCAGCAGATACTAGCGCATTCAACTGCTGCTTGATGATTTATATCTGAAACTGCGAGTACTTTTGCCCCGGGAATGTTTACAGATAGGTTTTTCATATGAATTTTACCAATTCTGCCAGCGCCTATAATACCAAACCTCACTTGATCTACCATTTTTACGCCTCCATTTAAGTTAACTATTTTTTTAATAAAATACTTTATGTTTATTTTATAATTATTTGTTTTTACAGAAAAATAATTCTACAGGTTGCCCAAGCTGCGCCAAAGGTTTTTCGGCATTTAAATTTTCTTCAATTTTTTCTAGCGAAACACCTTTGGTTTCTGGAACAAACAGGTAACAAAATATTACCCCAAGGGCGCACATCATTCCATAAATCATAAAAGTATAAGATATGCCAATTAATTCCAATATGGTTAAGAATGTCATCGACACTAAAAAATTTGCGCCCCATTGCACTGCAGTTACTATGCTCATTGCACTACTGCGCACGCTGAGCGGATATATTTCAGAAATTATTAGCCAAAATAAATTACCAATGCTAATTGAATAGCCAGCTATATAAATGATCATACAAAGTAGGGCGATCCAATTTGCATAAGGAATATGGAAGCTTGTTTTAAAGATTATGCTGATTAAGGCTAAACTTCCTGCAGCAACTAGGAGGCCCGTGAGCAACAATTTACGTCTTCCTAAACGATCAACAATGATTACAGAAATTATACTCATTACGGTATTGACTAAACCCATGCCGAAGGTTGAGAAGATTTGCGAAGCGGCGCTATGGAAACCTGCGTGCTCAAAAATGGTTGGGCCGTAGTACATCACGGTGTTAATGCCGCTAAACTGTTGCAAAATCCCCAAGAGCAGCCCAAGGATTAAAACCGGGCGAACATTTTTTGAAAACACCTTTTTCCAATCAGTACGTCCTGTTTCAATAGTATGTTTAATATCTGTAAGCTCAGTTTCAACTTCATTTGCTAGCCTAATTTTTTCCAAAATTTTACGCGCTTTTTCTGTGTAACCTTTTAATACCAACCAGCGTGGAGTTTCAGGCGCAAGCATCATGCCAACAAACAAAGCAATCGCAGGGAAAACTGCTACTCCAAACATATAACGCCATGATTCTGTTGGAGCAAGGGCATAATCCACTAAAAAGGCAATTGTTTCGCCCCCAGTAATCATTATGGCATTCAATAATACTAACGAGCCGCGATATTTTGCCGGCGCGACTTCGGAAATAAAGAGCGGGACGACATAAGAGGCAACCCCGATAGCCAGCCCCAAAACAAATCGCCCCCAAATCAACCAAGCTGGGTTTGGAGCTAAGGCAGACATGAGCGTGCCAATCACAAAAATGATCGCAATGATCATTAATAATTTTTTTCTACCGAAATAATCAGCGAGCTTGCCGCTTACAAGTGCACCAATTAGCGCGCCTGCGACTACTATGCTGACAATGATTTCTTGAACGAGCGTGCTAATGTGAAAGGTTTTTTTGACGAACATCAGGCCGCCTGAGATAACGCCGGTATCAAAACCGAAGAGGAGGCCACCAAGGGCGCTGACTATTGCAACAAAAATAACGAAGGAATTAACTGAAGCTGAAGGATAATTTCCAGTAAAAGGGTTTTGAATAGCTTTCATTATGGATTTTCTCCGATTTAAAACCCAATATTAGAATGCTTTTTAACGCTCTCCACTATAGCGGTATTTTCTCACTTTGCCAAATAAAAAGGTGGATGCATTATGTTCGTATTTAGCGCGGCCAAAGTGGCGAAGAATAGGATGAGAAATGTAGAAATGTAGGTTGGGTCAAGCGCGTTTTTTGCGCGGACCCAACAACATATTAAAAAAACATAAAAAATGGTTTTTTTATTTTGTTGAGTCCGCGCAAAAAACGCGCTGACGGCTTTGTTGAATAATTCAAAGTTACCGAGGTGACATCTTTATGATATAATTCAGTTACTTAGCTATAAGGGACTGAATATGACAAAAAAGAAATATCACCTCAGCAACTGGAAGGATTATA
>JAMCWR010000054.1 GCA_023480665.1 Gammaproteobacteria bacterium
TCCTCAGCAATTTTGTAAAGTTTTGGGTTATTCATATAAATTGCACCACCCTCACCCATAGTAAGATGATGCGGCGGATAAAAGCTGCTTGTCCCAATATCCCCAAAAGTGCCAGTAAATTTATCAGCATACTTTGAGCCAAGTGCATCGCAATTATCTTCGATCAACCATAAATTATGTTTGGTGCAAAAATCTTTTACTTTAGCTAAATTAAATGGATTACCCAAAGTATGCGCAATCATTATTAACTTTGTTTTATTTGAAAGAGCTTTTTCCAGCAATTCGCAATCAATGTTGTAAGTCCCATCATCGAGAGTTACGTCAACAAATACTGGGATTGCGCCATAGTTAATTATTGGAGTAACAGTTGTTGGAAAGCCTGCGGCAACCGTAATAACTTCATCGCCGCGCTTAATTTGTCGCTCGCCCAATAGCGGCGAAGTTAATGTCGCAAATGCTAACAAATTCGCTGAGGAACCTGAATTGACTAACAATGAAAATTTGCAGTCGAGTTTTTTGGCAAGATTTGCTTCAAATTCTTTGGTAAAACGACCTTCAGTTAACCAAAATTCTAATGCGGCATCAGCTAAATTCACCATTTCATCTGCATCAAAAACTCGAGTTGCATAAGACACTCGGCTTTTTCCAGGGATAAACTCTGCATTACTTTTATCATGCACTGCACGATAATATTCTTTAATTTTTTCGAGAATTTCAGCTTTTAGTTGTTCTGGCATGGTTAAGTTAATCCGCTCCAATTAAGATTGTTTTTTTTCGCATCGGCGACATATCGATTTATATCATCCGTAGTTGCAACCCGCTTTTCATCATAAAATTGCCGATACCAATTCGTGGTAATTTCAATTGTATCTACAAATGACCAAACACTTTTCCATTTCAAAATAGAATTTGCTTTGGAACTATCTAGTTTTAATAAATGCGCTTCATGTAAATTATTTGGATCAGATTTAATTTCATAGCACATCTTTGGCCAGAGCGTTTGAATTTGTTTCACGATTTGCAATACTGGGATTTGCCCATCAGATTGCGGTGCAAAATTCCAGGCAGACGCAAACTCTTTCTGGCCTTCTAATAATTTCTCGCCTAGACATAAATAACCGCTTAAACATTCTAAAACATGCTGCCATGGCCTTGTAGCATTCGGATTACGAATTACGACGGTTTCATTAGCTGAAATTGCCCGCATGATGTCAGGAATTAAGCGGTCTTTTGCCCAATCTCCACCACCAATCACATTGCCAGCACGCGCGCTTGCGATTAATGTTTGATGGGTTTTACCAAACGCATCAAGATTAAAATAAGAATTCCGGAACGAAGCAGTAACTAATTCAGCACAACCTTTTGAAGCACTATAAGGATCAAACCCACCCATTGGATCAGTTTCGCGGTAACCCCAAACCCATTCTTTATTGTCATAACATTTGTCACTAGTAACCACAACAACTGCTTTTAAATATTCAAGATTACGACATGCAAATAATAAATTTGCAGTGCCAATAACATTTGTTTCAAACGTATAGCAAGGATTTGTATAAGAATCGCGAACAAGAGGCTGCGCAGCTAAATGAAAAATAATTTCAGGTTTAAATTTATGAATAATTTTGGCGATCTTTGTTTGATCACGAATATCAACAATTTCTGATTGAATGCCTAGCTTTAATTCTTGAAAATGCGCCGGCTGAGTATTTGGCTCGAGAGCAACCCCAATAACTTTGGCACCAAGCATTTCTAACCAAGTAACTAGCCATGAACCTTTGAATCCAGTATGACCAGTTACTAAAACTTTTTTATTTTTATAGTAATTATTAAACATCTTATTTCCAGGTTTTCCAGGGTGCTTTGCCGGATTTCCATAAATCTTCTAACATATGCTTTTCACGCAAAGTATCCATTGGCTGCCAAAATTCTTTATGAAAATAAACGCTCATTTGACCTTCAGTCGCAAGATTCTGCATTGGTTCTTTTTCCCACAATGTGTGATCACCTTCTATATAATCAATTACTTTTGGCGAAAGCACAAAAAAACCGCCATTAATCCAACCTTTATCACCATGCGGCTTTTCCACAAAATTTATTGCTTGATTATTATTAAACTCGATTGCGCCAAACCTTCCTGGCGGCTGCACTGCAGTAACTGTTGAAAGACGTTTCTCTTTTTTGTGCAGAGCGATTAATTCTGGGATATTGACATTGCCAACGCCATCGCCATAGGTAAAACAAAAATCTTCATCGCCAATATAATTTTTAACTCTTTTTAGCCTGCCGCCAGTCATAGTGTTTTCGCCAGTATCAACCAGCGTCACCCTCCACGGCTCGGCGTATTTTTGCAAAACCTGCATGCTATTTTTTTGCATATCGAATGTTACGTCTGACATATGTAAAAAATAATTCGCAAAATACTCCTTGATCATGTAGCCCTTGTAACCAAGACAGATTACAAAATCATTAATCCCATAAGCAGAATAGATCTTCATTACATGCCAAAGAATCGGCCTGCCACCAATTTCAACCATTGGCTTTGGTTTGATATCGGTTTCTTCGCTAAGTCGCGACCCAAATCCACCAGCTAGAATAACTGCTTTCATTTTTCACACCAAGTTTAATTTATTAAGGTTTTTTCATAAAAAAACTAGTTTTTAATCTTACCTTAAAGAGGAAATTCACTCAAGAATTTGCCACTAAATATTA
>JAMCWR010000046.1 GCA_023480665.1 Gammaproteobacteria bacterium
ACTCTGATATTTTTTTTATGGAACAGGCGATTCATTTTGCCAAAGAAGCGCAAAAATTAAATGAGGTGCCAATTGGAGCTGTGGCTGTATTTGAAAATAAAATTATTGGCGCGGGTTGGAATTGCCCAATTTCAACGAATGACCCAACAAACCATGCCGAAATTGTTGCATTAAGAAACGCGGCAAAAAAATTAAACAACTATCGTCTGGTTGATGTAACGCTTTATGTAACTCTTGAGCCATGTGCAATGTGCATTGGCGCAATGCTTTATGCACGCGTCAAGAGACTAGTTTTTGGCGCAGATGATCCAAAGGCCGGCGCAGTGGTTAGCGTTTTTCAGCTGCTCGATGAAAAGAAACTTAATCACAAAATCATTTACACCGGGGGAGTGCTAAAAAACGAATGTGGAAAATTATTGAGCGATTTTTTTCTGGCAAAAAGAAAAAAATAAAATAGCCTGGTATACAATTAAAATTTTTTGGGAACGCTTACGCTTACAGCATCGAGTGGCTTGGATATTCGCAATTTTCTTACGGTAAAGAATTGGTGGTAGGTTGGGTCAAGCGCGAGCGAAAGCGAGTGCGGACCCAACATTTTTTAAAGAGTGTTGGGTCCGCGCAAAAAGCGCGCTTGACCCAACCTACTCACTATTTCTCATCCCAGGATGCATTACAACAGAACTATGTGCGTCAACTTTACCATCCTCAGTATTTAAATCAACCATGGTAGGCTGCTGCATCCATGATGGTGGAGCTGATGTAAACGCAGGGGTTCCTCCTGCTGTTCTTCCTGAAGCAGCGCTTACATTCGGATTTGGCGGAGGTGTTGCGGCTGGAGCAGCAGAGCTATAAAGTATGCTACGCCAATCACCGCCTAAATATTCTTCGACCTTTGGATCTAGACCTGGATTAAAACCTGTTGTACGGTCTTGCACATATTCTGGATACATTCTAGCCCAATCTAGCATGTGCTTAATTTGCTCAGCTACTAATGCTTTTTTAACACTATCACTAGGCACTGCGCTTGCATGAAGTTGCCTGAACTGCCCGCATAATTCCCTCAAACCCAAACATCTTTGATCATTCGATAATGCGCCATATAACTCGAGCGCCGCGTCTTTTTTTCCACCAAAAAATAAGCCACTGCAAGTACGCTCAATCTTACCCGCATCGCCACCAATAATTTCTGCAAGAAATGTTTTTATAAGCTCAGGATCTTTTAGTTCTTTAATTGCTAAATATCGCCCTGCATCTGAGCGTGGAAATGTATGATCGCTCCATGCATCAGACATCCTCTGATACCTGATACCCTCATAACCACAGTAACTTAGCAGTTCTTTTCCAGACAATATTCTTCCATGAAATCTTATTTGAACCCGCATTCCTGCTTTCACACTTTCCTGCATAAAAGCAGTGGCTGCCGAAGAAAGCGTACCCCCAGAAGTAATATCATCGAAATAAACTTCTGACAAACCAAGCTTTTTGAACATTTTCACAACTGTCAAAACATCTTCTTTTGAAATTTGAGAGCTTGTAAAAGTTACCGTAGGATTGCCAAAAGCATCAGCTCCAAGATAGATAGCCTGAGTGATCTGTTGTCCAAAATTTGGTTGTTCTCCAGGACCAGGGTGGTTGTTCATTGTTTTAAGTTCAAGTAGCGCTGGGTTATATTCATCAATAGCACCTGGATCTGATGTATCAATACCAAGCATAGAAGCACAAAAACGCGCTGCATTTAGACTACTTTGGGCTGTCCTTGCATACATTACAACATCATCAGGATTTAGCCCGGCACCAGCAGCAGGAGCAATAGCTCTAGCAATTTCTTTTCCTTCATTATCTTTTTTTCTCTTGGAATATTCATCAATAATTGTTTCTAAAGCTTTTTGAAATTCCTCGTCCGTGGCTTTATTATCTGTACGAATTTTATAAACCGCATCAATCCTCGTTAACCCTTCCCTATATCTGTAATACTCTCTTGGCCCAGTAATATCAGGAATAATTGATAATCGAATGACTTTTTGTTCATTTTTGCTATCGCCTGTTTTTTCAAGTTCTGCAAAAAGCTTTGCTTTTGCTTGATTGTAACTATCTCTTGCTGCTTTTAATTCTTCATGCAAAGCTTTAGCATCATCTTTATTAGGCAGCCTCCAAGGAGCTAAATTGCCATCGCCATATAACCTACTGGCTGATGGCAACGACTGACCTGATGATGCTGCTGGAACAAAAGCTCGACGAGCTGGAGTTGCACTCATATTTTTTCCTCAAAATTAATGCATATTTTGATTAATGGTTAATTCATAAGCTTATTATAGAGTATTTTGGTGCCTTATGCAGGTAATTTATGTGGAGGAAACGCTTATTTAATGCTCATTTTGGGTGACAATATCACAAAACATGTAAAAAAAATTTCTTTTAAAATCAAAGCATTACAAAAGTTGCAGTTATTTTGTGTTTTGTGGGGCAAGGGTTTTTGGAACTGCGATCTTGGCGATTGCGGCCTTTCTGGCTTTGATTCTTGCGAGGCACTTTTCATCTTCCTGCGTTGGCGAAAAGCCGTTAACTTTGATGTTTTTCTCTTGCGCGGCAATCCAAAGAAAGCGTTGCATTTTTTTTGAACCTGCAATTAATTCCACTGCGGGCCAACCTTTTTGCTTAATTAATTCGATTATCTCAGCAGCGGTAATTATCTGCTGTAAACTCATAGTGCCACCGCCACCACCTTCGCCACCTTCTTTGCCGCCATCACCTTTTTCATCTTCACTCTTTTTCACTGGAATATCATGCGGCGCCGAAGTACTGATTGCATCGCCATAATCATGAATAATCCAGCCAGTCGTTGCGGTTAATAGATTTAAAGTAACAGTTGTGCCAAATGATGCTGCAGTATTAACTAGCTGTAAAAATGGGTAAACATTGTCGCAGAGATATTCAACATCATCGTGGGTGCTTGGTCTTGCGTATAAATTTGCGGAAGTTAAACTTAAACCTAATTCGCGTTGCTTCCAAACAGCATTTAAAAAAGATTCTTCTGGCATATTTTGATTATATCAACATTTTTATAAAATTCTAAAAATAAAATTAAAAAATAACCCAACCTACAATTTTTTTAATTATCTCACAAAACCAAATTTCTCTGCAAAAAACAAAAATCCCGACTATTATTATAACATTATGATTATATATATAATAATTTTTGTCACTTGGAAATATTAAATTTCCATTGCTTGCTTGTTTTACAAACTTTCAGTCTTGTCATATGATTTAAACTTTCAACAACAATTTTGAGGCACAGATTATAATGCGTAAACTTTTTATTATCACACTAACTCTAATTTTAGGTTGCATCACTTTAACTGGCTGTAAAAACTTTGGACCTTACCAAGTTGATGTGCAACAAGGTAATGTCCTTGAGCAATCTAGTTTAAAAAAACTGCATCTTGGCATGACCAAAGACGAAGTGCGCACAACCTTTGGCGCGCCAGTACTTAGCGATACTTTTGATGACAACTATTGGACCTATGTTTATACCAATCAAATTAACGGCGGAAAAGTTGAAATGAAAAAACTTAATCTGACCTTTAAAAATAATGAATTGCAAAAAATTTCTCCATGAAATCTGCTCAAACAAAATTAATCGCTGAAAATAGGCGCGCAAAGCATGACTACCATTTAGAAGAAACTTTTGAGGCTGGTCTAACTCTGGCTGGCTGGGAAGTTAAAAGTTTGCGCGCCGGCAAAGCTCAAATTACCGAAAGTTATGTGGTGATAAAAAGCAATGAAGCTTGGCTACTAAATGCAAACATTTCCCCTTTAATTACCGCTTCAACTCACGTCACAACAAACCCAACTCGCTCACGAAAATTACTCTTGCATAGAAATGAACTAGATAAATTAATCGGCGCTGTTCAGCGCAAAGGCTTTACTTTGGTGCCACTAAATTTACATTGGAAAAACGGCAAAGCAAAAATTAGCTTTGCTTTAGCGAAAGGAAAAAAACTCTACGATAAGCGCCAAGATGAAAAGCAGCGTGATTGGGAACGCCAAAAAAAACAATTAGCCAATAAAAAATTTAGGGCTAGCTAGCAATTTTAGCAATTAGACAATCTGTCTCTTCCGGTTAGTTTATTCAGTTCTTTCCAGGAATTATCCGGACATGTAGCAGGCTTTGTAGCCGGCATACACCAAGCGCTCCATGTGCCCATATTTTTTGTTCCTAAACATTGCTTGAAATTTTTCACAGATAAATATTTTGGTGGCAATACTGCAAAAATGCTCGCCGAAATAATTAATAATAATGCAGCAAAAGCTGCGATGAATAGTGGTTTTTTCATTTGTTTACGCATATTTTACTCCTGCAAATCATCTCGAATCATATTGGTATGTGTCAAAACTCTTGTATCAGGCTCAAGGATTGCATTTTTGGCATACTTAATAGATTTTAAAAGCCATGCCATGTTCAGGCCTAAATTACGCATTGTCTGCATGCCTTCAGCATCTTTTAAAACTTCGCCTGGATCTCTACCAAAACCCATATTCCAATAACTTGAACCCGCAACCACCATTTGCGCAATATTAAAATAGGCATTTAGTGAATGAAAAGTATGCACTGCACCAGCACGTCTCACAGCAACAACAGCAGCGCCAACCTTTCTTTTAAACATCCAATCATTGGCGCACGCAACAAGAGAGGTTCGATCCATAAAAGTTTTTATTTGCCCACTTAAATCAGCGCAATAAACTGGTGAGCCTAAAATAATACCATCTGCGGCAATCATTTTATCTATCCATGCATTAACGGGGTCATTCTTCAAAACGCAATGTTTATTTTTATGCACGTAACATTGCATACACCCCAAACAGCCTTGAATTTGTTTTGCGCCAACATGAATCTCTTCTGTTGCAATGCCATTTTTTTCTAATTCTGCTAAAACTACGCGCAATAAATGCGCAGTATTACCATCCTTCCTGGGGCTGCCATTAAAAGCAATTACTTTAGGTGTCATAGCTATTCTCGGTTAGTTTTTATTGACTAACAATTTTGCTCATTGCGGCTTTGCGTTTTTGGCGCGTGGAATTAGTTTTTTCTTTGACATCAGTTACGATATCACCACCGCCACCAACATCAGCAACAGCGCCAGCATTTTCATCCATTAAATATAGACGTCTTTGCAGGTAAGCGTCGCGAATAAATGCGTATGGATCAAAAGCCTGCTCAAGCATCTTATCGCCTGCTAACAAACTTGCCCTGGTGTCAACATAACGAACCCCTATTGCTGCATAACCAATCCACATTGGCCTGACATAACCCCAAACACTTAAGCCAAAATAGTTAACCGGTAAACTCCATAAATCGCGCAACGTGCTTGGGCCAAGTATCGGAATTACAAAATATGCGGAATCTTTTGCGCCCCATTTTACCAATGTAATGCCAAAATCTTCGTAGTTTTTCTCAAGACCCATTTTGGAAGCGACATCGAATAAACCGCCAATACCAATTATTGAATTGAACACAAAACGCGCACTATCAGATGTAGCCTGATAGAAATTTGTTTGCAAAATATCATTAGCTACAGTTGGGACTTCCCCAACGTTACTAAAAAAGTTATTTATGCCTTTCTTAATTGGCCAAGGTAAAAATGTGTCATAAACCACGGCAACTGGCCGAAAAAATAATTTATCTAGCTCCATATTAAAAGCATGCATCTTGCGGTTATAGCTTTCAAGCGGGTCTTTTGGGTCGTGTGTCAGGTTATTATTAGTAGTAGCGCAACCACTAAGAAAAAATACGCCAAAAATTAAACAAGCCAAAAACTTGTATCCATTTTTTAAAAAATTCATTCGCATAATTAGCACTTCAATTAAATTAATATTAAGTAAAATAATAACACATTCTTCAAAAAAACAATAAGTTATTCCAAGGGTTATGGCTTATTGAACTTTTATGGTCGGGGCGAGAGGAGTTGAACCTCCGACCACTGCTACCCGAAAGCAGTGCTCTCCCAGGCTGAGCTACGCCCCGTTTCTGTTTTTTGTTATCATAATTGTGTTTTAGAATAGCTGCAATCAATAAAACACTTTTTTATTGCTAAAAATAGATAAAAATACTGTATATTGATTTGGCTGGTTTTGTAATATTATGGTGAAAATTTGTTGTCATTAACACATGAACGCAAATTTGGCCGGTAATTGAAAAACCGTGCAAAAAATATAGCTTGCAGGTAGAATTAATAGCTCAAGTTTTATAGGCAATTTACCATTAGATAACAGATAAAAAGTTGGGAGAAAAAATATGGCTCGAGGCGTAAATAAAGTAATTTTAATTGGTAACTTAGGTAATGATCCAGAGGTTCGTTACACCCCAAACGGGAATGCAGTTGCAAACATTTCTTTAGCGACAAGTGAAACCTGGCGCGATAAACAATCTGGTGAATTACAAGATCGAACTGAATGGCACCGTGTTGTGTTTTTTAATCGTTTAGCCGAAATTGTTGGCGAATACTTACGCAAAGGCTCAAAAATTTATGTCGAAGGCACGCTTCGAACCAGGCGTTGGACAGATAAAAATAGTATTGAACGTTATACCACCGAAATCATCGCAAACGAAATGCATATGCTAGACAGCCGTTCTGGTGGTGGCGCTGTACATGAAAAATCTGGGCAACCTCCTATGCCATCTGATGCAGAAATTGCCGACGCAGTAGCTCCACAAAACGAGCCACCAATTGGCACTAGCGCAGCTGCAGGCCCAAGCGCAAGCAGCACCGGTAATATTGAAGATGATATTCCGTTTTAACAATTCATAGTGCATACAAAAAAGTTGGGTCTTGAGCGAAAAAAGAATTTGCGCTTGGCCCAATCAACTGCCCACATAAAGTGTTATACCCACACTATTGACGCCGCACCTAAATTAATTTTGCCAAAAACTTTCGTGCTGGAGCGACGCGAATCCCTGAATCACTAACGTAATCTTTAGTACCGATTGCAGAAATTTGCCAATATTCAGCTGTTTTAAAACGTTCTTTTAGATATTTTAGGGATGGTGAAATTTGATCATCATTCCATTTACATTCGATAAATAATTCCGGATTGCTTTTGGTGCCGATAACAAAATCAACCTCGCGCCCATCGATATCACGAAAATAATATAATTCACAATCTTCACCCAATGTATCTTGGCGATAATGCACCCATTTTAAAAGTGCAGCTGCTACTAAATTTTCAAAGCGCAGCGATAGCTCTGTTATTAACGTCCAATCAAAATGGTAATGTTTCTGCTCTTTTTTTACTGCACGAATTTTTGCGGAACCAAATGGAGAGAGTCGAAAAATTGCGTATAAGCGTTCAAAAATTTTTAACCAATTCGCAACTGTTTTGTGGCTCACTTGCAAATCTTCGCGCAAAGCATTTATTGAAAGTGGTGAGCCAACTAATTCTGGTAAACGCATAGCAAGTAATTCTAAATTACCTAAATCTTGAACTTTTTCGAGTTGAATGATGTCTTCATTAATCAATCGCGATCGATATTCGCGAGACCAGCGTTTTGCTTCAATTGTAGATGCAGAAAAAAATGGCTCAGGAAAACCACCAAGATTTAATAAAGATAGTAAATCCTCTTGTGACTCGGATTTTAATTCTGCTAAAGAGATAGGGTGGAGACGTAAATAGTAATAACGCCCTTGCAATGAATCCCCAGAAAAACGGTAATAGTCTAAACGGGCACTGCCAGTAACTAAAATTTGCTGTTCTTTTGATTTAGCATCGTAGATTCCTTTTAGGTAATTTCTCCATTTGCGATATTTATGAATCTCATCAAATATCCACAAAATGGAAGCTGGTAATTCCATTTTTAAGATTTTTTCTCGATGTTCAAACACATCCCAATTAAGATAACCACAGTCATTTTGTAAAAAACTTTTTGCCAAAGTGGTCTTGCCAACTTGTCGCGGCCCACCAATAAAGACCATCTTTTTTAATAGATCATTTTTTATTTGGTTCGTAAGATATCTTGTAATCATAGAATTACATGATACTAGTATTTTAGACAGCAGTCAAAATTACTCGCGAGTAATTTTGACTGCTGTCTAAAATACTAGGGTTGGGGTTATTTGTTTTCTGTGGGTCGATCGAGTAATTCAACAATTGCCATGGGAGCTTTGTCTCCAGTGCGAAATCCGCATTTGATAATGCGTGAATAGCCGCCTTTGCGTTCTTTAAAACGCGGCCCAAGCACTGTAAACAATTTGCCAACTGCTACTTTATCGCGCAAACGATCAAATGCTAAACGACGATGAGCAACGCTATCCTCTTTGCCAATTGTGATTAATGGCTCGGCAACGCGTCTTAATTCTTTAGCTTTGGCCAAAGTTGTTTTGATCATTCCTTTGGTTAATAATGATGCTGCCATGTTACGAAACATAGCGCTTCGGTGAGAACTAGTACGACTAAAATGACGACCGCTTTTTCGATGACGCATAGTATTTATTACTCTTTTATTTCAGTTAATTCTTGGGCTTCTTGTTCGCCTGCAGCTTCTTCTTGACCTTTTGCTTTTTTCTTCTCAGGAACTTTTTCATCCTGCTTTTCAGGTTGTACTTCAACTTCAGGCAACTTAAGTTCGGCTGGTGGCCAATTTTCTATTTTCATGCCTAATGAAAGACCGCGTGTAGCCAAAACTGTTTTAATTTCATTAAGAGATTTTTTGCCTAAGTTTGGTGTCTTTAATAAAGATGCTTCATCTTTTTGCACTAAGTCACCAATGAAGAAAATATTCTCGCCTTTAAGACAATTTGCAGAACGCACGGTTAATTCTAAATCATCTACTGGACGCAAAAATAGCGGATTCATCTCTTTGGATTTTTCTTCTACTTTTGGTTCCTCGGGCTTACGTAATTCCACAAATGATTCGAGTTGATGCGCTAAAATTGTGGCACAAGTACGAATTGCTTCTTCAGGATCGATAGTGCCATTTGTTTCTAGGCTAATGATTAATTTATCTAGGTCAGTGCGTTTTTCGACACGAGCATTTTCAACGTGATAAGCAACTCTAGTAACTGGGCTAAAAGATGCGTCAACTAATAATTGACCAACAGTGCGGCCTTTTTCGCTGGCTAAACCGCGCGTATTTGCCGGCTGATAGCCAAGACCTAACGCAACTGTAATGCGCATACTAAGTTTGCCATCTTTGGTTAAGTTTGCAATTAGATGATCTGGATTCACAATTTCAACATCATGTTCAAGCTGAATATCGCGAGCAGTAACCGGGCCAGCGGTTTCTTTGTTTAATTTTAAAGTAACTTCGCGACGATCAAATAATTTAAATGCGACGCCTTTAAGATTTAGCAAAATTTCCACTACATCTTCACGTACGCCCTCAATTGCGCTGTATTCATGTAATACTCCGTCGATTTCCACGGCAACTACAGCTGCACCTTCCATTGAAGATAATAAAATTCTTCGCAATGCATTGCCAAGAGTATGCCCAAACCCACGTTCAAATGGCTCGAGAACAATCTCGGCATGTGTCGGGCTAATTTTCTTAACCTGAATAACTCGTGGAGTTAAAAAACTACGGTAGACGTCTTGCATTCTGTCCTCACTACTTTGAATAGAGTTCAATTACAAGATGAACTTTAAATTCTGGTGGAAATTCACTTACATCAGGATATCTTTTTAAAACCCCTTTAAATTCTTTAGTGTCAATTGACAACCACTCGGGAATGCTAGCAATACCTTTGTCAACTGCTTCCAAAGCTGCAACGATTCGATTTTGCTTTTTGCTTTTTTCTTTTACTTCGATAACATCATTTGGTTTTACTAGGTAAGAAGGTATGCTCACGGCTCTACCATTTACCTTAATTGACTTATGGTTAACCAATTGCCTTGCTTCAGATCTAGTTGCAGCAAAACCCAAACGATAAACGATATTATCTAATCTCGATTCAAGCAGACGAATTAGGTTTTCACCTGATGAGCCCTTGAGACGATCAGCATTTTTATAGTAGTTATGAAATTGTCTTTCTAAAATTCCATAATAACGCTTAATTAATTGTTTCATGCGCAACTGCACGCTGTAGTCAGTAACTCTTGGAGTGCGATCCCCAAACTGCCCAGGTGGAGTAGTTGCTTTACATTTTGAGTCTAATGATCGAGCACGACTTTTTAGACCTAAATCCACGCCTTCTCTACGAGATAAGCGACACTTTGGACCAATATATTTTGCCATTTAGCCTTCCTCTTCACTCGTAATTAACATCTTCTTCTTTTTTTAGGCCGACAACCATTATGTGGAATTGGCGTGTTATCGATTAAATTCGATATCACAAAACCTAACCCATGTAACGTGCGACTTGCAGAATCGCGACCTGGCCCTGGGCCTTTCACCCAAACCTCTAAATTTTTCACACCAAATTCTTTTACAGCGACACCAGCCTTTTCAGCAGCAACCTGTGCCGCAAAAGGCGTGCTCTTCCTTGACCCTTTAAAACCACAGGCGCCGGCAGAAGACCATGCCAAAACATTTCCTAATCTATCTGTAATCGTAATAATGGTATTATTAAAAGATGCTGTGATATGTGCAATTGCATCTGATACAGAACGTTTAACCTTCTTTTTTCTAACAGCAGTTGTTGTCATAGTCTAACCTAAATTTAAAAATTACTTCTTAATAGTTGATTTGCGTTTGCCCTTGCGTGTACGCGCATTGGTTCGAGTACGTTGCCCGCGTAGCGGTAATCCACGACGATGACGCACGCCACGATAACAACCTAAATCCATGAGACGTTTAATACTCATCGCCACTTCACGACGCAAGTCTCCTTCGATAGTAAATTTGCTAACTTCTGCGCGCAACTTCTCAAGATCAGCTTCTTTAAGATCTTTAATCTTTGCGGTTGGGTTAATATTGGTTGCTTTGCAAATTGCTTTTGCTCTTGGCCCACCAATCCCATAGATTGAAGTTAATGCAATTACTGTATGTTTATTGTCTGGGACGTTAATACCCGCGATACGTGCCATTCTTTTTACCCCTACACTTATTATTAAATATACTTTATTAACCTTGGCGTTGTTTATGCCGTGCTTCTTTACAAATAATTCTCACTACGCCTTTACGACGCACTACTTTGCAATGGCGACACATTTTTTTTACCGATGCTCTTACTTTCATAAAGTTCCCACAAATAAATTAAAAATATTATATGCAACATTTAACTAACGTATCATCATTCCGCCGCCTTTTAAGCGCGACTTTTTCATAATTGAATCATATTGGTGCGAAACCAAATGCGCTTGAATCTGAGCGATAAAATCCATCAATACTACTACAACGATCAAAAGTGACGTGCCACCAAAATAAAATGGCATATGCCAACCAAAAATCAAAATATCAGGCAACAAAGATATTGAAGTAATATAAATCGCCCCAAAAAATGTTAACCTAGTCATCACTAAATCAATATATGCTGCTGTATTTGCCCCGGGACGAATTCCTGGTACAAATGCCCCAGCTTTTTTCAAATTATCTGCTGTCTCTTGCGGATTGTAAACCAACGCCGTATAAAAGAAACAGAAAAAGACTATCGCTGCCGAATAAAATATCATGTACAGCGGTTGGCCCATTGATAAAGCAAAACTAACCTGATTCAACCAACCCATTCCTTTGCCATGCCCAAACCACTGCGCTAAAGTCGCTGGAACTAAAATAATGCTCGAAGCAAAAATTGGCGGAATTACCCCAGCCATATTGATTTTCAACGGCAAATGGCTGGTTTGCGCATTATATTGCATCCTGCCAACTTGGCGCCGTGCATAATTTACCGTAATACGCCGCTGTGCTCTTTCAATATAAACTACAATACCGGTAACTAAAACCACTAATGCTATCAGTAAAAATAGCGAAATAACCTGCATTTGTCCCTGCCGAACTTGCCCTAACACTTGAGCAATTGCAGATGGAAAACGCGAAACAATTCCAGAAAAAATAATCATGGAAATTCCGTTTCCAACTCCACGTTCAGTCATTTGTTCGCCAAGCCACACTAAAAACATCGTACCAGTAGCTAATGTTAGTGTAGCAGTAAAATAAAAATACGGCCCGGGTATTAGCACTATCCCTGAGCTAGTCAGCCACTTAGAAATCCCAAGTGCCTGAAAAATCGCTAATAATAAAGTACCATAACGCGTGTACTGATTAATTTTACGTCGCCCGCTCTCACCTTCTTTTTTTAGCTGATCCAGCTGAGGTGAGACTGCAGTAAATAGTTGCATCACAATCGATGCTGAAATATAAGGCATTACCCCCAGTGCAAATATTGTCAACTTTGATAAAGCACCGCCCGAAAACATATTAAATAAACCGAGCATACCTCCTTGCTGTTGACTAAATAAATCAGCAAGTTTTTTTGGATCTAACCCTGGCACCGGAACATGTGTGCCAATTCTAAAAATTAAGATCCCAATTAATAAAAACAGTAATCTTTGTTTTAACTCAGATAAACCGCTTTTAGTTTCTGGTAACCCCTTTTGCAACTTGGTCATTTATTCCTCAATCTTTCCACCGGCTGCTTCAATTGCTTGACGCGCTCCTTTGGTAACTTTCAAACCCTTGGTGGTAATTGCCTTATTGATTGCGCCTGATAAAAACACCCTAACGCGTTTAATATCAGAACGCACAACATTCGCAACTTTTAAACTTTTTAGATCAACTTTTTCAGCTGAAACTTTATTTAATTCATGTAGGCCAATAGCTGCTGTTTCTTTTGCAGATAATGAAGTAAAACCAAATTTTGGCAAGCGACGTTGCAATGGTAATTGCCCGCCTTCAAAACCGCTTTTGCGACTATATCCTGAGCGAGCCTTTTGACCTTTGTGCCCTCGACCGCAAGTTTTACCTTTGCCACATCCAATACCACGACCAACACGCATGTGTTCTTTTTTTGACCCAACTGCTGGTTTCAATGTATTGAGGCGCATATTATTTTTCCTCAACTTTTAATAAATAATTTATTTTGTTAAGCATGCCACGAATCTCCGGAGTATCTATAACTTCTACAGTCTGACCAATGGCTGATAACCCTAAACATTTTACAGACGCCTTATGACTTGGCAGCTTTTTATTAGTGCTTTTAATTAATGTGACACGCAATAATTTATTTTTCGTAGCCATTCTTTATCATCCCACTTAAATAATTTCATTCACGGAAAGACCGCGTTTTGCTGCAATATTTTCTGGGGTTTCCATATTAGTTAATGCATTAATTGTGGCGCGTACTACATTAATTGGGCTTCTTGATCCAAGACATTTTGATAAAATATTATGAATCCCCATTACTTCACATACCGCACGCATTGCACCACCAGCAATTAACCCAGTACCTTCGCTTGCCGGGATCATTACAACTTTTGTTGCGCCATGCAAACCAACAATAGGATGCTGAATGGTTTGACCTTTTAATAAAATCTTGCGCATGTTTTTTCGGCCACTTTCCATGGCTTTTTGAATTGCTGCCGGAACTTCACGAGCTTTACCAAGCCCAAAACCAATCCTTCCTTTTCCGTCCCCAACTACAACTAAAGCTGAAAAACCAAAAATGCGTCCGCCTTTTACTACTTTAGCAGTACGTTTTACTGCTACTAATTTTTCTTGCAATGTATCAGAAGTGTTTTGATTTTCTACAATCGTCATTTTATTTTCCTAAAACTCGAGGCCTGATTCACGAGCGGCATCAGCTAAAGATTTCACTCGGCCATGATATTTAAACCCAGAGCGATCAAACGCTACTTTAGTAATTCCAAGTTTGATAATTTGCCCTGCAATATGTTTACCAACAACAGCTGCTGCAGCAACATTACCACCATATTTGCAGCTTTTTTTGACTTCTGCATTTAAAGTAGAAGATGCGGCAATAACTTTACCATCTGGCATAATTAGTTGTGCATAAATATTTCGCGGTGTGCGATGAATACTCAACCGCGGCACACTTAATTCTTTAATTTTTGCGCGAGTCCGCTTAGCTCGGCGCAATCTTGTTTGCGTCTTATTCATTATTTCTTCTTACCCTCTTTCAAAACTACCACTTCATTTTCGTACCTGACTCCTTTCCCTTTATAACATTCTGGTGGTCGAAAACTTCGAATATCAGAAGCAGCTTGGCCGACGACATGCTTATCAGCCCCTTTGATCAAAATTTCAGTTTGACTTGGAGTTTCAATGGTAAGGCCATCTGGAATCTTAAACTTTACTGGGTGCGAAAATGAAGTGGTAAGATTTAAGACCTTTCCTTGCACTTGTGCTTTAAAACCAACGCCAATCAAAATTAATTTTTTCTCGAAACCTTTGGTTACGCCATCAACCATATTCTTTACTAAAGCACGCATTGTGCCAGCAGTTGCATCTGCATTTCCATCTTCGCCTTCTTTCAAAACTA
>JAMCWR010000013.1 GCA_023480665.1 Gammaproteobacteria bacterium
GGCTGTAGAAAGAAATTTAGCAACTTATGAAGCTAAATTCCTCATAGAAAGAAAAAAAGCCCCTCAAGCAAGATTTTGTTCAGTGATTGGTGCTGCTTTCTGGAATTCAAGTAGGAGTTACAAACCAAAAGATTTGAGGGCTGTGATTGAGGCGTTGGATAAAGGTATGAGTGAGAAAGCGGAGGAAGGAAATGAAGCAAAAACTACACCCTCATCCACTTTGATGACTTAATACTTTCTTAATAAACAAAAAATTATTTAAAATAACCATGAAAAATTAGACAACAAATACAAGCAATGGTTATATCCAAAGACAATTTTTCATAACTTTTCTCCTTTCCTATGGTCCAGTTAAATTAGTTATCTATATATAAATAAAATTATATAATATAAGCTAAAATGTGGTAAGTAAAATTTTAATTCTCAAGAAGAAAGGTAAATATGTCTAAATTAAAAGATGAAGGGTATTTATCAATTTTTCCTGCATGGAAAAATAGTGATAACCATCAATATTATGAAAATATCCCGATTGAAAAATTTTTTGAAACATCCGTAAAAGGTGGGCTGGAAGAAGGTTCTGATATTGAGCAATTTTATCACTATCTAATAAACACTAACTCAATATTAGAATTGGGTGCTGGTTATGGGAGAGTAATAAAAAATATCTTACAAAGAGGGTACAAGGGGTTAATATACGCTGTTGAAAAAAGCAATAAGAAGTGCGAGTACCTGTCAAAAAATTATAAAAACAAGATTCAATTAATTTGTACTGATCTTCTAAGTTTTCATCCAAATTTTAAGGTCAATGCTATACTATTTTTATGGTCAAGTATTTCCGATTTTTCTAAAAGCGAACAACCATTGGTTCTGAAGCATATAACCTCATGGTTAAATCCTAATGGACTAGTTATTCTAGATACTTTATTTCCTAACTCCTTACCAAAAAACGCAACAATTTCGTATGATAAGAACCAGTCTTGTATTGGGAGCGCAGAACATGGCACGTTATATGGCTATATTCCAACTTCTGATGAAATATACAAATATGCCTCCCAAGCAAAACTAAAAGTAATTGAACAAATAAATTACGAAACTAACACAGCAAGAAAAAGGGTAATATATGTATTGAGGAGTGATGGGTAATTAAAATTAGTTAAATGTTTATTTTTTTCGTGCTATCCGAATACAACCTCTGCAAAATGGGCTATTTGCAGGAAAATGCATATTTGCATCTGCGCACTGCATAAAAGTCGGATCTTCCAAAGGTATTTCTTTACTGTCTCTAATTCCTGCCGACAAATAAGGATTATTATGAAAGTAATCATATTGTATTAAATCTGGGATATTTCCTATTGGGGTATTCTTTGTATTCAATTTATCTTCGGCCAAAACATTAAGATATTTATTTTGTATATGTATAATATTAACAAGGTCCGAACGTTTGGTTGCTAATTGCCTAGCTTTTGGAGAAAAATTAAAGGCAGTCGAGTAACCTAAAGAGTAATAAATTGGACGATTATTGCTGGGTGTAAAATATGTCGGCTGCATAATTATTGGAGCATACTTCTCTAGTTTATAAATATCTGTGAGAATCCCTTGAAACTCTGATACAGGTGCAACAAAGTTATCTATAGCAGGCGCAAATCCTGGATATACACCTATAGCCATTGCCAATAAATGCTCCACAATATCTACTAACAAAGGATCTGGTTTTAAATGAGAGTATCTTTGGATTAATGAGTAAGCGCATTTCCATACAAATTCACATCGTCTAAATCCACTGCTTTTCCATGATGCTCTAAAAAAATAGTTACCAAATTCAGCCCAAGCTTTATCGTGTAAATTTTCAAACCACTTACCACTAAAATATAAAATTTTTACACGCCATTCAGAATTAAATTTCGGGCTGGAAGCTATGGCTTGAAATAATTCTCCGTGGTTTAGTAAGTGAGTTGGCGCATCTATATCCAAATCAAAGTATTCTTTTAGTTTTTCAAGTTTTTTATAGACAGATAATTTTGGCAATGAAAATATAGATCGCGCGCCGGCGCTTATATTCCATAAAAAAGCTGGTTGATGATTGTTTTGTCCATCCAATATTACCCATGTACTAAATACGCTGCCAGCAGGCACAAGCGCAGCAGGAATAGTATGGCGTTCGGTTGTTATATATACTTCAATTGCATTAGTCAATATTACGCAAACTGGGTTTGTTCCTAAATTATAACTTAGATCTTGCGCTAAACTACTAGATAAAGAACCATCTAATAATGAAACTAATTTGCCTTCATTATTCGGAAGATACAATTTTCCTTTACGAACACTTTGGCATCCATACGGATAACTCGCCTCATACAAAGGATATTTTTTATCGCTTACGCCTAAACGATCAATAATTTCAGCAAGCTCAGGATTAACCACCTGCAGCTGTTTCCTGGCTTCTGACCAAGGAATTTTTTTAATATTTGGTAAATTTTTCATATTACCCACCAAAATTATAATAGCGATTTAATATTTTCTTAATACTACCAACAATACGCTCAAAATGAAAATTGTAACTAAGATAATTTACTAATTTATTTTACTGCTTTTTTTACTCAGCAAATTAAAAGCTAAAATGATAATCAAAATTGTGTTGAAATAGTCGCAAGTATTTAAACAACCTATTACAAAGGACATAAGGATATTAAGATGCTACCATTAAATAACACATCATTTAATACCGTAGTAAGAAAAGCAGGAGCTTGCCCTGGTTCTGCTAATCATAATCAAAACTCTATTGATATAGAAAACAAAAGAATATTGGCTTCGGCTTTGCTCCCAAAAAACCACTCTATCGATTCAGATAGAGTGGTTATTCATATGGTAGAATCAGAAACGCCCAAAGAAATAGCACCCAAGGAAATATCTCTTAAAGAAACAACTAAACCCAAATCACCACAGAATCATCTACCATTACAAACAGTCCAAAAAATGCTTGATCGCTTTGTAGTAGAAAAACATCTCTCTATTGATGAAATATCACATAGATTAAACATAGACACCCATAAGCTCAGAAGATTAAGCACTATTACATATAAACACCTAGCCTCAGAAATCTGCCTACCCATAATAAAACTCTATTGCAAAACCAAATGGGTATGAGGCCTAAAACGGATTTAATAACAATAGGAGATGCACATGTTAATTTTAACTCGAAAGTTTGGTGAATCTATCATGATCGGTAACAGTATAAGAATTACAATCCTATCAACCAAAAGCGGTGGTGTTCGAGTTGGCATCGAAGCTCCCAAAGAAATCTCAGTCCACCGCGAAGAAGTTTTTGAAAAGATTCTTGCTAATGCTAAAAATAATCCTAATACCAGCATTACCGAGGATAGTGTTAACGTTGGAGAAGATAACTAAAAGAAGGCTTGAGTTAAGGCCTCGCTTTAAACTAGAGGATAATCTTTGCTTGATAGGTTTCCAGCAACTTTTATCCTCTATTTCTTTTAATGATTTAAATACACAAAAAACTCAAATTAAAATCATTAATACAAACACCAATAAAAACATCAAAAGATGTTGGGTTCGCGCGAAAAGCGCGCTTAACTAGAACCTACCTGTGCCACCAGAAGACAACGCATTGATTAATAAAGAAAAACTTAAGAAAAAAATTAGCATGTTTTGTAATGCATTGATTTTAAACGTAAATTTTTTTACATGTTTTTCTAGGTATCTTTTTGATTAATAATGAAATTATTTAACAGCATAAATTAACATGTTAAAAATGCCGGCTATTTTAACACTCAGAATGTTAAAAATGCCGGCATTTTTAACATGTTAATTTGCATTTTTTTGTGATAGGGATAAAATATTTAAAAGGGAGATAGCTATGGACCGAAAAATCACAAAAAATTTATGCGACTGGTATAAAGCAAAAGATCGCAAACCAATCATCCTCAGAGGCGCAAGACAGGTTGGCAAAACCTGGCTAGTCCGAAATCTTGCAACAAAACTAAACCTTGATCTTCTTGAGCTAAATTTCGAACGCAACATAAAATTAAAAACCATATTTAAAGATAACGACCCCCAAAAAACCCTGTTGCGCCTAGAATCATTTTTTAATAAAAATATTAACGTTGGGCAATCGCTCTTATTCTTAGATGAAATTCAATCCGCACCCGAGTTACTCTCAAAATTACGTTGGTTTGCAGAAGAAAAGCCAGAGCTTGCTATTATCGCAACCGGTTCATTATTAGATTTTGCTTTGGAAGAGTATAAATTTAGCATGCCTGTAGGCAGAATAAGTTACATGTATCTAGAGCCGGTCTCGTTTGAAGAATTTTTATTAGCACAGAATCAACATAAGCTTTGTGAACTTCTTGCAAGCTTTGAATTAAAAGATGAAATTCCGGAGGTTATCCACGAACGCTTGTGGCAGTTGCTACGAGATTATGTATTTGTCGGCGGTATGCCATCTGCAATAAATAATTGGATAGAAAAAAAATCATTTATAAGCGTTGGCGAAATTCAACAAAATATTTTACAAGCTTTCCGCGATGATTTTTCAAAATATGCAAAACGAATTTCAACCGAACGTTTAGATGAAGTATTTAGAGCCGTTCCGAATTTGCTGGGTAAAAAATTTAAATATAGTTCAGTTAATCGAGATGTACGCTTTGAATCGTTAAAAAATGCGTTAAACTTATTATGTAAAGCCCGTATTTGCCATAAAGTGTTTTTCAGCAACGCAAACGGTATTCCGCTTGATGCTGGCATTAAAGAAAATATTTTTAAAGTAATTTTTCTTGATACTGGGTTAGCTTCAGCTGCATTAGGGTTGTCGTTTAATGAAACATATAGTTTTGATGAATTTAAATTATCAAATGAAGGCAGGATTGCAGAACAGCTCATTGGGCAATTATTAAGAACAATTTCGCCATATTACATTGATTCAAAATTGCATTATTGGATAAATGAAAAAACCGGTGCAGAATCTGAAATCGATTATCTAATTCAGCAAAATACTGAAATCATTCCCATCGAAGTAAAAAGTGGCACAACTGGAACGCTCAGGTCTCTGCATCAATTCATGGAAATAAAAAATTTAAAAATTGCGCTTAGATTAAACGCTGATTACCCAAGCATTACAGATGTAAAAGTAAAAAATCATGCTGGGAAACTAATTGAATATAAATTAATCTCCTTGCCACTTTATTTGATAGAGCAGATAAATAGAATTTTAACTATATGATTTTTAACAAAAAAATTTCTTGAAATTATAATAGTTTGATTTTAAAGGTAAATTTTTTTACATGTTTTTCTAGGTATCTTATTTATTAATAATGAAATTATTTAATAGCATAAATTAACATGTTAATTTGCATTTTTTTGTGTAGATAATTTTCGACCAACGTTATTGACAATTTTGTATTCCATAGGATACACTTACTTATGCCAATAATAATAAAAAACAATTAAAAATATATTCTACAAAAAATGGCAAAGCACCGTTTATTGAATGGCTTGAATCTCTTAATGACAAAACTATTCGATATCGAATAAAAGAAAGATTAGACAGAATTGCGCTTGGGAATTTTATTTTATTACTCTGCGGCGGCAATAAATCCTCGCAAAAAAATGATATTAAAAAAGCTAAAAAATACTTGCATGATTATTTATTTTGAGTGAATTATGAATACTAAAAAAAGCATAGATTATCAAGAATACCTAATTGAATCACTTAAAGATCCAGCCGAAGCTGCTGGGTATTTAAATGCAGCTTTAGAAGGTGGCGATATTTCAGTTTTTCTTTTAGCATTACAAAACGTAGTGCAAGCTCGTGGCGGCGTAGCTGCTATCGCTAAAAAAACTCATAAAAGTCGCACCAGTCTTTATAAGACCCTTTCTGAAAAAGGAAACCCCTATTTAGAAACCACAAATGCAATTCTCGCAAGCCTTGGCATGCATTTTAAAATTGTACAGGTATGTAATTGATTAATAACGAAAAAACATGCATGTTTTGTAACTCTTTGATTTTAAAGGTAAATTTTTTTACATGTTTTTCTATGTATCTTTTTGATTTTAAATTAATTTTTAAAAAACCTAAAATACCAACTTTTTTTATTTTGCTGGGCCCTTTAGCAAAAACGCGCTGACTAGAATCTACATTTTTACTGATTAGCGAATACTTGCTACATAAAAAATATTTACAAATTTTGGCTTCGTTTAATAATAATTTAATCAAATTGGTATATAATTAATAACAAAAACACCTAACGAATTTTATGCGGAGAAAAATATGGCAACAACACATAATAGAGCAACAGCTGGCGTTTTGCCCCTTGAGCAAAAAGCTGAGCGAAGAATTGATAAAATAAGAGATGATATCGAATTAACTTTGAGACAAATAACAGACACACGCGACGGTCCACTTCCCGATCCAGATGTGTTTTTTTCTCCTGAACGTTCGCGTCAATATCAAATACGCCTAGCATCACTTTTACGCGAATTAGCAATGCATAGCGCTTATCCAGTCAATCAAATGTTGTATAGCCCATGGCTTAACAGAGGTAATTCACATGTGAGCGCAGAATTACAAGCTGAACACAAAAGAGTTTGTGCGGCGCACCATCAAAAAATGTCACAAGATAGAGCCTGGATGGATGAGACTCATTTCCAAACGCTTTGCCAAGCATTTGGGCGACACGGGGTTATTACAGGCGCTGTATATGATAGAAACGGCACCCCAACACAACATGCCCCACAAGTTGCTTTTAAGAATAGCGAAGATCCAAATGCATTTGTGTGGACTATAGAGAACTTCGGGTTTGGACATTGGCAATTTAACGAAGCTACTCTTCGTGATGGTAATTGTTTGCCAAATGGCGTTGCGCAAGCTCTCGTATCCGAGCGCTATGCGGGGCAATTATCACGCCTTAACCCAAATGCACTTTCAGCCTCACAAAGAGAATGGCTCGCCGCTTGGAACGATGAACAAAATAGATTAAAACAAATTGTGAGAAATAGTCGTGCGCAACCAGGCCCCACACAACAGTCAGTCGCTCACGAAGCGGCAGCTTTTAGAGGTCTTACAGCTGACGCACAAAATACAGCAACACAATTAAGAATTGATGCATTAAGAGTTGCTGCAGATATCGATGTTTCTCCAATAAATTTAAAAGAACGGCTTGAAAGCATGGGCTCTGATGAGATTATTGCACACCAAATAGAATTGGGTCTTGGCCGAGCGGCTGATAAACCAAGTGGTAAATCTGATTTAGATTATTTAATCGAAAAAGAACAAGAGTATTTACAAGATAAAAAACCGGAAGTTCAACAGCAGATTATTGGTGATTTAATTGAAGCAATAAGGCTCGCCGAAGGAGAACAATTACAAGCACTGCAAAAACAATTCAATGAGCAAGACGCTGCAGAAGCACAATATACACCATCACGCACCATGTAGCTTTGAGTCACTGATACCTAAGCGCCTCAATCGGCTTGAGGCGCGCGGCTTTTCGAGCTGGGTAATAACCAAAAAACACACCGATACCACCCGCGATTATAAATGCACCTAAAATTGAGCGCAGCGATAACACAATATTCAGATTAAAAATTGCATTAATTACAATCGCGCAAATCACACCAAATAACACGCCGATCAAACAACCAAATAGTGATAGCAAAACTGCTTCGAGTAAAAACTGCAGCAAAATATCTCTGCGCCTCGCACCAAGCGCTGCCCGAATACCAATTTCGCGTGTACGCTCAGTTACAGAAACCAGCATGATATTCATAATACCGATGCCACCAACAATTAATGATATCGAAGCAATCGCGCCCAAAGTTAATGACAAAATTCTCGCAGTTTGCACTGCGGTATTTGCTAAAGCAGTTAAATTTTGCACATTAAAATCATTCTCAATATTTTTTGCCAAATGATGGCGCTCACGCAAAAGCAGAGTAATTGATTCGATCAAATCATCAAGCACACCAACTGATTCTGCCTGTACAATAATCAAGCGCACAGTGCCTTGAAATCTCGTCCCAAATAATTTTCGCTGCGCTGTAGTCACCGGCACGAATAATGCATCATCTTGATCACGGCCATCTAAACTTTGGCCTTTTGGTGCAAGCGCCCCAACAATCAAATAAGGATTGCGCTGAATACGCACTATTTTCCCTGTTGGATCTTCATCACCAAAAAGATTTTTTGCTGCAGTTTGGCCGATCAAAGCAACACGCGAAGCTGACCTCACATCAGCATTCGAAAAAAACATACCGGATTTTAAAGTCCAATTTTGAATATTAAAAAAACTTGCCGACACACCATAAGTTATTGTAGCCCAATTATTTGAGCCATAAACGATTTGCACCACGCCATTTGCAAATGGTGACACTCCAGCTACCCCAGGCAATTCAGAAATAGCATCAGCATCATTATTAGTGAGAGTTGGCAATGCACCAAACCCCATTCTCACGCCGCCACCACTTGTCGTAGAACCAGATAACACCATCAATAAATTACTACCCATTGATGAAATCATTCTATTTATCGAGTCTTGTGTGCCCTCGCCTATCGCCATCATTAACACCACGGCACCAACACCAATCACCATACCAAGCATCGTCAGTAATGTGCGCAGACGATTTGCAAGTAACGCCTGCCAAACTTCAATCAACATGGCAACAATCATGTTTGACCTCCGTCTTTTTTGGTTAATTCATCTTCTACAATTACTCCATCACGTAAACGCACCTGACGTTTTGCATAAAGCGCAATATCTGGTTCATGGGTGACAAGAAAAATTGTGATGCCATCACGATTAAGCGTAGAAAATAGCTGCATAATTGATTGGCTAGTCGCAGTATCAAGATTCCCAGTTGGCTCATCAGCTAAAATTAATTTTGGATGATTTGCAAGCGAACGTGCAATTGCTACGCGTTGCTGCTCGCCACCTGAAATTTCATTTGGCATTGCATTAAGCCTTTCACCCAAGCCAACTCGAGTTAATAATTCGCGAGCACGCGCGAGACGCTCAGGTTTTTTCATGCCGGCATAAACAAGAGGCAGTGCTACATTATTTTCTAAAGTTGCACGCGGCAATAAATTAAAACCTTGGAAGATAAAACCAATAGTGTGATTGCGGATTAATGCTTGCGCGTCATAATCAAGTTCGCTTACATCCCTTCCATCTAAAAAATATTTCCCAGATGAAGGGACATCTAAGCAGCCAAGAATATTCATCAAAGTAGATTTGCCGGAACCAGATGGGCCCATTAGCGCCACAAATTCTGCTTCAGCAATCGACAGATTTAGATTTTTTAATACGGGATATGATCCAGCTGGTGTATCGTAATTTTTGCTTAAATTTTTCAGTTGAATAAAAGCATCTAGCATTAAAACACCCTGAGCCTAAATGTGCTCGTAGTATTAGTAGCGTTTTCTGCAGTTTGACTCACCACAACTTGATCACCAACGTGCAACTTCTCAGAAGTAAATTCAGTATTGCGATTATCGGTAATTCCAACCTTTCCAGTTATGGCGGTTAATTTTGCATTATCTAATTTAAATACTGTACCAAACCCAGGTTTTAGCAGAACATGTTCTTTTTCTTTTCTTTCATGTTTAGGCTTAAAGCGTAAGGCTGCGTTTGGCACAAGCATAACGTTCTTTTTTTCTGCAGTAACAATATTTACATATGCCGTCATACCTGGAAGCAGCACTCCATCTTTATTATCTACAGTAACCACCACATCATATGTCACCACATTTTGTTGTGTAGTTGGGTTCAAACGAATTTGCTTTACTTCGCCAGAAAAATTCCGGTTTGGATATGCATCCACGGTAAAATTAACTACTTGCTTGGCGCGAATATTCCCAATATCAGCTTCAGCAAAACTCGAATCAATCTGCATTTTGCTTAAATCTTGCGCAATTTGAAATAAAGTTGGTGTCTGAAAACTTGCAGCAACAGTTTGCCCAACATCTATGGTGCGATTTACTACAATCCCAGAAACTGGGGAATAAATAGTGGCATAATTCAAATTTGCTCGATCCTTTGCCATAGTAGCAGTAGCCAATTCAAGATCAGCTTTTGCCACCTTTCGCGCTTGCACCAATTGATCCCAATCTTGCTTTGAAATAAAATTTTGCTTATAAAGCGGCAATCCGCGTGTTTCATTGGCTGTTGCTAAATCTAAATTTGCCTTAGCTTTATTCACTTGCGCAAGACTTTGCCCTAAGGCTGCTTTAAATAAAGTCGGATCCAGCTCAAGCAAAACCTGTTTTTCTTTTACCCGGTCGTTATAATCAGCATACATTTTTTGCACGGTACCGGAAACTTGTGTACCAACATTAACTAAAATTACTGGATTTAAAGTACCGGAAGCCGCTACTGCTTGTTTAACATCACCAAGTACCACAGTTTCGGTATGATATTTTGAGTTTGCTTCTCTAGCGCTAAAACTTCGCCACAAAATTAATGTCGTAGTAAAAATTACCACAACAATTAAAACAATAATAACTTTACGTTTTTTTTGCATATATTTTTATTCATTTTCAGGATTCATAAGTTAGCAAACCCCGCACGCAAGGCTTTGCCGGTATGCTCCGCAAAATGGCTCGCCCTCATCCTTCTCAGCTAGCGCTTTATTTTTGCTGCGCACACCGGCAAATCCTATTTGCGTGCTCAGTGCCTTTTCTCTACATTTTGAAAGAGGCTCTATATCTTTAAACAATTTTTACTGGCTGTATCTGCCAAATATCTGCGCAATATTCGCGAATAGCGCGGTCTGAAGAAAACTTTCCCATGCGCGCAGTATTTAAAATTGATTTCTTGGTCCACAATTTAGTATCAGCAAATTCTGTAGCAACTTGCTCTTGGCATTTTAAATAACTGGCAAAATCTGCACACAACATAAATTCATCATGATATTTTAATTCATCTACAATACTTTTAAATAGATTTTTATCCCCGTTTGAAAAATACCCAGACATAATCAATTCTAACGCTTCGCGCAGCTCTTGGTTAGCGTTGATGTAAGTTTCTGGCCGATAACCTTTAGCCCACAATTCTTCTACTTCATTGGCAGTTAATCCAAACAAAAAGAAATTTTCAGCTCTAACTTCTTCGCGAATTTCAATATTTGCCCCATCAAGCGTGCCAATCGTTAATGCACCATTTAAAGCAAATTTCATATTACCAGTACCCGAAGCTTCTTTACCTGCTGTAGAAATTTGTTCAGATAAATCGCAAGCTGCAAATAACCATTGCGCATTTTTCACATTATAGTTCGGATAAAAAACTACTTTCAATTGATCTTTTACCTTTGGATCATTATTAACTACCTCTGCCACAGAATTAATCAATTTTATAATGAGTTTTGCCTTATAATAGCCGGGAGCTGCCTTACCTGAAAAAATTACGCTACGCGGCGTAATAGTTAAATTTGGATTTTGCCTAAGTCGATTATATAAAGCGATCACGTGCAATAAATTTAAGTGCGGGCGTTTATATTCATGGATGCGCTTTGCTTGAATATCAAACAAAGAATCTGGATTTAAAATTACGCCAATTTGTTTAGCAATAATATTTGCAAGGTCTTGTTTATTCTTCCGCTTAATTTGTTGCCATTCTGCCTGTATACAGCCGCTATTAACATGCTCGGTTAATTCTTGTAATTGTGATAAATCTTTGAGCCACCTACCACCAACTGTTTCGGTAATTAAATCTGCCAAACGTGGATTATTTAAAAGCAAAAATCGTCGCGGTGAAACTCCATTAGTTTTGTTAGAAAATTTATCTGGCCAAAGCTCATAAAAGTCTTTTAACACCTCTTTGGCTAATAATTTTGAATGCAGTTCTGAAACACCATTAATTTTGCTACTTGCAACACAAGCTAAATTAGCCATACGCACATAGCGTTCATCTGATTCATCAATTAGCGACATGCGTCTGATCCGTGAAATATCATCTGGATACTTGGCCTTAACTTTTTTTAAAAAACGCCAGTTAATTTCATAAATAATCTCTAAATGCCTTGGCAATAACCGCGCAAATAATGCCAGCGGCCATTTTTCTAATGCTTCGGGCAAAAGTGTGTGATTAGTGTAATTAAACACTTTACAGGTAATTTCCCATGCTTTATCCCAAGCATACTCATACTCATCGATTAATAAGCGCATTAATTCTGCTATACCAATTGCAGGATGCGTATCATTTAATTGCACCGTATACTTCTTAGCAAATTGATCTAAATTTTTCTCGCGCTGCAAATAAATACGAATCATGTCTTGCAAAGCACTTGAAGCAAAAAAGTATTGCTGCTCTAGGCGCAATTCTTTACCGGCCAATGGTTCATCATTTGGATATAAAACTTTGGTGATATTTTCTGAGGACATTTTTTCATGCACCGCGCCATAATAATCCCCAATATTAAAAGCCTGAAAGTCAAATGACTCACATGCCTCTGCCTTCCATAGACGCAAAAAATTTGCGGTGTTAGCTTTATAGCCAATAATTGGAGTATCGTACGCCACACTTCTGACGATACGATCTGGAATCCATTTCACAACATAGCGGCCCGTACCATCAATATAATTTTCGGTACGCCCACCAAATTTAATACTAAAAGCAATTTCTGGACGCGGCACTTCCCAGGGATTACCATAACAAAGCCATTTATCAGTCGATTCAACCTGCCAACCATCACGTATTTCCTGATTAAAAATACCAAACTCATAGCGAATTCCATAACCAATTGCCGGAATATTAAGCGTGGCTAATGAGTCCATGTAGCAAGCAGCTAAACGCCCGAGCCCACCATTCCCCAAACCTGGCTCTAATTCTTCAGCAATCAATTCATCAAGATTTAAATTTAATTCTGTCATGGCAATTTTGACATTCTGATAAATCCCAAGATTAATTAAATTGCTCCCAAGCTGTGGACCAAGCAAATATTCTGCTGAAAAATAGCAAACAGTGCGCGACTCTTTTTCAAAATATGTCTTTGCAGTTTTCGTCCAATAATCCATAAGATGATCACGTACGGTATAAGCAAGTGCCATATAATAATCATTTACTGAAGCAACCGGGGAAAACCTACCTTGAACATATGCAAGATTATCAGTAAAAGCTTGCTTAATTGCGCTAACACTTTTGCCAACTCGAATTGAAATTTCTTCGCTCATAGTTATCCTTTCGTTATTTTTAATACCCCATGCTATTTAAATCCGCTAAAAAAACAGGATTTTGCTCTACTCTAATTATACCAGTTGTATAAAGCCCGGCATCTGAAAGCTCAAACCAGCGAAACCCTGGCATAATAGCGTCCAGATGAAAAGTTTCAGAATTAGGCGCAAATTGCCAACTTGTAGAACAAGTTGTAATAAAATCTACACCATTTTGCCGCACAAAATTTTCTTGATGCACATGGCCTGAAATCACCGCTTTAATATTCTTATACTGAGAAATAACTTCTAAAAATTCCGCAGCATTTATCACGCCAATTTTATTTAGCCACAAATTAGTAGTTGGCAATATTTGATGATGTAAAAAAATCAGTGCCGACTTATCTTGATGCTTCGTTAACTCATTATTTAAAAATTCAAGTTCAGCGCTTTCAAGTTTGCCAGAGACATGGCCAACCCAGTGCGTATTTAAAAGCAAAACCAACCAATCACCAAAAATAAATTCTTTCAAAATATGCTGGGGATTTTTGCCACAAAATTTATAAAAAAATTCACTGGCATCGTGGTTACCCATGCAGATTGAAAATGGGCAACCGAGGCTTTCACAAAATTTCAGTGCAATTGCATATGACTCAGCGGAAAAATCTTGCGATAGATCGCCGGTGATTAATGCCAAATCAACTGGATGAGTTTTCAAATAACTTGCGGCTTTAGCAAACACTGCTGCTGCAGTTTTATAAGTATTAACGCCAACTAATGTTTCGTTTGGTTGCGCGAATAAATGTAAATCGGTAATTTGTAAAATTCGAAATAGTTTTGTCATCATGACCTCCAAGTCCGTTTTATTCTCGTGTTCTTACCAAAATTCTATCTCAATAATGGTCCGACCTCAAAATCTGTAAGTTAACCAAACCCCGCACGCAAGGCTTTGCCGGTATGCTCCGCAAAATGGCTCGCCCTCATCCTTCGGGCTGCGCTTTATTTTTGCTGCGCACACCGGCAAATCCTATTTGCGTGCTTGGTGCCTGCTCTCTAAAACAATCACAGATTTATAAGTGACCATTCGAAAATTCATCGGTCAACCTCCAAACCCCATCCCACTCAGTTGGCGCGCTGTTTTGTAAAAATTGGCAACGTTTGAGATAAAGATCAGCTAAATTATCAGACGGAAAATCGTCTTTTAACTTTTGGAAAAATTTAATTGCCTCACTCCACATTCCATTTATATAGTAGCCAAAAGCTTCTTGAAAACTTTTATTGTAATCGGCCAATACTAGCGCAAGCGGATGATCTTTTGGTAACAGCTCATAAATGCATACCCCTTCTTCTTTGCCGCGTACCGCAACATAATCAAGTTGCCGGCATGCAAATTGATCTTTGATTAACTTATATACAGCATGGCTAATAATAATAGTAGTTTTATAAACTTTGTTAATGCCTTCAATACGATTTGCTAAGTTTACGCTATCGCCAATAGCGGTATAACTCAAACGATCTTTTGAGCCCACGTTGCCCACAATCGCATTTCCAGAATTAATGCCAATACGAAATTTCACCTGTGGTTTTCCTTGCGCATACCAAACTTGATTAAGTTTGCTTAAAGCTTCTTGCATTTTTATAGCGCATTTACATGCGTGCGCTTCTTGGTTGTGATCTAAATTTGGCGCGCCCCAAAACGCCATAATTGCATCACCAATATATTTATCGACTGTGCCAAAATTATCAATAATGATTCGAGACATGGCTTCAAAATACTCAGATAAATATTGCATTAATGCTTCAGGCGGCATTTTTTCTGACATTGAGGTAAAGCTAGAAATATCCACAAATAAAAATGTTAGCTTACGGCTATCACCACCAACATGCGCAATTTCACCGCTGCTTAATAATGTTTTTACTAGAGAGAAAGGCAAATACCGCACAAAGGATTTCAAAGTTTGCCGCATGTTTTGAAAGGCACTTTGCATGTAGCTTATTTCTTTAATCCGCGCCGAGTGATGGCTAATATCTGCCAAATCTAATTTAGTAATTAATTCTGCTTCATGCGCAATTTTGATAATCGGTTTTGAAATTGCCCCTGAAATCAACCAAACCAAAACCATACCGCAAATCAAAATAAAAATACCAAGCGCAATGGTAAAAAACAGAATTAAACGCATTTCAGCTGCAGTATCACTAAATGGCAAAACTATACCGATAGACCAGTTATTATCTTTAAGCCCAGCTAAACTATCATAGAAGGCCAAATAATTTACATTCGCAAATTTAAAGTAAAACAATTGTTTATTAGTTTTGCGGTATTCGCGAAGTGATGCATCCACCCACGGCATTTTCATTTCAGAAACTTTGGGAAGTTGCGTTGAGTTAAGGATATGCAAGTTTTTTGCGGCAATTAAATTATCTTGATTATCGAAAATATAAGTAACGCTATTTTTGGTAACAATTTGCTTCGAAATAAAATCAGATAAAGTTTGTAGTTTAATTTTTATCGAGAGCATTCCGAGCAGTTTTCCTGAACCCAAATAAATTGGATATACAGAATTCACGCAGAGATAAGATTGGCCACCAAAAATTAGCGATGGAAACACGTCTGACAAAACTGGCCGCTTCGCCTGCAGTGCTTTTTGATACCAGGGTCTAATTCGTGGGTCATAGGGTTGAAATGCACCAGAAATAACTTTATCGGTTTCTTGGTTCCAGCGAGTAATTACTTTACCGCTGATAATCACACCTGTGTTATCAATTTTCTGCTGCGTAGCTGTACAAATATTTTTTTTGCAAGTAATTAAAGTATTATTGAAAACATGATTAACACCACGTTCAACTTCATAGTAACTACCATTTGGCTCAGCAAAAGCAATTATCGATGCATTTGGTAATTCACTAATAATGTGCAACATGTAAGATGAAAATTCTTGGCTTGGCCCGGGTTTAACCAATTTATTTTTAATCAGCTCAGCGCCAAAAGTCTCACGTTGCTTTAAAGGTTCGATTAATTCAGCGATATTACTTTCAATTGCAATACTGGTTTTTTTTAAAAGCTCAGCAATTGATTGATGGACAATTTTATTTGCCGCAGAATAATTGATCGAAATGATCGATGTGCCAATTGCAATTAAGAGCAAAGCAAAAAGTGTTAAAATACTCGCACGAATGCTTATTTTGAACATTACGATTCCCTTCCGTCTTCTACCCTTCGTCTTTCAAACGTAAGCTTAGCTCAGCACAGTCAATGCTTTTGGTTTTCGGCTAATGCCTCTTTGATACTAAGCCGCGTTCGACCTTGCTTGTCAACTTCCAAAACTTTTACTTTAACTTCTTGTCCTTCTTGCAAATAATCATGAATATTTTCGACACGTTTCGGTGCGATTTGGGAAATATGCACTAAACCATCTTTCCCAGGCAAAAAGCTCACAATCGCGCCAAAATCCATAAGCTTCACTACTTTGCCAGTATAAATCTGGCCAATTTCAGGCTCAGCAGTTATGCCTTTAATAATAGCGATTGCAGCCTCACCAGCAGAACGATCAACTGCGGCAACTGTAATTAAACCCTTGTCATCAATATCAACAGTAGCGCCGGTCTGTTCAACAATACCACGAATTGTTACGCCACCTTTACCAATAACATCACGAATTTTATCTGGATGAATTTGTAATGTGATGATGCGCGGCGCAAAATCTGAAATGTGATCGCGTGCTTTAGCTAATTTTTCTTGCATCAAACGGAAAATAAACATGCGTCCTTCTTGCGCTTGTTTCAGCGCAATTCGCATGATCTCTTCAGTGATACCATCAATTTTTATATCCATTTGTAAAGCAGTAATACCAAGTGCAGTGCCTGCAACTTTAAAATCCATATCACCAATATGATCTTCATCGCCTAAAATATCAGTCAGTACTAAAAACCGGTCGCCTTCTTTAATTAAACCCATAGCGATTCCAGCTACCGGTGCTTTAATTGGTACGCCTGCATCCATTAGCGATAAAGAAGTGCCGCAAACTGTGGCCATCGAACTTGAGCCATTTGATTCAGTAATTTCTGAAACAACGCGAAGCACATATGGGAATTCATCTTTGTTTGGAATCACAGCTTTTAAAGCACGTTTTGCTAAATTGCCATGCCCAATTTCGCGGCGTTTTGGTACGCCCATTATTCCAACTTCACCGGTGCAATATGGCGGGAAATTATAATAGAGCATAAATCTATCAGTTGCTGAAGTTGATGGCGAATCGATAATTTGCGCATCAGCTTCCGTACCAAGAGTAGTAACAACTAGCGCTTGCGTTTGGCCACGAGTAAAAATTGCTGAACCATGCGCGCGTGGCAAAGCTGATAAACTAATGTCAATTGGTCGAATTGTTAAAGCATCGCGACCATCTAACCGCGGCTTCTTATCTAATACGGCTTTGCGAATAACTTGATTTTTAATCTCATTCAAAATGTTCTTAACTATTTCTGGAGTTGGTCCGGTTGTCTCTTTTGTTTCTTCAGGAGCAAATTGTGGCACCAAGCGCGCAAATATTTCTTCAAATTTAGCATCGCGCGCATCGCAATCAGAAATATCGTAGCATTTAGTAAATTCTGACTCAGCAGCCTCTTTAAGTTTTGCTAGAAGCTCATCATGTTCAGTGTTTGGTTTAAAGTCCCAAGCCTCTACCCCAACTTCGGCAGCAAATTCTCTAATTGCATTTATCGCAACTTGAAATTGCGTATGCCCAAACATTACCGCACCAAGCATTACCTCTTCTGATAATTCTTTTGCTTCGGATTCAACCATTAATACTGCTGTTTCAGTGCCAGCAACAACTAAATCTAAGCTTGAAGTTTCAAGTTCTTTAATGGTTGGATTAAGTAAATAAGTGCCATCTCTATAACCAACACGCGCTGCGGCGAGTGGCCCTTTGAATGGTACGCCAGAAATTGTAAGCGCAGCAGCTGAACCAATCATAGCTGGGATGTCTGGTTGAATTTCAGGATCAAGTGAAACCAACGTTGCAACAATTTGCACTTCATTGGTAAAACCTTCGGGAAATAAAGGCCTAATTGGACGATCGATTAAACGTGAAATCAAAACTTCTGGGGTTCCAGGTTTGGTTTCTCTTTTGATAAACCCGCCTGGCATTTTGCCCCGAGCATAATAACGCTCTTGATAGTTAACAGTCAGCGGAAAAAAATCCCGGCCCGGTGTCGCTTCTTTTTTCGCGACAACTGTAACTAATACCATAGTGTCGCCCATGCTGACCATAACTGCGCCAGTAGCTTGCCGAGCAATATGCCCAGTTTCTAAAGTTACAATATGCTCGCCAAATTGAAAAGATTTTTTGGTTGATTTCATTTTTTGTTTTCTCGTTTATCCACGCAATTCTAACAGCTCGACAACTTTACGATAATTTACCGGATTCTTCTTCTTTAAATACGTAAGCAGCTTTCGACGTAAATTAACTTTTCGAATTAAACCGCGACGAGAATGAATATCATTGGCGTGAGTTTTGAAGTGCTCAGTAAGTTTATTAATATCGGTAGTTAAAAGCGCAATTTGCACTTCTGGCGAACCAGTATCGGCCTCACCTCGCGCAAAATCTTTAATAACTTTTAACTTTTCACTTGTATGTAATGACATAAAAATTTCTCCAGAACAATAAAATATATTTATAAAATCTTAAATTACAAATTACTAAAAACAAACTCCAACCATCCACTGTCATTTGCAGAAAGCTGGGTTAGCTATCATCACCAATTGCATCAACTGGGCAACTATCTTTTGCTTGTGAACAAAGGGCGATTTCATCAGCTGAAGCGGGTTGCTTGCACACATACATACCACCTGCTGCTTGATCCTCAACAAAAAAATCTGGGGCTACGTCATGACACTGACCGCAACTAATGCAGTTAGTATCTACATAGAATTTTCCCGCAACATTCTTTGCTGCTTTTGAATTTTTATCTGCCATAATAACTCCTATTTTTTTATATATAATTGGTCAATCTTTCGCTTTCTACTAAAAAACTTTTTGGCCGCACCATATTTAATATTTAATTTAACTCTTTAATGCACCTAAACCCTAAATTGGCTTTGCTACTAACCGGCGTGGCGCTACCTTTCCATCTTCCATTATTTCACCAACTCCTAAAAAAAGTCCAGTCTTAGTTTTCAACTTCACTAGGCCACTACTTGGGGCTTTAGGGGTCAATACTGGATGACCCTCAAGAATATAATGCATCATATCACTTGAAAGTAAAACTTCTGGCCAATCTTTCATCATGGATTCAACCGGTAAAAGTAAGTTATCAAGTGCCAAAAAATCATTATTTTTAGCTAAATTTTCAATTTGCGCCAACGTTATCATGGCATTTTCTTGATAATTACCAACAGAAAGTCTTCTTAATTCAATAACATGGGCGCCACAACCAAGTTTTTCACCAATATCTGTAATTAAAGACCTTATATATGTGCCTTTGCTGCAATGCACTCTAAATTTTGCTAAATCATTCTCTAAGCTTAAGCAAACCAATTCAAATATATTAACTTCACGTTTCTCGCGCTCTACGGTAATACCCTGGCGCGCAAGCTTATAAAGCGGTTGCCCATGATGTTTTAGTGCTGAATACATCGATGGTAATTGCATGATTTTACCGCGAAATTCTGGCAAAATTTTTTCAATGTCTGTAAGGCCAATATGGCCAATTTCTTTTTTTGAAATAACTTCGCCTTCAGAATCGCCGCTCGCAGTAGCTACGCCAAGTTTTGCCGTTACCGTGTAGCGCTTATCAGCTTCTAATAAAAATTGCGAAAACTTTGTTGCTTCACCAAAACAAATTGGCAACATACCGCTTGCGATCGGATCAAGGCTGCCAGTGTGCCCAGCTTTATTAGCGTTAAATAATCTTTTAACCGATTGCAAAGCCTGGTTTGAAGATAGGCCAATTGGCTTATCAAACAATAGAACGCCATTAATGTGGCGTTTTTTTAATTGCTGTCCCATAGTTGTTATTCTTTTGGAAGTTTTTCGTCCCGAGAAAGTGCCTCGTCAATAAGCTCTGACATGTGACGACCATAGCTAATCGATTCATCGTGGACAAATTGTAAATGCGGGGTTATCCGCAAATTTAAGTCATGCGCTAATATTTTGCGCAAAAAACCGGTTTTTTCTTGCAAAATTTGCTGCGCCTCTTTGATTATCGAATCATCAAATACACTAAAAAAAACTTTTGCATAAGCAAGATCCGGGGACATTTTTACCCCGGTAATCGTAATCTTTAGAAAAACAGGCTCTCTTGCCTGCCGAATTAACGCTTGCGCCAATGTACGCTGAATTTGCTCGCCAACCCGCACCTGCCGTTTATTTTTCATAAATAAGTAAAAACAATTAATGCAAAGCTTTTAGCTGTTCTTTTGCCCTTTGTGCGGCGCTGGAACTTGGGAAACGCTTAATCAGCTGTTTTAAACCAACTTTCGCCTGTTCATTATCGCCTTGCTTGCTATGAATCAACGCTAATTTTAACATAGCGTCAGGAACTTTTTTTGAAGTTGGATATTTTTCCACTACAGTTTTAAGCTCTGACGTTGCTACATCAAAATCATTTTGTAAAAATGAAATTTCGCCAAGCCAATAATGCGCATTCCCAGCATAAGCGCCATTTGGATAAGCGTCTAAATATGCTCTGAGTTTTTCTGCGCTTTCGTCTTTTTTATCTGGCAAAAGATCAATTGCAGTTTGATATGCTTGCTGCTCCTTTAATGCTGCAGTATCCGTTGAAAGCAAAGATTGTTTTGCTGCATGCACTTTTGGTGTATTAGTTATTTTATTTGCTTTATTTGTTGTCGAAGTTTCTTTTTCTTCAAGCGCTGCTGATTTAGATAGCGGATCTTTGCCAATGCCGTTTGGTTTATTGGCAGCATCACTTGTGTCTGAAGAACTTTTGTTACCAATACGCTGATCTAAGTCTTTGTAGTAGTTTTTTTGCTCTTGCTTCAACTGAATAACTTGATGCTCAAGAACTTCAATTTTACCAGTTGCTTGTTCTAGGCGACGCTGCAAATCTTCAATCTTGCTCGCTGGAACTTGTTGGTTAAGATTAGCCACTTGCTGCTCAAGCTTATTTATGCGCTGCTCTGCTGTCATGCCAGTTGTGTTTGGGCGAGGAGCGGCGGCAACCTCTTCCTTAATTGTTGGAGCAGCATCAAGCTTTGCGGTGGTAGCTGGTTGTTCTGCTGCCGGCTGCTTAACCACATCTGTGCTCGCGCTATTTACTTCTTGCGAATAATCAATTACCGGTACATCAGCAAAAGCGCTAGCGCAAAAAGTTCCAAAGACAATACTTAACAAAATTTTTCTACCTAACATAATTATTTCGCCTCGTAGATCAACTCAACACGTCGATTAAGTTTATATGCATCTTCATCATGGCCAGTAGCAACTGGTTTTTCTTTACCATAGCTAACGGTATTGATTTGTGATTTAGCCACACCCTGCTCAGACAAAATTGCCGAAACAGCTTTTGCTCGCTTCCAACCCAAAGCAACATTATATTCGCGGCTGCCTCGTTCATCAGCATTACCTTCTAAACGCACTTTTGCGGTTGAATGTGATGCCAAATAATTCCCTTGTGCGTTAACCGAAGCAACATCTTCATCTTGTACATCATATTTATTAAAATCGAAGTGATAAATTTGATTGGCTGGGGCTTTTAGTTTGTCTTGGCCTTCTTCACTAAAACCCACCTGATCGCCCATACCTTCGGTTTTAGATTGCGCATTTTTATTTTGGCCACCGGCACCGGCTGCGCCAGAAGAACCACCTAAAGAACTGCATGCAGCTAATGATGAAATAGCTAACGCTACCAATGTGACTTTAAAAACTTGCTTCAAATTCATGATTATCTCCGTAATTTGTAACCTTTTGATTAATAACGAAAAAAGTTGTTAACTTTGTAACTCTTTGATTTTAAACGAAAAATTTTTTACATGTTTTTTAGCTTATCTCTTTGATTAATAACATAATTTTAAAAATGCTCATTAATTAAAAAATGGTGACCAAGCTGGCTCTTGCACCTCACCATCTTGCGCCGGCAATAAAAGTTTAACCCTACCATCCATCGAAACTTCGGCAAGCACTCCGCGATCAGCAGAATGCGTCGCATAAACCACCATTTTGCCATTTGGCGCAATACTTGGTGATTCATCAAAACCAGAGTTTGAAAGTACCGTAACTCTCCCAGTTGCCAAGTCTTGTGCTGCGATATTAAACATATCGCCGTCTTGATGCAACATCGCAATACTTTTTCCGTTTTTCACAAAAGACCCACGCGCATTGTAAGAGCCGCTATAAGTTAACCGTGTAACTTTTTTGTCAGCTAAAGTAACGCGATAAATCTGTGGATTGCCACCGCGGTTAGAAGTGAAAATCAGTGAAGCACCATCAGGCGACCAGGCTGGCTCTGTGTCTAAAAACCAATCATCTGTGATTCGCGTTAACGTATTTGACCCAAGATCAAGCGTATAAATTTTTGGGTAGCCAGTTAAAGTTAACACTAAAGCCAATTTTTTCCCGTCAGGTGACCAAGCTGGCGCTCCGTTAATCCCAGGGTATTTTGAAATAATTTTGCGATCACCAGAAAACACATCTTGCACAAAAATCTGAGCGCGGTTGCCCTCAAAAGAAACATAGGCAATTTTTCGGCCATCAGATGACCAAGCTGGTGACATTAATGGAAAGCTTGAATTGAGTAAAGTTTTTGGATTAAAGCCGTCAGCGTCTGCAACTTCAAGCCGATATTTTGGTTTTTGATTAGGTTTACGCTCGACTATAATATAAGCAATTTTTGTGGAGAAAACTCCCCGATCGCCCGTCACCTGCTGGTAAATCAAGTCGCTTATATGATGCGCTAGAGTTCTTAACTGAGACGCCTTAACAGTATAATTTTTATCCAAAGCCTGATTCTTGTGATAAATATCAAACAGCCTAAAAGATACGTTGTATTGATCACCATTTTTCACAACTTTGCCAACTGTTACGTAATCTATTTTTTGCCCTTGCCAAAGAGCGTAATCAACGTTCGCGGCAAAATCGGTTTGTTTGTTATCAAGTATCCGAAATTGGCCACTATTTTTTAGGTCGTTTTGTAATACGGCGCTTATTTTATTTTCAGGCGCACTAATGCTTTCTTCGCCCTCAAAATTTGCAATTGCAATTGGCGTAGCGCTATCAATACCTTGTGTGAGTTCAATTTCGAGTGTAGCAAATGCCAATTTTGAAAAGAGCACTAAAAAACACACGCCAAATATTCTTAAAACCTTAAACATAATTGCCCTCAATGAATTTTTTTATATTGTTGGCGCTGATTATAAAACTTCAGGCGCAAGTTGCAAGGAAACATATATTATTATCTGAAGATAGGTTTTTTATTTAAGCCGTCAAAAAACATAACAAGGCAAAAATAAAGATCAAGATCGTTGGTGCAGCTCTAAGTTATAAAAGAATGCATTGACACGGTTCTGGAGCTAAAACTGGTGATGGCGATGAAGATGATTCATTTTTCGGTCCTTGTGGCGTATTTTGTTCTTTAGCATTTGAAGATACCGCTACTGATCGTGATGAGAAAAAACTTAAAATAGAAGCGGTAGCGATAGATGCGGATGCGGCGGCGATAGAAGAAACAGCGATAGAAGAAACAGCGATAGAAGCAGCAGCACTCAACATTAAGCCTACATCGGTATTGTTATTCAAAGGTGTTGAAGCTAGAGGCGGGCCACAAACACTACCATTAACACCTGAATGTAATGCGCTTGCCTGACTTTGCGCCTGAGCAAGATTTTTGCTTGGGTAGCAAGCCTTTGAATCTGGCGGGGGCGAAAGTACATGCGGAGCCCATGGTACATTATCTTCATCGTCACCATTTCTTTCGATTGGCGATAGGGATAAAAAAGATGCAGAATCATCACTGCTCACAGGTGGAGATGCAGCTAAAGCAGCTGTAGATGAAGCGGTAATCACTGCCACTGACCTTTGTGCTGTTTGCGTTCGTGCCATTGCTTTTGCTGTTTCTGCTGCTGCTTTTTTTGCTGCTATTTGGATTCCCCCTCGAAACAAAGATACTGCCAATGGTGGTGGTGCCGAGGGTTTTGTGTTTCTTTTTACTGATGGCGATTCCCCAGGTCGCAACAAGCATTCTCCATATCTAAATGCGGAAAGTCGCGAAGGATCGAGAGATAAATCTTTCCTTCTTTCTGCTGATGACAATTCTCCAGATCGCAGCAAGTGTTTTTCATCTTGAAACGCGAAACGTCGCGAAGAATCGTACCGTAAATCAGTTATCGGAGTTATGGCCATACCTCGCTCTTCATCTCGTTTTTTTTCTTCTGATAATTGTGACGTAGCAATTATTGGTGTGGTTACCATATAGATAGATCCAGCAGAAACAAATTGAAAATAAGTATATAGATTTATTGCCTATTGTCCAGACCCGACTTCATTTTTACCTGTCTAAATTGCAGATGTTATTAATTATTAATTGTTTTTATTCCTTCGGGGTGAACAATTAATTTTATGGTACGAAATTTATCAAACAATATTGTATCTTCAGGTACAGGCAGTGGGGACGCTTTCATTACCGCCGTTTCTGCGGAATGATCCAAAACCGCATTGCCACTTGGTTTTGTAATTGTAACATCAAGCACATTACCACCTGGCGCTAAATGAATTAATAATTCACAGCTAAGGCTTGGATCGACACCATCTGGAACAATCCACACCGAAGAAATTGCCTGAATTATTTGCGCCTTATATTTATCAACCTCGCCTTGTGCAGCTTGCGCCGTAGCTTCAGCCAATTCTTTCTTCTCAAGCGCAATTTGGCTCTGTAAATTTTTCTGTTGAGCTTCAGCTTTAATTTTTTCTTTTGCAGCAACAACACGAGTGCGCTCGACCTGCAGTTGCTTCTTTAATTCAGATAATTCTTTAGCCTTATCTATTACAACTATTGGTTTTTTTGGTGCTGGCAAAGGTTTAATTGCAGGCTTTGGCTCTGGTTTTGGTAATTCTTTTACTGGTTGTGTTGGTTGTGGTTGCGCTTGCTGCTGCATGTTGCTTACACTTTCTCGAACAGCAACAGCTTTAATAACATTATTAGTATTTTCAAACGTAGCGATTGGATTCGACCGCACAAAAGTAATTAACAATAAAATAGCGAGCAATGCATGAAAAAACACTGCACAGACAAACGCAACCCTGTAAGATTTTTCGCTCATATAAAATAATATTTGCCTTAAAAACGCTAACTTTTATTAAGCGCTATGGTATAATTTTTTTCAAGTTAAATAAACAACTACAACTATAAGAATTGCAAAATGCTTGATATAAAAAATAATTTATTCCAAATTCGGCAAAAAGTAGCCTTGCTTGAAAAAGAATATGGACTAAAAGAAAATTCCGTAAAAATATTGGCTGTCAGCAAAAAACAAAGTATCGAGAAAATACAAGCTGCACTTGCCTGTGGGCAAATCGATTTTGGTGAAAATTATCTGCAAGATGCTCTGCCAAAAATTCGCGCACTTACTTGTAGCAACATTACTTGGCATTTTATTGGGCGCGTGCAATCAAACAAAACAAAACACCTAGCAAAATATTTTGCTTGGGTGCAAAGTGTCGATAATATCGAAATTGCGGAATTATTAAATAAATTTCGGCCAGAAGATTTACCGCCACTAAATGTGTGCATCCAAATAAATCCAACTCATGACAAAAATAAAGCCGGGATCACTGAAAAAGAGATGCTTAACCTTGCCGAAAAAATTCTACTATTGCCAAGACTCAAATTGCGCGGCCTGATGACTATCCCAGAGGAGTTTCCAGACTTTACTTCACAGTATAAAATTTTTTCCGAAGTCTCGGCTCTTTTTCTGCAATTAAAAACTGAATTAGCAAAAACTACTAAAACTACTAACCAACAAAAATACCTATTAGACTTAGATACATTAAGCATGGGCATGTCTGGTGATTTTGCTGCTGCAATCAAAGCCGGCAGCACCATGATTCGCATTGGCACTGCAATTTTTGGTGCGAGAGAGAAATAGCGAATTAAACAATTAAACCTAGGCAGTTTCGCGCATTAGAACACTGACTTCATCAGCAGATAACCCAGTTGCTATGACAATTTGTTCAGCCGTTAATCCTTGTTTTATTAAACGTCGAGCAATAATTTGGATCGTTTCTTGCGCAGCTTGTTGTCTACCTTCCTCTCTTAAGCGATCCGCTAAATTCATAGTGTCACGTATAGCTTCTTGCCTACCTTCTTCTCTGAGACGATCTGCTAATGTCATAGTTTCGCGTACAGCCTCTTTTCTGCCTTCCTCTCTGAGACGATCTGCTAACGTCATAGTTTCGCGTACAGCTTGCTGTCTACCTTCTTCCCTTAAGCGATCGGCTAAAGTCATAATTTTTACCTCATCAAGGTTGGTCAATTCTGCTTTGGCTATATCACGCAAAGCATCTAAATCTATTTCTCTTGTTTCTATTATATACGAAAACATAGTATTTACATAATATGGATCATTTTGTTGTTCAAAACTCAGAGAGCGAAATACCTCTCTTAAGCTTGGCTCAATATTTAAATCATAAACATGCTTCATCAAAAGCGCTACCACCCCATACCAAGTAAACCGCCGCAATTCTTCATCAGATATTCTATGATAATCAATTAAATGATATGGCTGCCAAAGCACCTCACGAGCTAATGCCTTATGCTCACCAAATAAATCAAATAAGTCGGTGGAATGATTATATGGCCGATTTCCAGAATAAATAATCATTGGGTAAACCAAAGGCAGACGTTTTTCCTTGCTTCTTTTAATGTGGTCACGCATAACACCAACTGTATACTCCAAAATTCTAAACGGAATAAGCTGATCGGGGGTACTTAAATGTTCAATTAGCAAAACAAAATAACCAATTTCATGATTAAATTCGGCAGAATATAAAAGATCGGTGAATTTTGAGCGCAAACTTTCGTCAATTAAAATCCCAGGCTCAGATTTAATGTTATCTAAATCTACCGCTGTTTTAATTTTTTCAGGTAAATGACTAGCAAAAAATTCACACGCAACTTTACGATTACTCATCATGTTTTTAATAAAACTATCATGCACGGAAATCTTTTTGCTCATTACCTCATTATCCTCGGAACAATAACAAAATAAAATACTGGGGTTTTTACTAATAGGAAAATAGCTAGTCAAAAAAATCATATCAGTAATTTCTGTAAATAGTTACAAGAGACAAAATAGTATATAGCTGAGCCCAGCAAAGATATTATTTTTCGCAAACTTTTTTGATAAAACCAGTGCCTTGACACAATACGAGAAATTTTTTATGAAAGGGAATTAAGGGTTATTGATATTTATCTTCTTTTTCACTAAACTTATATATTGTTTGGTATATTTTTTTCAAAAACATTAACTCTTTTAAATGGAGGGGTAAGATATGTCATCATCAACCGCAATAGTTAGTTCATCAAGTGCAAGTGCTGCCGATGATAAAAAAAGTTCAGTAAGCGCAGGTGTAGGTGGTGGTAGTTCGGCTTTCTTCCAGCCCCAACAATTACAACAGAGGGCAAATGCAAGCAATACAAACTATAGTGCATCTCCTCTAGTCCATGCAGACGACAATCAACTTGCTGTTAAATCAGACATTAAAGCTCAAGTTAAAGTTCTGAGCGTCGAACGTGGTGATACAAAGACTACTGAAACGGTTAATAATAATGCATTTGTATATGCTCCCCAAAATACGGGAATCATAGATACGAGAACAACAAGTCATCCAACTTATTGTCGAATACTTTAAGTTGTTTTTGCTATTTTATAAGATGGAACAAATCTTATGTCGGTTTGTCTCTTGATTTGCACTCATTGTACCACTGTTATTGGGAGCAAAGATTGTTGGCGCATTCTCGGTTACAGTGGAGTTATCTCCTACCATTGTCGTATGTGCAACACTTATATTAAAAGTCTGATTTACCACAACTGGGCTTGAGCCACTACTTGCTGCAGTACACATAGCGGATGATGATCCAAAAAATGCACAAGGAGCGCTAGATATGCTTGATATTGCCAAAGAACTTGATGCCAAAGCGCTTGGGCTAAGTGAGCTGGCATTTCTGGCTATGCTATTTGTAATAAATGGATTTAGTGAACCATAATTATGTAAAGTTAAGGAAAAACCCCTTTTTAACTCTGAAATAAGCGCAAGATGTTCTCTGGGTATTTTGATAGTAAAAATTTGTCTGCTACTGAAGATTCGGATTTGATTATCGCTTATTGTTACTGCATTACCTTGGATCAGAGCTAAATTAACAAAAATGAAACAGATTGTGGATAAAGATGCTGAGGATGGTGTTCTGGAGTAATTTGATAAGAGGTTTGATAAAGACATTCTCATTAAAAAGGGAATATAATCCTTATAGTAAAATATACCAGCTAATGATTTTGATATGAGAATCTCTAATATTTTTGGTGATTTTGCCACTGACGTTATTTCAAGTTTTTCTATCACTTTAAAAGCATCACTTCCGATATATGCTTCTTTTGCATCTAAAGCCTCTACAACCAAATCTAGAATTTCAAGTGTTACAAATTTTGCACTAAGCTCGCCTATTGCGCATAAAGCAGCTCTTTTAACATCTTCATCTTTTGCATCTAAAGCTACTCTGATGCCATTTAGAATTTCAGGCGTTGCGGCTTTTTCACCAAGTCTTTCTATCACATATAAAGCTTCTGTTCTGGTGCGTTTGTTTTCTTTTGCATCTAAAGCTACCCTAACTCTATCTAGAATTTTAGGTGTTACAAATTTTTTGCCAAAACTACCTATTGCACCCAAAGCAGCTCTTCTGATATATTCTTCTTTTGCATCTAAAGCTCTACCAATCCAACCAAGAATTTCAGGTGTTGCGGCTTTTTCACCAAGTCCTCTTATCGCGCATAAAGCAGCTTCTTTAACATCTTCATCTTTTGCATCTAAAGCTACTCTAACTCTATCTAGAATTTTAGGTGTTGCGGCTTTTTCACCAAGTCTTCCTATCACATATAAAGCTTCTGTTCTGGTGCGTTTGTTTTCTTTTGCATCTAAAGCTACTATAACTCTATCTAGAATTTTAGGTATTGCGGCTTTTTCACCAAGGAATTTTATTACATATAAAGCAATTTCTCTAACATCTTCATCTTTTGCATCTAAAGCTACTATGATGCCATTTAAAATTTCTGGCGTTGCAGCTTTTTCGCCAAAGTCACTTATCAGATACAAAGCATTTTTTCTAACACGTGCTTCTTTTGCATCTAAAACTTCTCTGATCAAGCCAAGAATATCAGGCGTTACGAATCTTTCGCTATCGAAACGTATTTTAGGCAAAACATACCATTTTTTCACATTGTCTACTACTCCTTCAGCTTCTACTAAAGCTTCCCTGATCAAGCTTAGAATTGTAGCTTTTTCGTCAAGGTCAAATATCACATACAAAGCATCTTCCTTGACATCCACTTCTTTTGCATCCAAAGCTCTTTTGATGCCATTTAGAATTTTAGGTGTTGCGAATTTTTTGCCAAAAATACATATTGCACCTAAAGCAGATCTTCTGATATATTCTTCTTTTGCATCTAAAGCTCTACCAATCCAATCAATAATTTCAGGCGTTGCGAATTGCGTTGCGGCTTTTTTGCCAAGGCCACTTATCATATGCAAAGCATTTATTCTAACACGTGCTTCTTTTGCATCTAAAGCTCTACCAATCCAATCAATAATTTCAGGCGTTGCGGCTTTTTCACCAAGTCTTTCTATCACATATAAAGCGTTTCTTCTGGCACCCACTTCTTTAGCCTCCAAAGCCTTAAGAAAAACACCATTACAAAAGGGTCTCCGGAAAAAATCGCTGCTATCTCTTAAAAATGGAATAAATAGATCGTCGACCAATCTTTTAAGCACAAAATTAGAGGAATAAAGTTTTTCATCGCATATTCTAATCCCCAGCCAATGCTGTACCTCTTGCATTCTTTCCTCAAGATTTGGGATTCTGCGATCTAATTGGCAACCATCAAGGCATCTGATCATAAGACCTATGTGGCCTATACCAGTTAGATCTAGGGGTTCGGAAAGAAGTTCATGCCAAAAAGATTGGAGTGGAATTGCATTAATGGCGTCTAGATGCACAAGACCTGCAATAAAATTAAATACCTTGTAATAGGTGGGATTATATTTTTCAGTACGAATAAAATTTAGAGCGGGTCCGGATGGAAGTTGACGCCAGATGAATCTAGCTAGAAGAAATTCAAGGTAACTTAGGTGCAAAAATTCATGGGGTTTATTGACATCTAATGTGGCTGAATTATCAATAGCTTTCAATAAACCCATTTGGAATATTTTATCTTTAGATGGCAAAGATAATCTTTCATTAACTAGATCTTGGTCAACTGCAGCAAAGGTTTCTGGTTGAATGGTAACTTGATTATGTTCAAATGCCTTTAGAGCTAATCGTCCAAGATAATCCAGCTCAGAAGCATATTTGGTTTCGGTTTCAACTGGTGTTAGGTTAGTAGCTGTTCTTATGGCGCAAGCACATAGAATGTGATGCACCATTTGGCGATAGATGCAAGAAAGGTTTACTGGTTGTTCTTTGTCCTCAGCAGGTAATGATTTAGCCTCATAGAGAGCACATAAGATATTTAGGTGTATTGGGGTTTCTGCAAGATCCGTCATATCTTGTGATTGCATCCACTTCAGCATAGCTTCTTGATCTTTTTGCTCAGAAAAGTAATTATGAATATATTCGGCGACTTGTTCAGCACTAAAGCCAGTATTCTCAAGCCTGCGGTCAAATTTGATATGATGCAAACCATCTAAACGATAAGGTCTTGAGGTTAAAATGACATTTGGACAATGCATAAGCTTATCAAAAATATTTTTGATAGCTGGTGTGTCTTGCAATCCAACAATTTCATCATAGCCATCTAAAACTAATAAGACTTTGGTGTTGGCTCCGGTTAAAATAATATCAATTGATCTTTTGAGATCAGCCTCTTGTTCTGCTGGACGAAACTTTTTAACTAAGCATTCTTGGAAAAAGAGCTCTCCAGCTGAGAGATCTTTTTGATCAGTATATTTTGTTAGTCTTTTTAAGCTAAGACAAAAAACATATTTAAATCGATCTTGCCATAACTGGTTTTTTGACCATTGATAAGCTATGTATTGAGTAAAAACAGTTTTACCAACCCCAGCTCGACCTATAATTAAAACTTTTTTGATTTCTTTTGCTTCTGATGTACCAAACAGATCTTTTATCTCTAGAGTTTTTCTGATTTGGCATCTATTTTCGTGATACCTTTGAGATGCTTGGGGTGCGGATGGAGGTTTAGCTTCTTTTGCCTCGAAGGGAGCTTCGGTATTTTTTGAGTCCATATCTTCTTTTTTTTCCTGGCATTCTTCGACTAGCCGTACTTTAATCACTGTAAGTTGTCTGCTAACGGTAGAACTGGCTCCATAGGTTTTTTCTTGGTTTGAATAATATTCACAAAGAGCTTCTGTTACAGCTTTATATTCTTTGGATTCTTCTTTGCTTTCAGCTTTTGCTGCTTTAGCCTCTTTGGAATCTGCTTTTTCTTCTTTGGATTCGGCTTTGGCTTCTTTTGCTGCTTTGGCTTCACTTTTTGCTGCTTTGGCTTCGGCTTTGGCGTCTTGGCTTAAAGCGATAGATTCTTGAACAGCTGAATTTGGAGCGACTAAACTTGAAGATGGAAAACTACCTGCAAATAATGATGGAGCAGAAGATGAGATTGCCGAGGCTACTCTTCTTGCTTTATCTGCTGCTTCAATTCCTGAACTACTATAAGGAGTGGGCGGGGTTGACATGGGCTTTCCTGCAACTATTATTTAGAACGTTAAAAACATTCCTCGATAATTTCTATTCTGATCTATATGAATATTTTATCATTGATGGTAAATTCAACCAAGTAAAACGCCTACAACAATTTTTGGCGAAAGAGGAAATGGCTGACGTTTTACAACTATTTACGTAATTAAGTATGGGAAATAAGTTCAGCAAATACAGCGGGTAATTTACCACTAAACCATCTTTTTTTAAATTTAACAGACTTGTGTGAGACAAAGCTTTTGAAGGAATTAGAAGGAATTCATCATTTTCATAACATATTGATTTAAATTAAATAAGTCTAAGGTATATACCAAAAACGTGATAATTATCACGTTTTATGTCAATAAAATGTGATTTTCACCACGTTTTAGTTACTATGACCGCCTGTTTTTTTCGATGGTCTATTAATATATACTTTTAATATATACTTTGCGTTATGCACGAAAAAACCCAAATCGATACCACCGAAAGCATGCTCTCTGCTGCAGAGCAAGTTTCTTATTTTGATAAATCTTTTTCAGAATTAAATTGCAAAGCCAACACACTACAGAATAAGGTCTTTGAAAATTGCACATTTTTGCATTGTAATTTTGATGACGCAAAATTGATAAACTGTAAATTTATCGATTGTGAATTTAAGAATTCCAATCTAAACACAATTGAACTAACCAACACAAAGTTCTCAGATGTTGTCTTTAATAATTCAAAACTTATGGGAATTAATTGGGCCACAGCAAAATGGCCACAAATAAAATTATCTAGTTTAATAAACTTTTATTGCTGCAACATCAGCCATTCAAGCTTTTTTGGGCTAAATCTATCCGAAATAAACATCCAAGACTGTAAAGCAACTGACGTCGATTTTCGTGAAGCTGATTTGTCTCGCGCTAACTTTACAAATACCGATTTATATCAAAGTTTATTTATTCACTCTAAGTTAGAGCGGGCCGATCTTTCCCGAGCAATTAATTACAATATTGATATTAAATTGAATGAGGTAAAAAAAGCTAGATTTAGTTTTCCTGATGTCATGGCTTTATTGCAACATTTTGAAATTGAAATAATTAACTTTTCTTAAGAATTCTGTGCATATTACCAATACCCCTCAATTTTAATATGTCTAGTTTAGCGCAAGCACGCTCAAAGGATTTGCTATGTATGTAGCGAAAATAAAGCACGAGGCCACTCAATTTGATAATTCAGACCTTCCGCGCTAAAATGCCAAATTCAATTTTAACAACAAACGAGGTAAAAAAATATGAGTTGGTTATTTCTGTTGCGTCATGGCGAATCAATGTGGAATAAAGAAAATGTGTTTACTGGTTGGGTTGATATCCCTCTCTCGGCGCAAGGTATCAATGAAGCGCTGGAAGCCGGCACGCTCCTTGCTGATATAAATTTCTCACTTGTCTATACTTCAACCCTTATTCGCGCTATTGACACTGCAATGTTGGTTTTAAGTAAAAATAAAAGCGGCAAAGCGCCGATGATTTTACATACTGGCGAAGAAAAGCAAGAGGCTTGGGCCAAAATATATAATGATGAAATGGCGCAAAAGGTGATTCCAGTACAACGCGACTGGCATTTAAATGAACGCTATTACGGCGAACTCCAAGGCAAAAACAAGAAAGTGACCGCAGACACCTATGGCGCAGAGCAGGTACAGATTTGGCGCCGCAGTTTTGATGTACCACCACCAAATGGTGAGGCATTAAAAGATACTGCTGCTCGCACTATTCCATTTTTTCAAGAAACTATTTTGCCGCACATCAAAGCAAACAAAAATATTTTAATCGCTGCACATGGAAACAGTTTGCGTTCAATTGTGATGTACTTAGATAATTTATCACCAGCGGAAGTTGTGAAACTTGAAATACCGACAGGGAAACCAATTGGATATGAATTTGATTCTAGCGCCGGTAAATTTATGAAAAAAATTGATCCGATTAAAAAATAAACAGACAAAAAAAAGCCCGTAGTATTATGCTACGGGCTTTTTTATTAAATAGTTATTTCCTTTTTTTAGCAGCTTTTTTCACGCGTTTTACTGCTTTTTTTACCTTCTTAACTACTTTCTTTACTGCCTTCTTCTTTGCCACTTTTTTTGTTGCCATAAATAATACTCCATTTAATTTAGTTGTCGACATAACAATAATAACAAAAAAAAATTTGTTTTGCAAAATTATGTGCAAAACAAATTAAAATGAAAATTTTTTGTTGTAAGAAATAAAATTTCGCGGCAACTTTTTTCTACCGCAATGGTTGCGTAATTAAACCAACTGATTCTGCGCCTGCATGTTGCAGCAACACCATCGCATCTACAACTTTTCCATAATCAACATTTTTATCACCCTTCACTAATATTTGTTGCTCTGTTCTACCCTGGTTTTGCCGATGTTTTAGCAGGTTTGCTACGCTATTAAATAAAGCATCTCTGCTAATAATCGCTTGCGGATTTGCAGCAACATTCAAATAATAATTTCCTCGAGCATCTATAGTTACAATAATTGGTTCAGGTGGTTTAGCATTAATTGGTTTTGCTTGCGCGGTTGGTAAATCAACTTTTACTCCCTGAGATAAGAGCGGTGCAGTTACCATAAAAATAATTAACAGCACCAACATCACATCGATGTATGGTACGACATTAATTTCTGCAAGCTGACGAAAACGTTTTGGCTTATACATTAACTTACTCGAGAATGAACTTGACGATAAAGGATACTAAAAAATTCCTCTTTGAAGGTATCGTAATGATTAGCCAACCTTTCAACATCGTTGGCATAACGATTATAAAAAATTACAGCCGGGATAGCGGCAAATAAACCCATAGCTGTGGCAATTAATGCTTCAGAAATTCCTGGAGCAACCATCGCAATCGTTGCTTGTTGTACTCCACCGAGCGCACGAAATGAAGTCATAATACCCCACACCGTACCAAACAATCCAACATATGGGCTGGTCGAGCCAACAGTAGCTAAAAATGATAAATGCTGTTCAAGACGTGCTGTCTCACGCGAAAGCGCAACACGCATTGCTCGTTGCGTGCTTTCTAATACTGCATCAGTACGCGCAGTTGGTTGCTTACTGAGCTTAGTAAACTCACTAAAGCCCACACAAAAAATATGCGCTAGCCCATGTAAATTTGTATTTGTAGCAGTTAGCTCTTGATAAAATTTCTGTAAGTCGGCTCCAGCCCAAAAACGTTCCTCAAAATCTCGAATTGCACCATGCGCTTCTTTCAGAAAAAACCAACGCTGAAAAATTATCGTCCACGATAATACTGAAGCAAGCAACAGCAACATCAGTACAATTTTAACCACTGGACTTGCACCAAGAACAATTGCCCACATTGAAGCATCAGATCCCATAAATACGCGCCCCCATTAAACAATAATCATTAATCAATTACTTTAATCAGCTACTTTTTCATTTTGTGCCAACCCAAAATGCACATAAGCTTGGCGCGTAGCAATTCGCCCACGCGGCGTACGCAAAATGTACCCTTGCTGCAACAAGAATGGTTCGAGCACATCTTCAATTGTACCCCGCTCCTCGCCAATCGAAGCCGCTAAGCTATCTATACCAACTGGACCGCCATCAAACTTTTCAATAATGGTTAGCAATAACTTTCGATCCATCATATCAAAACCTAATTTATCAACATCAAGCATATCTAACGCTTTAAAAGAAATTTCTTTCGAAACAACACCCGTGCCTTTGATTTGCGCATAATCTCGCACGCGTCTAAGTAGCCGGTTTGCAACTCGCGGCGTCCCGCGAGCGCGACGCGCTACTTCAAACGCACCATCCTTGTCAACTTGAATATTTAAAATATTTGCGGACCTGGTAACAATAGTTGTCAAATCACTAACGTTATAAAACTCAAGTCTCTCCACAATGCCGAAACGATCTCGGAGCGGCGAAGTCAACAAGCCAGCGCGCGTTGTTGCGCCAACTAATGTAAAGGGAGGTAAATCAAGTTTAATTGAACGCGCAGCCGGACCTTCGCCAATAATAATATCAATTTGATAATCTTCCATTGCTGGGTAGAGAATTTCTTCGACTGCAGGACTCAAACGATGAATTTCATCGATAAACAACACATCATGCGGTTCAAGATTAGTCAATATTGCTGCCAAATCCCCGGCTTTTTCCAATACTGGGCCTGAAGTTTGCCTAAGCGCTACACCCATTTCATTTGCAATGATATGCGCCATAGTGGTTTTGCCAAGACCAGGCGGCCCAAAAATTAACACGTGATCTAAAGCTTCACTTCGCCCACGCGCTGCCTGAATAAACAAATTCATCTGCTCAACCACTTGTGGCTGACCGATATATTCTTTTAATGATTTTGGCCTGATAGCACGCTCAACAGCTTCTTCGTCAGTGGTCGCCGCTAATTCAGTAGAAATGATTCGCTCATCTGTCATATTTTAATTTTATATTTGTAATTTTAACCTGCTCTGATCTTAAGCAAAATCTTTGAATTTGCAAGAACCATTAGCGGATATCTTTTAACGCAAGCCGAATTAATTCTTCGCTAGATAAATCTTTGTTCTGATGCGCTTCCAAAGATTTTCTTGCCTCATGTGATTTATAACCAAGCGCAATCAAAGCGCTGATTGCATCCCTCACCGCAGTTGAGACTTTAATATCAGACACCACACCGGTAGTTTCCCAATCAGATAGTTTGTCATGCATTTCCACGACCAAGCGTTGCGCAAGTTTCTTGCCAACCCCTGGTATACGTTCTAAAGAGCTCGGATCATTCCCTAAAACATGCCTCACAAAAACATCGGGCTCCATTCCAGAAAGAATCGCCAACCCAAGCTTTGGCCCAACACCACTGACTTTAAGCAGTGTTCGAAATAAAGCGCGTTGCGATAAAGAAATAAATCCAAACAAATAATGCCCATCCTCACGCACAATAAAATGTGTAAATAGTGTTATTTCAGCGCCAATCTGCGGCAAATTATAAAAGCTGTTAACAGGAAGTTGTACCTCATAGCCAATACCACCAACATCAATCAAAAGATTTGGTGCGGATTTTTCCAGCAAAATACCACGTAACCTGCCAATCATTGCACTACTCCTCTTTTAATTACAGACATGCTGCGACGAGTTTGCGCATGGCACAAAGCAACTGCAAGTGCATCAGCTTCGTCTGCTTGCGGTAAAGCATTCAGCTTGAGTAACATTTTTACCATTTGTTGCACCTGCGGTTTTTCTGCTGCGCCAAAACCAACTACTGCAAGCTTAATCTGTCGCGAAGAATACTCGGCAATTCGTAGATGATTTTTTGCCATTGCAACAATTGCAGCACCACGTGCTTGCCCAAGCTTTAGCGCTGAATTAACATTCGCATGCATAAAAACTTGTTCAATAGCAGCATCTGTCGGCCGGTAATCAGCAATTACTTTTTCCAGATCGGAAAAAATTTGATGCAACTCTGAGTAACTACCATCTTTTTTTAATCGAAGTGCTCCGCTTGCAACATAACGATGCGTCGAACCAACCGAATCAATTATGCCAAAACCAGTAACTCTTGAACCTGGGTCAATGCCCAAAATTAGTGACATGAATCTCTCTGAAAACTATTAATCTTTAATCTAAAGACTCGTAAATTTATATGTAATACCTAAAGCAAATAAATCGCAAGTTGGGATTACACGGCTAGTGCTGGTTACTTGTGGATTCCCTTTGGGATTAAACCCTAGTTTACTATTCCCATAAATTTCTGACCAAGATAAATCAAGCGCTATGTTATCGGTCCAGTTATAAGCAATCCCAGCACCGTAGGTTGGCTGCCAACCAAAATTATCCTGCCTCAATATTCTTGCGTCGGTATCAAATGTTACTGTTGTGTACGCAACCCCGCCTTTTCCATAAATACTCCAACGCTCCAAGCTTGGGCTAAGCACTGTTAGCGGTAACGATAATTTACCTATCATATCTATAGCATACGTTTTTACATATAGATTAACTGTAGTTATTCCGAGGGCGCTAGATTTGTAATTAAGATTTGGGTATATCGAATAACCAGCTTCAGCGCTTAAATACTGATTAAAACTATATCCAACTAAAACACGCAAACCAAAATTTTCTTTATGTACGTATTTTTGTTGACCTTGAGTGGCACTCAACCAGTCAAGATATTGATCCATACCGCTACCAATATCAGTTCGACCAATACCCGGTTGAGCACTAAAATATAAACCAGACATATAATGATACCCAGTGCTCTCATGCGAATTGCCATTAGCAAAAGCATTATTATTTACAAAGAAAAAGAGAGTTGCTCCCAACCCCAATAAGACAAAACTAAAAATATTTTTTTTGGCCATACAATTACTCCGTTAACTGCAAAATTAACGCTGCGCTAACCCAAAACTTCTTCAGGCATATCAGCATTTGAAAAAACATTCTGCACATCATCCAACTCTTCTAAAGCATCAAGCAAACTCAAAACTTTTTCAGCTGCTTCTTTATTTAGTGGCACTGTTGTGTTGGCAAGCATCGTTACTTCAGCTGCAGCCGGAGTAAGCCCATCCTTTTCCAAAGCAGTTTTCGCTTTTGAAAATACCTCTGGCGAAGTAATTACATCGACGCTGCCATCACTGTTTGATACCACATCTTCTGCACCAACCTCTAATGCAATCTGCATTATTTTATCTTCATTACTGCCTGGTGCAAAACAAATCAGACCACTTTGCTTAAATAAATATCCCACTGAACCGTCAGTTCCAAGATTACCCCCGTGTTTTGTAAATGCATATCGCACATCAGCAACAGTACGATTATGGTTATCGGTTAAGCAATACACTAAAATTGCAACACCGCCTGGGCCATAACCTTCAAAGTGCGTTTCTTCCATCTTACTATCTTCATCATTACCCGCACCACGTTTAATTGCACGGTCAATTGTATCACGCGGCATATTATGCCCTAATGCTTTATCAACTGCTAAGCGTAAGGCAGGATTATCATCAACATTACCGCCACCTTTCCGGGCCGCGACGGTAATAGCGCGAATTAATTTCGTAAAAATTTTACCCTTCACCGCATCTTGCTTGCCTTTGCGATGTTTTATATTTGCCCATTTACTATGACCTGACATGGTTTATTTACTCCTAAAAAATTTGTATCACAAATTATACTTTAATTCCTAATTCAGACAATTGAGAAGCAGTAACTTTTGAAGGTGCGCCAGTTAATAAGCATGATCCGGTTTGGGTTTTTGGAAATGCAATTACTTCACGAATTGATTTTGATTTAGTCATAAGCATCACAATTCTATCCAAGCCAAATGCAATCCCGCCTTCAGGTGGATATCCGTATTTAAAACTTTCGAGTAAATGCCCAAATTGTTGCTCAGAAAGCACAGGATCAATCCCCAAAATTTTAAACACCGCCAGCTGCATTTCTCTGTTGTGAATTCGAATCGAGCCACCACCCAGCTCGGTACCATTTAATACCATATCGTAAGCTCGCGCCATCACTGCTCCTGGGTTTTTAAGTATTTCTTCAATATTATTTTCAACAGGAGCAGTGAATGGATGATGCAGAAAAGTCCAGCCCGTTTCAGTTTTTTCAAAACAAGGGAAATCCACCACCCAAAGTGGCTGCCAAGAATCCGAAACCAAATTATGATCGTGCCCAAGCTTAACTCTTAATGCCCCCAGGGCCTCATTAACAATTTTATTTTCGGAAGCAGCAATAAAAATAATGTCTCCAGACTTAGGATTAACTCTAGAGATTATGCGTTCGATGGTCTCTTTATCAAAAAACTTCAAAATTGATGATTGCAAACCTTGTAGCCCAAGCGCGACATCGTTAACTTTGATATTTGCCAAACCCTTTAGGCCGTAAATTCCAACAAATTCGGTATAGCCGTCCAACTGTTTTCGCGATAACGATTTTGCATTTGGCAAACAAAGCGCTGCGATTCTTCCTTGTGGATTATGCGCAAACTTAGCAAATACCTCAAAACCAACATTTTGCATTAAATCGGTGAGCTCAATAATTTCAAGCGGGATGCGCAAATCTGGCTTATCTGAGCCATATTTTTCCATGGCCTCTTTGTAAGTAATTTTTAAAAATGGATTTGGCAGAACAACTTGCAACAATTCTTTAAACAACTGTCTGAGCATTTCCTCGATCAGTTGCATTATCTCAGCCTCAGAAGTAAATGCTAATTCTACATCTAATTGAGTGAACTCTGGCTGACGGTCAGCGCGCAAATCTTCATCGCGAAAACAACGCACCAACTGATAATAACGATCAAACCCCGCGGCCATCAACAACTGTTTAAAAATTTGCGGCGATTGCGGCAAAGCATAAAATTCGCCTTTAAAATTTCTACTTGGAACTAAAAAATCACGAGCTCCTTCGGGCGTGGTTTTAGTAAGCATTGGAGTTTCAATTTCGATAAAGCCACAATCGTCAAAATATTGACGGATTTTTTTGGCAACTTTTGCGCGAAACCAAATTTTTTCAGTTAATTCTTGCCGACGTAAATCTAAGTAGCGATAACGCAAACGTAAATCATCGTGAGCAGTTTGAAATTCATCTAAAACAAATGGTAATGGCTCAGCTGTTGCTAATACTATAATATCTGTAACAACAATCTCTATCTCTCCTGTACGCATTTCTGAGTTTACTAAACCGGCTGGTCGCGCCTGAATTTTTCCAGTTATTTGCAACACAAATTCATTGTGAAACTTTTCAGCTAACGCAAATAGATCGGATTGGTCTTGATTAACTACAACCTGCACAATACCGCTTCGATCGCGCAAATCGATAAATATTAACTTTCCATGATTGCGAACCTTATTTACCCAACCATAGAGCTCGACCAACTGATTAATAGCTTTGCTATTCACTTCACCACAATAATGAGTACGCATTTTTTCCCTTGATATAATTTATTTAATACTACGTTAATATTTCTCGTCAGGCCTTTTTTTCATCCTTTACCTTACTCTTTGTTTCTTTTGCTTCGGGTTTGGCGGCTTTTTCTTCTTTAGCTTTTGGCTTGGTTTCGGCTTTAACTTCACTGTTAGCTTTTGCTTGTTTTCCTCTAAAATCAGTCACATACCAACCAGTCCCCTTAAGCTGGAAACTAGTATTTGATATTAATTTCTCTAAATCTGGCTTTTGACATTTTGGGCAAATTTTTAATGGTTCATCACTAGCCTTCTGCAATTGTTCAAAACGATGCCCGCAAGCATTGCAATAATATTCATAAATAGGCATAATCATCTCCTCGCTATCTACTAAGCTAATCATAAAAAAATTTGCGGTCAAGTCCGAAATCAAAAAAACGTAGTTAGTTGTGTACCTAATAAAAAATGTTAAACTATATTATGAGGAATTGTTTGTATTCTGCATTAATATTTAAGAAAATTTATAGTATGAAATTTTTTCGGAAAAGTTAAAAAAATGGGTCATGTAAGAAAAGTAAAAAAACAATGGGATGAGATGGCCGAAATATGGCTAGAAGCTTCAGAAAAAGGCTACGATGTTTGGCGCGATTATTTAAATACCCCAGCTTTTTTAAAAATGTTACCAAATACAACTGGTCTAGATGGACTAGATATTGCATTTGGTGACGCTCACAACACCAGGTTAATTGCAAAACGCTGCAAATCATTAACAGCAATCGATATTTCAGAACAGTTTTTATCTCGGGTACAGAAATGTAAAAACCCAAGTAACATTACCTTTCATCTTGCAAATGCTGCAAAAATGCCTTTTCAAGATCAGTGTTTTGATTTTGTAGTATCAACCATGGCATTCATGGATATCCCAAACATTCAAGAAGTGTTTGATGAAATTTTTCGCGTACTAAAACCTAATGGGTTTCTACAATTTTCTATCACGCATCCATGTTTTAACACGCATAAAGGTGAGTGGAAAAGAGATGAAAAAGGAAACATCATCGGCCTATTAGTAAAAGATTATTTCACTGAAACTAACGGCGAAGTTCAAGAATGGAAGCATTATTATTCACCCACAGACTCAAAGCCGTTTAAAGTGCTGCGCTTTGAAAAACCAATGCATAAATGGTTTAACTTACTGAATGACGCTGGTTTTACTGTCGAAAAAGTACTTGAGCCAACTGTTGATGATGAGCATATTAAAAAATACCCGAAACTTGCTACAGCAAAAGTAATAGCTCACAGCTTAATTATTCGTGCCCGAAGATTTGAAAAAGTTCAACGCCTACAAGAAATAATCAGAAAACTACCTGGTAACCTTTGGTGGAAAAACGCCAAATTAAAATATGGCGGATGTAACGATCGAGTTTTAGAAATTCTTGGCTTGCATTCTTTAAATGAGTTCGTTGGGAAGAATGACTATGATTTATGGGATAAAGATATTGCGGCAAAACTTGAACAAGCAGACTTACATGTATTAAAAACTGGCGAAACAATTACGCTTGAAGAAGTAATTGCTGAAAAAAGTGGTAATCGCCAGGTAATGTTAACTAAAAAATCGCCACTCTATGATGAAAAAGGCAAGGTTGTCGGCATAGTCGGTACCTCTATCGACATTACTGACCGTAAACGCGCTGAATCCTTACGCGTAGAAAATGAGCTGCAAAAAAACATCTTAAAAGAACAAGAAAAATTCTACAAACTTGCAAACCAAGTTGCGCATGATATTCGCTCACCTCTCGCAAGCTTACTCATGGTAATAAAATCTTGTCACGATATTCCTGAGCAAGAGCGCATTGCCTTACGCGAAGCTGCAACTAGCATTGGTGATATTGCTAATAATCTTTTAAGTAGATACGTAAAAAATGAAAGCGAAGAGTCGCACATTAACGTTAAAAGCTCCGAACCAATACTAGTTTCTTTAGTGCTACTTAACCTCTTGGCTGATAAAAAATATCAATACTGCAACTCTCCAATAAAATTTAATTATGTTTTTAATCAAGAAGCTTGTTTTGCATTTGTCAAAACAGAGCTCACTGCATTTAAATGCATGATCTCGAATTTGATTAATAACGCTGCTGATGCTTGCGTTGGAAAAAATGGCATAATTACTATAAAACTTGAAGCAACAGACAAACAAGTAAAAATTATCATTGCAGATAATGGTCAAGGTATGTCACAAGAAACTGCAAATAAAATCATAAACAACATTGCTGTCACTAGTGGTAAAAAAGAAGGTCATGGAATTGGCTTTGCGCAGGTTCGTGAAGCATTAGAGAATGCGCATGGCACATTCACATTAAATTCTGAGATTGGGAAAGGCACTACGGTCACGCTAACTTTTCCCACAACTAAAACTGCAGCCTGGATGGCACATGAAATTATATTAAACAAAGGTGACACAGTAGTAATTCTAGATGATGACAACTCAATTCATGGCGCATGGCAAACACGTTTTAAGCCATATGCAAAAGATATCCGCTTAGAACATTTTACTTCGGGTAACGAGACAATTAATTTCATCAATAATTTCCCTGAACCAAATAAAATATTTCTTTTGGCTGACTTCGAACTTTTAAATCAAGAGTTAACTGGCTTAGATGTTATCGAGCAAACAAATATTAGACGTGCAGTTTTGGTCACGAGCCACTTTTCAAATCAAAATGTGCGTGGGCTTGCAGCAAAAACAGCCACGAGGCTTTTACCAAAGCTTCTTGCCTCTGAAATTCCAATTATCATTGAAAATAATTCCCAAGCTCAACCTGCTGAGCAAAATCAATCGAAAATCGATTTGGTATTTATTGATGATAATGAATTATTTGCAGATAGCGTTGCACAATTACATCGACCAAAAATCGTTGATACTTACTCTAGCCCCTACTCCTTTTTAGAAAGTCTCAGCAAATATCCTAAAGACACAAAAATTTGTATAGATAACAATTTAAATTGTGCTATGACTGGTATCGATCTTGCGAAAAGGCTGCACCAAGATGGCTTCACTCAGCTCTTTTTGGTTTCTGGTGAAGATGCCGCATCAATCCAATCACCAGATTATTTAACATTAATATCCAAAACTGACATCGAAACTATAAAAAATCTCTAATTAAATCTAATTTCTGCATAAATTATATAAATAATCAATGAGTTAAATTAAAATAATTTCAAGCAAAGAAACTGCTTGTCTGCTATGCTTATATATAGATAAAATAGCAAAATTTAATTAACTCATTGAATATATGGAAAACAAAAGCGTAACTAAACCAAAAAGATTACTAAGCGTTTTTAGCTTAACAATGATTACTGTTGGTGCTGTTGGTAGCATCAGAAACCTACCTTCAATTGCTCTATTTGGAAACTCACTAATTTTCTTTGCGCTGATGGCTGCGATATTATTTTTGTTGCCATGTACATTAATTTCCGCAGAACTTGCAACCACATGGCCTGAACAAGGTGGCATCTATGTTTGGGTAAAGCATGCTTTTGGTAAAAGATTCGGCTTTATTGCAGTTTGGTTCCAATGGATTGAAAATGTTTTTTGGTATCCGACGATATTATCATTCTCAGCATCAACACTAGCATATTTAATCTCACCAAGCTTAGCGAACAATAAACTATTTTTGATCACGGTTATTCTTAGTGCATTTTGGGGCACAACGGCAATCAACTTACGCGGCATGAGATCATCATCTCTGTTTAGCGGGTTTTGCACTATTTTTGGGTTAATTCTACCAACGTTGTTAATTATTGGGCTAGGCGCTCTTTGGTATTTTTCAGGCAAACCCATGAATCTATCTCTCAGGAATGAAACATTTGTCCCGAACCTACATGACCCACAAATGTGGATCGCATTAACAGGGATTATAACTTCGTTTTGTGGTATGGAAATCGCCACTGTGCATGCTGGAGAGGCAAAAACTCCACATAAATCCTATCCGCGTGCACTTTTAATATCTTCATTAATTTTAGTAACAACCTTAATATTTAGTGCTTTAATAATTGCACTCGTTTTACCATTAAAAGATATCAATATTCTTTTTGGGATAATGCAAATTTTCCAGGCTTTCTTGGCTGACTATAATCTTCACTGGATTATGCCAATTATTGGATTTTTTGTAATTGTTGGTTGCATTGGCAGCTTAAATAATTGGATTATTGCACCCACAAAAAGTTTATCGATTGCCGCTAAAGACGGCAATTTGCCCGAACCTTTTGCGCATGACAATCGATTCAATGCGCCGCATAATATTTTATTAATGCAAGGAATCATTGTAACGCTTTTAATGTTAATATTTTTACTAATACCAAGTGTAAATGGTTGTTATTGGCTAATGACCGCCCTTACCGCACAGCTTTACATGATGATGTATGTTTTAATGTTTGCTGCAGCAATTTATCTGCGTTTTAAACATCCAAGCCTACAACGTCCTTTTCGTATTCCAGGAAAAAATTTTGGCATAATTTTTATTGGTGGCGTTGGCATCATTGGTGCTATCGTCACATTTGTAGTCTGTTTTATTCCTCCTGATGATTATCCGATCGGCAGTATTATTCGCTATGGACTTATTCAGGTTAGCGGAATAATATTAATGAGTTTTCTGCCGCTATTTATCCATGGAGTGAAAAAAATTCACCACCATCGAAAAGCTAAAAAAATAGCCCAGAATCTTGTTTAATTTCTAATAGAGTCGGATAAATATGCGTACCACAAAATTTCTTATGGCTACCCTGCGTGAATCGCCGGCAGAAGCTGAGCCAATTAGTCATAAATTAATGCTTCGCGCCGGAATGATTCGTAAGCTCACCTCAGGCATTTACACCTGGTTGCCACTTGGGTTGCGCGTTTTAAAAAAAGTTGAAAATATTATTCGCAATGAGATGAATAAAAGTGGTGCGCAAGAAATTTTAATGCCCGCTATTCAACCTGCGGAACTTTGGCAAGAATCAGGTCGCTGGGATTTTTATGGCGATGAATTATTAAGAATCAAAGATCGGCACGACCGAGATTTTTGTTTTGGCCCAACCCATGAAGAGGTAATAACCGATTTATTTCGCAATGAAGTACGTAGCTATAAACAGCTGCCATTAACTTTATATCAAATTCAAGTTAAATTTCGGGATGAAATTCGTCCGCGTTTTGGTGTCATGCGTGGCCGTGAATTTTTAATGAAAGATGCATATTCGTTTCATCTAGATGAAGAATCGCTGGATGAAACTTATCAAATCATGTACCAAACTTATTCGCGAATTTTTTCGCGCATGCAGCTTAAGTTTCGTGCGGTACTTGCAGATACCGGTAATATTGGTGGTGATAATTCACATGAGTTTCAAGTGCTCGCAGAATCTGGTGAAGATTTAATTGCATATAGTGATACCAGTGAATATGCAGCGAATATCGAAAAAGCTACTACTTTAATTGATCCAGTACAAATTCAACCATCAATTAATCATATCAAGGAAGTCGCAACCCCAACTCAACGCACAATCGCAGAAGTAAGTGCATTTTTAAATATTCAGGCAAAACAAATTGTAAAAACGCTGATTGTAAAAGGCCAAGATGACCCATGGATAGCGCTACTGCTTCGTGGCGATCATGAATTAAACGAATTAGCTGCTAGTCACTTACCAAAAGTTGCAAGCCCATTAACATTTGTGAATGAGCAAGAAATTTCTAAAATTACTGGATGTGACTTCGGCTTTATCGGGCCAGTTGGTTTAAATATTCCAATAATCGCTGATCATGCCGTATTGCAATTAAAAGATTTTGTCTGCGGTGCCAATAAAAATGGTAAACATCTTAGCAATGTAAATTGGTCACGTGATTTACCTGTTCCCGAAACCGCCGCCATTCGCAAAGTTGTTGCTGGGGATAAAAGCCCTGATGGCAAAGGAACTCTTTGTTTGGCGCGCGGCATTGAAGTTGGGCAAATATTTAAGCTTGGCACAAAATACAGCAAAGCATTAAATGCCACAGTATTAAATGAATCAGGAAAGGCTATTACTGTTACTATGGGTTGTTATGGCATCGGAGTATCACGCACAGTTGCTGCAGTTATCGAACAATGCCATGATGAGCGAGGAATTGTTTGGCCTGAAGCAATTGCGCCTTTCCAAGTTGTTATATTGCCAATGAGCATGCATAAATCCTATCGGGTGCGCGAAGCAGCTGAAAAAATTTATATGCAATTACAAGAAGCTGGGTTTGAAGTGTTATTTGATGATCGTAAAGAACGTGCTGGAGTAATGTTTGCTGATAGTGATCTGCTTGGAATTCCGCATCGTATTGTTATCAGCGAAAGTAATTTAGATAATCATGTTGTGGAATATAAAGCGCGTAATTCTGATCAATCCGAAACTTTTAAATTTGATGACATCATTCCAGAACTAAAAAACAAGATCTTTCATAATGCAGAATAATATTATTATCCGTAAATTTAATAAACTCTGTGATTATTACGCCACATGGGAAAAAATGCGTGAATTCACGGCAAACCGCGATCAGAACACACCAGATGAAATTTGGCTACTTGAGCATTACCCAGTTTTCACCCAAGGCTTAGCAGGAAAATCTGAGCATGTCTTAAACCCTGGCGATATTCCAGTGGTTGCAACAGATCGCGGCGGCCAAGTAACCTATCACGGCCCGGGTCAACTAGTCGCCTACGTTTTATATGATCTGAGGCGCGCAAAACTTGGCGTAAGAGCTTTCGTTAGCATATTAGAAAATTCAACTATACAAACTTTAAAAGAATATAATATTATTGCTAACGCAAATCCTACTGCACCTGGTGTATATGTAAATGGCGCAAAAATTTGCTCTATCGGTTTAAGGGTGCGCTCGCACGCGACATATCACGGTATCGCATTAAATGTAAATAACGATTTAGAGCCATTTTCACGCATCAACCCCTGCGGGTTCCGGGGTTTAAAAATGACAAAACTCAGTGACTTTGTGCCAAATATTACTCTGGAAGAAGTTTCAAATAAAATTTCAAAACATTTAGTAAACAATCTAAACTAAAATAAATATTAAAAATACTATGCAAGAAAATCAAACACCACAAAAAAGAAAACCACGCTGGATTCGCAGCCAGTGGCCATGCAATCCTGAAATTGCTGCACTTAAAAAAATGCTCCGCAGTCAAAAACTTGCCACAGTCTGCGAAGAAGCCGCTTGCCCTAATCTTGGTGAATGTTTCGGCTGTGGCACAGCTACTTTTATGATTATGGGTAATACCTGTACTCGAAACTGCAAATTTTGTAACGTCACGCATGGTCTTACCTCGCCGCTTGATCAAAGCGAACCAAATAGCCTTGCAGAAACTGTCGCGGCGATGCATTTAAAATATGTAGTAGTTACTTCTGTTACGCGCGATGATTTAGTAGATGGCGGTGCAGCGCATTTTGCCGCCTGTATTAAAGCGCTACGCACAAAAGTTCCTGGCGTCAAAATTGAAATATTAACCCCAGATTTTAAGCAATGCCAAAATCAAGCATTAAAAACTCTCGGCACAGCATTGCCTGATGTGTTTAATCACAATATCGAAACAGCACCACGTCTCTATGCTACTGTACGCCCGCAAGCGAATTATCAAACTTCATTAACTCTTCTCAAAATACACAAAGAACTTTACCCTGAAGTATTAACAAAATCTGGCATGATGCTTGGTCTTGGTGAAACAAAAGATGAAACTGTGAATGTAATGCTAGATTTACGTAAACATAATGTCGATATGTTAACTTTAGGCCAATACCTACAGCCCACAACAGCGCACCTGCCAGTTGCGCGTTATGTATTGCCACAAGAATTTACCGACTTCGCCAAAATTGCGAAAGACCTCGGCTTCAAAAAAGTTGCTAGTGCCCCGCTGGTGCGCTCTTCGTATCATGCTGAAGCGTTTGATAAAGATTCGGATTTTTAATCGTTTAATGTTCATCCTACTGCTCTGTCAATTTTAATATGTCTAATTCAGCACAAGCACGCTTAAAGGATTTGCTGGTGTATGTAGCGAAAATAAAGCGCTAGGTGAGAAGGATGAGACCGAGCCATTTCGCGAAATACACTAGCAAAGCCTTAGCGTGCGTTGTTAGGAGACAAAATTAACTCGATGCTGCGCTACGTAGAATCTACGTATAGCAAAATAATTTTCAAGTATTATTCTAAATTCTGCTGTTGCAATCACAACGAGTTAGTTGTATGTAATGTTGTAACTAAAGCGTACGGTAAATTTCATGGATAATAACGCATTAAATTTACAAATTTTTAATTCAACCTATGCACAACTCTGCGCACAAAAGCACAATATTTATATTGGGATCAGTATTGGGGTAAAACCCATGTCGCAAGAGATCGCATTGTCATATTTAGAATGGGCAAAAGAATTCTCAAATGGAACAGTCCAGATCCTGCTTGCTGATGAAATCGCAAAATTTAATTATCTAGGTTTTAGTCATTACACAAAACCTGGCTGTTTAGCAAGAGCACTTCGGGATGGGGATAAATATCAAGCCTTTTTTGAAAAAGTGCTTGCAAAATTCCCCGCAGAAAAGAGCCAAAGTTTTAATATAACTCGCTGGAAAGACATTAAATCGCCTAGATTTCACCTACTTCTTGATAGGGTTACCAAAGAGTTTGAGACAAATCCAGATTTTCAAAGAGTAATTTTATCATTTGCAGATAAATATATTGGGAATCGTTGCCGACAATTATCCCAAGAAAAAAAAATTATTTTGTGCCAATACTTGTTGCATGAGCTTCCAGCTTTGCTAGATGGAATTCATGTTAACGGTGTAAATTATAATCTAATCCTATATCCAACCTATAAGCACTCAGGAATGAGTGAATTAGTCTCTGAAATACGGGCAGGCAATAAGTTTACTTCAATAACAGATGGGCTCGATCCATTGAAAACAATAATGGTTGAATCGATTATTAAAACCGCCGCCCCAAACGAATTCCCCATGCGCATTGAAGAATGATGCTTAACATGCAATGAGCGGTAACTCTGGTTGCATCCCTGCTAAAAAATCAGTAACAGGCAAACAGAGAATATTATTCTTTTTAAGTTTTTCATTGCCGCGATATAACAAAACAGGGGTTGCTTCGGGATAATCTTCACAAAATGATTTCAATCCAGTTAAATCTTTTGGGTGAATATATTGACTATTTTTTACTTCGATTGCAAAAAAACCATTTTGACCATAAACAATAAAATCAACTTCAACACCAGAACGAGTGCGCCAAAAATAAATTCGATAAGAAGAATTTTGGTAATCACACCAAGACCGAAGGTGCTCGGCAACCAATCCTTCAAGCGCCATACCAGAAATTTCGGTATCTCTATCTAGATACCCTTGTTCACGCAAATGGTTATACACGCCTGCATCAAAATAATAAAACTTTGAATGGGCAACTGTAGAGCGTTTTGCGCGCTTTGTAAAAATAGGCACAGTAAAACTAATCAATAGATCCTCCAAAATGCTCAAATACCCTTCAATAGTTTTTCGCGAAATACTACACTCTCTTGCAATGTTACTAACATTTAAAATCCCAGCGTGAGAAAAAGCTGCCGTTTCAATAAAACGTGAAAAATCGCCTATATTTCTCACTAAGCCTTCTGTTTGCACTTCTTCGCGCAGATATAATGTAATATAACCTTGCATTGCATCTGCAGGCTCTTTGTTATTTACAATCACGGGTAACATACCAAATTGCAGAGCACGTTTTAGATCGAAATTACTTCCTAATTCAGCAGCCATAAATGGGTGCAAATAACGCACGCTTGCCCGCCCACCAAGCAAATTTGTTCCCGCGCGACGTAATTTTCGTGCGCTTGATCCGGTTAAAATAAATTGGAATTCTTTATCCGTTTTTTCCGTTTCAATCAATGAATGCACAACAGTTAATAATTCAGGCACATGTTGGATCTCATCTAAAATAATTACTGTTGAATTTTGTGCAAGCACGGTTTCTTTTAACCGTTCAGGATATGAACTATATTTTCTTACTAACGAAGGATCTAAAAAATCAAGCCGCAAAGCATCCGGGAAATTTTGTTTGAGCCAGGTTGACTTACCGGTCCCTCTTGGGCCAAAAAGAAAAAATGAACCCGAAGGGGCTTTAAAAAATCTTTTCACTAATTTCATATAATCAAATCAAATATGTTTTATTGCCTTAATTTATAACATATTGATATATTAACAATATTTTTTTTATTGTCAAGCAAAATTCACCTATCGATGCCATTTTTGCGCGAAAAATGGCATCGATAGGTGAATTTTATAACAGACATGTTTGTAATAAACGTATTTATATGCAAAATCAACAGAAAAACATGTAAAAAAATTTGTGTTTTAAATCAATTGCTTACAAAACATACAGATTTTTTTATAATTTTTTTATTTATTAATCAAATAGTTACTGACAATCCTTATAAAAATTGTTTAACTAGGTCATCAAACACAACGGGTATCTCTTTGGCAAATCCTTTTAGGCAATCGATCATCAAAACCCGAAATTGCGGGTGAGCGTTCTTGCTAGTGCGGAGTTCAAACATATGCCGCCATTCACGCAAATTTGCCGTAACTACAATTTCGGTTTTAATTGAATGCGGTAAAATTTCGCGCGCTTGTTCAGGCTTATCTCCCGCCTTCAATGCTGCATGGTATGAGTCTTCGGCAAAAAGCA
>JAMCWR010000015.1 GCA_023480665.1 Gammaproteobacteria bacterium
ATTTGAGGTGAAAAATCTGCAATTGCAAGAGTCAATTCTCACTGGAGAATCAAATGCTGTTGATAAAAATGTTGATCTGGTAGCAGCTGAAAGCAGTCTTGGAGATAGAATAAATATAGCTTTTAGTGGAACTCTTGTTACATATGGCATTGGCAAAGGTGTGGTCATAGAAACTGGTGAGAGCGCAGAAATTGGCCAAATCACTGCTATGCTAAGCAAGATTAAACCTGTTAGCACGCCCTTGTTAAAACAAATGAACGTTTTTAGCTATTGGTTGACGTTCGGTATTTTAGGAATGTCAGCTTTCGCTTTTCTGGTGGGGGTGTATTTATGGCATGCTCCTTATGAAGCTATGTTTATGGCTGCCATCGGTATTGCTGTGGCTGCAATTCCAGAAGGGTTGCCACCAATCATAACCATTACTCTTGCTCTTGGTGTTACCAGAATGGCAAAACTTAATGCCATTGTAAGACGTTTGCCGGCTGTAGAGACCATGGGTGCCGTATCAGTTATTTGCACAGACAAAACCGGGACTCTAACACATAACGAATTAACTGTTAAAGATATCATTACCGCTACCAGTGCTTATCATGTAACTGGAAGTGGTTACATCCCTAATGGCGTTGTTCAGTTTAATAATGAAGATCTTACTTTGCAGGAAAATAGCGATGTTTGGCAACTAATTCTTGGTGGCATTTTGTGTAACGATTCTGATATAAATTATGTAGATAATCAATGGCATTTGGTTGGCAATCCAACTGATAACTCAGTCCTTATTTTAGGTGAAAAAGCTGATATAGATATAGCCGACAAACGTACCAATTATCCTCGCATTGACATTATACCTTTTGCTTCGGAACATAAATATATGGTAACACTGCATCATGATCATATGGGCAATGGTTACATTTATGTAAAAGGCGCTCCTGAAAGGATTTTATTGCTGTGCAAATGGCAAATGGAAAATAACGACAAAAAAGCAATCAACCTCGATTATTGGAATGCTAAAGTTAGTGAATTAGCGTCCTTAGGGAAAAGAGTTGTTGCAATAGCCATGCTACCAGTAACTACAGAGCACACGGTGTTAAATTACAGCGATGTTGAGCAAAACTTAATTATGCTTGGAGTGTTTGGGATAATTGACCCACCTAGAAAAGAAGCGATATCTGCGGTTGCTGAATGTTACCAGGCAGGAATTAAAGTTAAAATGATTACTGGAGATCATGCGGTTACTGCAAAAGCAATTGCCGAGCAAGTTGGAATCCATAATGGCTCGGGCGTATTAGTTGGGACCGATTTAGATAATCTCAATGATGAGCAGTTGCAACAAAAAACTATGGAAGTAGATATTTATGCAAGAACTTCGCCAGAGCATAAATTGCGCTTAGTTAAAGCCTTACAAGCAAATGATCTCATTGTAGCAATGACCGGCGATGGAGTGAATGATGCGCCTGCGCTAAGACAGGCAGAAATTGGTATTGCTATGGGCAACAAAGGAACTGAGGCCGCTAAAGAGGCTGCAGAAATAGTGTTGACAGATGATAATTTTAACTCTATTTGGCAGGCGATCAAAGAAGGACGAACAATTTACGACAATATTAAAAAAACCATTCTCTATTTGTTGCCAACCAATGCGGCTGAATCATTTAGTGTTATGTTAGCAGTCTTGTTTGGTTGGGTGTTACCAATCACGCCAGTGCAGATCTTATGGGTTAACATGATATCAGCGGTAACCTTGGGCATTGCACTTAGTTTTGAGTCAGCTGAGGGAGCAATTTTATTGCGCAAGCCGAGATCTCCTCATGAACCGATAATTTCAAAACTGCTAGTCTGGAGAACGCTTTTTGTAGCTTTTATAATTGTAGGTTTTGTTTTTGGTGTATTTCGTTGGGAGCTTGCGCAAAATATCGATTTAGCAGCGGCTCGCACTATTGTTATAAATTTATTGGTGGGTGCGGAAATTGCCTATTTATTCAATTGCCGTAAGCTTTATGGACCGGTTTTTTCATTTAAAGAGTTGATAGCAAATAAAGTAGTCGTCCTAACTGTTTTAATGATGATTATATTGCAGCTGGCCTTTACCTATCTGCCTATTATGCAGCATTTTTTTGGTACTAGCGGCATAGACATGCAGCATTGGGGAATTATTGCTACACTTAGTTTATTTGTTTATTTAATAGTAGAATTTGAAAAGGCTATAATACGGAAATTAACTGCTAATCATTAATTAATAACTAGTAACTGGTAGCTTGAATAAATACTCCGTGTCATTCCCGCGCAGGCGGGGGACCTGCGGCTACGATTCAATTATTAATTATCAATGATAAATTATTAATGGCTAAGGAAACTATTTATTAAATAATTTTCTGCAATTTATAATTCACAATTAACAATTATTTATCGCAGGCTGAAGACCTGCGGCTACAATTTAATTATTAATTTCCAGTAACTAGTAATTAATGAGCGATTTGCCATTTTGATTATTTAGGGTAAAATCTTGCCATCATAGTTTTTCAATTTTCGGGTAAAAATAAAATGCTATACATAATTGGTATACTAATCGCCGTATTTTTGTTTATTTATTTATTTCTTGCATTATTAAAACCTGAGCTGTTCTAGAGTTAAAAATGATTACAATCAATGGATTTATACAGATCTTCTTTTTCA
>JAMCWR010000057.1 GCA_023480665.1 Gammaproteobacteria bacterium
CGATATTTTTCTCAGCCACTTTACGCAGCTATTGCCGCAGCAACATTATTATATTGCACCGCTGATAACATTGGTTTACAGGTGTAATCTTTTACCGTATCGTAATCTGGCAGGCCATTTGGATTGACACCTTTAGATAATAGCAACCGAAAAAATGCCATTGCATTTTTTTCTTTTAGGCTTTGTGCGGCGGCAGGTTTCGTTTTGGCCGCAGCATCTAAAGCAATAAAATTAGATAAAAAATCTGTTTTCATAAATGCTTTATGACTTGTAAGCGACGAATCATAAAATTGCGATAGAATTTGTTTAGTAATATTTATGGCGCCAAATTGCGATATTGCTGTTTTAAGTAAATGGTCAGATATCACTAAAGCATAATCTTTAATGATTGGAGACTTAACTAAAACCTCAAAGGCTTTTACGTCATCAGTTTCCATAGCTGCGTAAAGTGGCTGAGAAAAATATCGAGCTAGATATTTTTCCGAAGTATAAGATATATCATGCGTGCTAGTCCTAGGTAAATCGTCGCTATCAAAATCATATGTTAATTTCCCACCAAATTTAGTTAACAATGCGGGATCGAGTTCGAGTATCACCGCGATAACTTCTTGATCATGTGCTTTAACTCTATCAAGTATCTCATCCATTATATTTTTATAGCTTAGCTTAGATGCTAGAGTGCCCCAACGTTTATGTTTAATTAAATAACTAACATAGGTTTTGCAATATTGTTTAGTTAAGCTTGGTGGATTATTTTCGGTTATTGCAGGATTTGCGCAGTTGCTTTCTTGGCCGCTTAGATCATTTTGCCAATCTCCGTACGCTTCTTGAAACTCATTAAACCTCCTTTTAGTATAATCAAAAGTAGTATTGGCCCATTGCTGCATGTAGAAAGCAACGTGGGAAGCGACGAAATTATTATATAACGAGACAAAGGACCAGAAGACCATAGAACGCATGTTTCTAAATGCTGCTTTGTATTCTGGACCGTTGATAATCAATTTTCTTCTTAGGTTTTTTAGAAATTGAATTGTTTCAGCAAATTCTGCCAGGCTCGCAGCATACATTTCTTGCAGAAGCTGCATGAGACCCGGGATTTTTTTTGCCTCATCCATTATTTTGTTAAAAGCAATATTTGGGGTAAGCACCAAATTTGGGTTAGGGAAGATTGGATGTACATCATAATATCGCATCCATTCAACCATTGCCGCCCGATTTAAGTTAATTATTTCTTTTGTAGTAACAGCATAGTCAATGACCTCAAAACTCATCGGGCAAAGCGCCCCAAAATACCAGCCTGCGATATGATCTTGATATGGGTTATTAGGTGTTGCTTTGAGGTTGGCGGCATTTTTGGCGCGAAGTTTAGCAAAATGTTTTTTAAACACGCTTTGTTGGTTCGCAGGAAGTAATTCTATTAAGTCTTCTGCATTGTGATACAAGAATTTAAGCGAATTCGCAGCCTTCCATTGCATCATTTGTACTACTTCTGCGTATGAGAGCGTAAAAATTGACTTTAGCTCTCTTAGTAAATTTAGCATACCAATATTTGGTATTATTTGTCCCCTTGTGATTGGAAACCTTGTAGCAGGTTCATTGTGCCTGCTATTAAACCATGTCATGAGTTGTGCTTGAGAGTATGTGTTACCTGAGCCACTATTTCTCTTAGTGCTAACAACCATAACTGGGTCTTGTGCATATTCTTCTTTTTTCTCTTCATCTGTTATTGGTTCCGCAGGATCTCTAAAATATTGTAGAGAAATAGGGCATTTTACCGCGTCGTATAAAAAGTCAGGGCTTTTTATCGCTTGCTGTATTTGTTTGAGACGCTCTTGCAGAGATTGGCTTTGGTGAGCATAGAGCTTTATTTCAGTGCAAGCACTAGCTTTGGCTGAATGCACTGAAGAAGCAGAATAGCTGTTTTCTGTCTTCTCTTCTTTTTGCTGAGCTTTTTCGTTATAAGAGCTGGGTGACGTACTCATAATTGGACCTTAACTAAAAAATGAGAAATATATAATTTGTATTTTAAATTTTACAAACACCGTAAGATTTGTTTAACAATATAACTAACTATAAAAAAAGTTTAGCATTTCACCGGCATTTTTGCAGGATATATTTAATGAAAAAATTAATCTTTTGTTAATTATTGTTTAGTTTTTTATTTTGGTTTAAACACTCTGTTTAAAAACAATCCATACCTTAAATTGGCGCGGTTCTTTAAGTAGCGGAATGATAACTGGAAGAACAAACCCAATATTTTCGATCTCATCCATTATGATTTTATCAAGAGAGGCAATACCGCTTGATTGCAAGATTGTGGCGTCGAGAATTTTTCCGTCCAGGGAAATTTTTAAGCTTAAGTATATTTTTAGATCACTTTTATTTTTTGGAAAATTGCTTGGATATTTGAGGCGGCTTTGTAACCAATCATGTACTAACAATGCAGTTTTGTCTTCTATACCGGAAGCCGCAGCAATTTTGTTCCCAATATTATTATTGCTAGATGTTTTTTCGGTGTGGTTTTCCTGGCCATTTTGTTTTTGGGGTAAATGTGTTTTTAATTTTGCTAAAGACGCCTGCGCTTTTCCCTGCAAAATAAATGAACGATTATATAAATAAACATTTGTAACTCTAGCTCTAGAATTTCCAATTACATTTTTTGATATAAATTTGAAATGCACTAGCAATATCAATGCACAAAAAAAGTGCAAGACAAGCGATGCAATAAACGCAGAGCGCGGCATCATAACTTTACCGCAAGTGTAAAAAGCGCGCTTAAACCGGATCCAGGGTAAAATTTCAGCGCGCTCAAGTTTCCTGAATTTACTACAACATAGCCGTAGTATAATTTATTGGTTAAATTATTAATGCGAGCATCTATTTTCACATGTGTATTTTCATATTCTGCGCCAACATTAAATATCGTAAAACCACCCAACAATCCCGCACTATTTGTCACATCATTAATTGGGAAGCGCGCACCAGTATAACGGCCCTCAATAAATAAATTCAAAGCGGTATGTATGGTATAAACTGTACGCACACTAAAATTATTACGCGCAACAAATGGCATATCTTTTCCGGCGTAACTTCCGCTATTAAATTTTGCGCAGACAAAATCATAGCCTGTGTTAATTTGCCATTGTGGTAAAACTTGAAATAACGCGCTCAAAGAAAAACCTTGGCGGCGGGTTGGATCAAGATTTGTGTTATAAATTTGATATTCAGCGGTAGCAATTGGAATAGCTGCAATTTCATTGGTTAAATTCAGTTGATAAATTGCGGCAGAAGTTTGCAAAAAATTATTTGCAAAAACAACGCCGCCTTCATAAGAAACCCCAAGCTGCGTATTTAAGGGTTTAGAATTTAAGGCGTAAGTTTCTTCATCAGTTTTTGGAAAACGAAAACTACCGGCGCGGCGTAGAAACATGCGCAAATTTTCACGAACCTGCCAGGATAATTCTTCACTATCAATAAAAGCGCGGTTAATTGGCGTTGCATGTATTTTAGAGTACGTATAAAAATCATACGCATATAAATCATAAAATGCAGCGGCATTGCGTGCGCCAACTACTAATGTAATATTTGTGTGAATTGGAATATTAACTTGCAAAAATTCAGCCAACATTTTTTGGCTTGAAGTCACAGTATTTAATCTATAATCACCTGTGCTGAGATCAATACCAAGGATTGGAAAAATAGAATTATTTCCAGTATTAATTGTGCCGCTGATTGTAGGGCGAAATTCTAGTGCATGTCGTGCTTCAGTAAATGATGTGGTTATACCTTGAAATAAATAGGCGCCAACTCCTTGCATTGTTTGCAAATTTCCAGTAAACACAATTTGCCAATTAGAATTTAAATTATATTTTGCACCAAGCTGCAGCAAATCAGTATCTTGATTATTGTAAGCGATAGTATTTTCTGCTTGACGTGGATTCTCTAAAACTTGTTGCCAAGTTAATGCACCTGGAAGACGTAAGCGTTGATCTATTTTAAAATAGCGAATCTTACCTGCAAAATCAAGATTATCGTAAGTTAAAGCAAGATCAAAATTATTCTCATTTTCAGCGTTATTTTCGCGGTAATTATCGCTATCGTAGTGTCTAGCATTTATAATATAACCGAAATTATTTGCAAATATTTTGTCGCCAAAACTTACTTGCGCTTGTTTGGTGGCAAAATTACCGTAAGAAATTTGTGCGTGCCGCAGATGTTTTTCTGGCTCTGTGGTGATAACGTTTATTATTCCACCAACAGCTTGATCTCCTAATAACACCGCGGCACTCCCAGGAATTATTTCAATGCGCTTAATAGAAGATAAGGGTATAGCATTTAAGCTAAATATACCAAGGTCTGGATCGCTGAGCGGTTGCCCGTTAAGTAAAACCGCAGTGTTGCTTGCAGCATTATCAGAAAACCCACGCAGTGCAAAAACAGAGCGGCTTGCAATACCATCCGGTTCTATAATAGTTACAGCATTACTCAACGCCAATGCATCTAAAAGTGAACCAGCGCTGCTTTGAGAAAGCTCTTTTGCTGTGATGGTTTGCACAGGGCTTTGAGAAAAGTCTGTTGTAGCAAAATTATTAAGATTGGTAGAATTAACTGTATTTTGATCTGCAGCAATCAAAACTGTAGGGATTTCTGTGGTTGTAAATGTGGCTGAGGCCGATGAGAAAATAAAAAAAGTAAAGGTGAAAAAAATAAAAACTATAAGCAGTTTGCCCATGATATTGCCCTTCGCAATAAAAACACCGGTATTCGCTTAAGGCCGGCCTCCGGGCTTGTAGTTATGTGGACCTTCTCATAGCAAAAGCTACAATGGTTGTCCCACGTGATAGTTTTAAATTTAAAACTATCCTACTTACCGTTGCGAGGGCAGCGCTGGATTTGCACCAGCTTTCCGTTTCATCAGTTTGTTGATTTCTCAACACACAAGACACCTTAAGCCCAAGTACATAAGTTAACGAGTTAAATGTTAACGTGGTTGCAGTGTAAATATAATCGTTAAAAATAGCAATTATATTTTTGTCCGCTAGGCTATAATCTTATATCTGTGGGCGAGCTGATGATTTTGTGGCTTTAAACATATGATTGTTTTATAGTACAATTATTTTACGAACTTTAATAATAAAAACGGTAAGTAGGATATAATACTGACGCTTCTTTAGCTGTAGCAGAGCACCCAGCTGCTTTAGAAGGCAAAGAAGAAAAGAAGCGCGATATAAGACCAGCAAGCCCCCAGCCCACGCAAGACTATTTAGAAATTATCCAGCAAAGCAATGCAGAGTTAAGTTCAGCGCTTGTAGCATTGCAGCAGAAAGTTGGAGCAATCGATTCTAAATTAATCGACGCCAAGCGACAAGAAGAGCTGAAAAAAACTATCAGCGCTACACTAGTAGATCTTAAGGTAGCGGATAACATTGGTTTTTATAATCTTGAGTTTTTAATCAGCGATCTAAAATCATTTGGCGACTGCAATGACGAAGTTTATGTCGCCCTAGGTTTTTATGATCGGCACAATAATTACCTATTAGCGCTACGCAATTATGTGTGTAATTCCATGACCTGTCGTTTGCGCCAAAAAATTTTGCCAGAAAATTTGCTGTTACCTAAGAACATGCAAGTGTTTGTTAAGCATGGCGCAGAATTTAAAAGCGGATTTTTCAGCGTGCCTGATGCTGCACGAAACAAAGCGAGTGCATATGTTGGGCAAGAAATTTTTGATAGGTGGATTGAAGATGAATTGTTCGTAATAAAATCAGCAAAAACCGCAGTTAATTTATTAGAAGAATTTTGGCAGATGTCTCTGCCAAAATCAGATTATGATTATGACGAGATCATGATTGCACTTGATATTGATGATACGGCAAATGTTGCATGTCGCAGAGGCAAGCTTAATGTAAATAATTTTTTATGGCGCAAAATTATTGATAGTTTATCAGTTAAAATCAAAACAATGTTATTGTTAGCAAGTTGGCGGATTAGCTGGGAGAGTGACCAGCATAGCGCAAAAGAGAATGGCAGTATGGAATTTTTTCCAATTCTTAAAGAGATTATAAAAAGAATATTAGCGCTTCGTTATAATTTTGAATTTATGCCTGCTCTTTTAACTGATTTGGTATATAAGCAAGAATTTGGCACACATTTTAGTTCCAAAGAAAATTATGCATGCCAAACGGAGCGAGTGGGTGATTTTTGGCCGGATAAATTTGTTTTCCCGTGGTTTCACCTGATGTCTCTACCGCATAGAGCAGACAAAAAAATTTTATATATTTTGATTGATGATGCATTATCAACTTTACGACGCATGGGGAAAATTTTTACCAGATTTCCGGATAAAATACCAAAAGGAGTTACCATGCATTTGTTGCATTTTCGTTCTAATGATACTTGTTCACTGCAACAAGCATTATTTACATTAGAAGGCACTGGAAGTGATATTCCTTTACCATTATGTGGTATAGAGGTGAATTATTTATTATCTCTTTCATGTTTAGCTGATCTGCAGCCGGGGTTAGGTAGAGTATGGAGTAATAATTTTAATACTAGGTTTTGTAGACACATGTCTAAAATAAGAGCACGACTGGAAATGACACAATCAAAGGAATCAAAAGAATTAAAGGAATCGAAAGAATTACCGGCGAGAATTCGTGCAGTAGAAATGCAGTTGCTACACCAAGATCGTTACGCTATTTTTGATTTGCGTGCATTATTGCAATTTATTTGTTCAGGTTGGCGAAGTCCACGGGTAGATATAACATTGCCTACTGCATTAGCAAAAGTTTGCCCATATCTACTTCGGGAAATTATTATTTATTTAAATGGTGTTGCTGTTTATCTACAAACTGCTGGCGTGTTAAAAAGATCTCAGGAAAAATTTGAATTAGATATGTTATTGCTGGTTACTGATGCAAAAATAGTCGAAACATATCGCGCAAGTTTCATGCGATCAATAGAGGCTGGTGATCTCCCTGCCCGGTGGCAAGTTGCTTATCTTTTAAATCAAGATCCAGACTCGAGCGTGCTTGAACAAATAGAAAGATATTATGTTCCTGTATTGCTTGAGAATGTTGCATTGCCTGCTGATGTTTGTTGGGCTCTGGTGTTTAGGTATTATCGCAAAGAAATTTCTAATCCTAATGTTTTTTTACTCCTCGAAAAATTTGCTACCATTTTATATAACTTATTCCTAAATCTGCATGCAGAAGATTCATGCGCCGATGATGCAAAAGCAGCGAGCGCTGATGGCCTTAGCAATAGCAGCATCAGTGCTATGTCGAGCTCAGGTGCTTCAACTATTGTCGCTCCCGCTTATGTCAGGCATGGCTAGTTTTTTGTGAATTATATAACATATTGATTAATAAAGAAAAAACATGTATGTTTTGTAACTCTTTGATTTTAAAAGTAAATTTTTTTACATGTTTTTCGAGTCATCTATTTGATTTATAACGATTTTTTTATTTTGCTGGGTTAGCGTAAAAAACGCGCTTGACCCATCCTAGAGTAAAAAAGTTAACAATCTTTATAATCAATGCATTATAAAATCTGTCCTGGTATACAGTGATCCTACAAATTAAAATGAATTATGAACAAACAAATTAAACCAAGCTTTTGGGTGCCAAGCCTATATTTTATTCAAGGGCTACCATTTGCCGTGGTGACTTTGCTTTCTGAAATTATTTACAAAGAGCTTGGCATTATAAACAGCACCCTTGTTTTGTTTGTAAGTTTATTTGGTTTGCCATGGGTGTTAAAACCTGTGTGGTCGCCGCTACTTGAAATTTTTGCTACTAAAAAGATTTGGATTCTTTGTGCTCAACTAATTATGACAGTGTTATTTATTTTTCTTAGCGCCGCGTTTTTTAGTCAATATTTTTTTCCTTTGAGTCTGATATTATTTTTTCTACTGGCTTTTTGTTCTGCTACAAACGACTCTGCTACTGATGGCTACTATTTATTGAATTTAGATTCTCGCGCGCAAGCAGCTTATGTGGGAATTCGTACATTATTTTTTCAGTTGGCAAGATTTTTTTGTTCTGGTGGCATTGTGATGTTTGTTGGGCATCTTGAAAAAAGCTTTGCGGTGAAATCCGCATGGCAATCCGGGTTTTTAATAATTGCCTGCGTATTATTAATTTTTACCTGTTATCATTTTTATATTTTGCCAGAATCAGAACAAAAGCAGCAAAAACACCCAACGCAAGATACAGCTGTATCAGTATTTAGGATTTTTCCCCAGGTTTTTCAGGCATTTTTTGCACTAAAAAATATTATAATTTTGGTGATTTTTTTACTAATTTATAACGCAGCTGAAAGTCAATTGCTGCGGATTGTGCCGCTATTTTTGCTAGATAAACCTCTGCATGGCGGTTTAGGTTTAAGCACAACCGAAGTTGGTTTGATTTTAGGATTAATCGGCACAATCAGCTTAATGTTTGGCGCAGTACTTTCTGGTTGGATTATGCAGAAATATTTTTGCTTAAAAGTTCTTATTCCAATCACAGCAATTTTTTGTTTAGCAAATTGTGGCTACATTTTGCTTGAAAGCCTGCATGCCACTAATATTTTTGTTGTGGCAGTTATCGTTACAATAGCGCAATTTGCTTTTGGCTTAGCGACGAGCGCTTATATGGCTTTTTTAATGAATATATTTAGCCTGCATAAATATTGCACATCATTTTATGCGATTGGCACGGCAATTATGGCATGTGGAGTAATGTTTTTTGGCATGCTCAGCGGGTATATGCAGTTATGGTTAACATATCATGGCTTTTTTTATTGGGTGGCCTTGCTTGGGTTTGGGATTTACTTCTTCACAATCTTTGTCGTAAAACGCACGCGGAGTGTTTTACTTACGGCAGGTAAAAGTATTAGTTTATAACTGATCAAACCACAAGCAAAATAACCATATATTTACTATAATAGCTACATATGAATATTACTATTTTTGAACAACAGCTAGCACGCGCTATAAATACCTCGCAGTTAGATAAAATTCTTAGCAATTATTTGGCTGATCTTGGCATCACCAATTTTTCATTTACCTATTACACATATCACACAAACTCAAAGTCGAAAATTAAATATGATTTTTCTTCTGAAAGTTTGAAGCGTTGGCATGCGCATTATCTTGCGGAAAATTACGATGAAGTTGATAGAGTATTAGACACAGAGTATCGCGGCGTTTTGCCAGTGTTTTGGCATATCGATACACAAATAAAAAATGCTAAAGGTCGGCGCGAAAAAAAGATGCGTCTTGATTCAAAAAAATTTGGTGCGGTGCAGGGTCTATCGATACCAATTCACGGTCCAAATGATGATTTTGCGAACCTGATGGTTGAACAGGTGGTTAGGCAGCATTGTTTAGAAAATTGGCAAGAACTTAAATACACGTTACTAAGTGCTGCATATTGTTATTATAACTACCTACAAAAATGCCTGCTTAAACAAAATCCAAACACGGAAAAAATCCAGTTTAGCACGCGTGAGATGCAGGTAATAAATTTGGTGGCCAAAAATTATCCAGTGAGAGAGATTGCAAAAATTTTATCCATTACCGAGCGTACCGTTAACTTTCATATCCAGAATGTAAATAAAAGACTTGGCGTAAATAATAAGTATCAATCAGTAGCAATATTATTGGCACAAAAATCTTTAAGCAAATAAAGTTGCTTAAGATTATCCTAATAATTGTCACATAACTGTTATAAATATCAGGCTCAAATTTGTTATAAAAATAGTATTATTGCTACAATACAATAAAAAATAAACAGTAATAAAGGTGCTAATATGCAAAAAAGAAACTCGATAATAATTACCGCGTTTACATTTATATTTGTTGTTATAGCTATTTTTACGCAAAATTCTTACGCTGCGCAAATTCTTGAGCCTACGCAAAAAATATTTGCGCCGTATGTCGATGTAATGCTATGGCCCACGTTTTCGCTTGAGAAAACTTATATAAAAACCGGTCAAAAATATTACACATTAGCGTTTATTACCGCAGGCCAAGATGGGCAACCGGCATGGGGTGGTATTATTCCAATTGTGCCGGATCCTCAGTATAGCGGTTACTTTTATGCTAATGAGATTAAATATATTCGCGACATTGGGGGCGATGTTATTATTTCCTTTGGCGGAGCATTTGGTACACCAATTGATGCAACAATTAAAGATGTAAATAAATTAGTAGAAGCATATGAAACTGTGATTAAAGCATATCAACTCACGCGAATTGATTTTGATGTTGAAGGCGGTTTTATCGCTGATCGTGATTCAATTGATCGAAGAAATGCGGCATTAAAAATTCTTGAGCAGAGGCACCCTGAGCTTAAAGTCGCTTATTGTTTGCCAGCTATGCCTTACGGTTTAACCGAAGATGGGAAATATGTGCTTGAGAGCGCAATTAAAGCAGGTGTGCGTGTGGATATAGTAAATATTATGGCGATGGATTTTGGTAGCTCATATGTGGATATGAAAAAAGAAATCATTGCATCGGCCAACTCAACTTTTCTACAACTCAAAGAACTTTACCCAAACAAATTAGACAGCGATTTATGGGCGATGCTTGGGATCACGCCAATGATTGGTCAAAATGACGTGCAAACTGAAGTTGTTTGGCTTGATGATGCTAGAGCTATTGAAGCTTTTGCTGTAGAGAAGGGTGTCGGTTTAATGGCCATGTGGTCAGCGGGGCGAGATAATGGCGACAAAATTGATATCTACGCATCCCCATCCCATAGCGGGATTGTGCAAAAAGATTTTGAATTCATATCCATCTTCCAACGTTATCTCGGGCCAGGCTAGTTCTGAAGTTATTAAAAGCTAAAATCAGCATGCACAATAGCTCGAACACTGTCAGTTTAAAAATTCCTTATAATCAAATAGTTTTATTGTCAAACAATACATATCCGAGATAAGATAGTTTATGTTTATATTTAACCCCGGAGATTTTATTTCTAATAAGGGTTAATTGTGTTTGTTTATAAAAAATCATTTTATGATAAATAATAAATTAACAAAATTTATAGATAATGAGGCTTACTATGTTTAGTCAAGAAACTTATATACAACGTCGCGAGCGCTTATGCGCCTCTTTGAAAAGTGGAATTATTTTAATTTTAGGCAATAGTGATTCGCCGGTGAATTATCCAGCGAATGTTTATAAGTTCAGACAAGATAGTAATTTTTTATATTTTTTTGGCATTGATCTTCCAGATTATGTCGGCATCATCGATATTGATAACAATCAGCATTATCTATTTGGCAATGATCTCAGCTTGCATGATATTATTTGGACCGGAGCCTTGCCAACTGTGCAGCAAAACGCACTTAAAGCAGGGGTTACTTTAACTGCATCTCTTGTTGAGATGACAGAATTTATAAAAGCAGCTAAGCGCAAAGGGCGTGCTATTCATTTTTTGCCGCCTTATCGTGCAGCAGATAAATTATTACTTGAAAAACTTTTAGAAATTCCAGCCGCACAAACTAAAGAGCATGCGTCAGTTCCTTTGATTAAAGCGGTTGCATCTTTGCGTTTAGTTAAAGAACCACAAGAAATTGCTGAATTAGATTGGGCTTGTGATCTTGCTTATAAAATGCATCTTACAGCGATGCATATGACGCGCCCAGGAATTTACGAGCATGAAATTGTTGGAGCGGTTGAGGGGGTAGTGGTTGCGCACAATACCACAACTTCATTTGCTACTATTCTCTCAAAAAACGGCCAAATATTTCATAATATAACTCACGATAATTTGTTGCAGACTGGCGATATGGTATTAATGGATGCGGGTTGCGAGTCATTGCGGCATTATGCCTCTGACTTTACGCGAGTAATTCCGGTGGGTGGGAAATTTTCGCAACAGCAACGCGAAATCTACTCTATCGTTTTAGCAGCAAATAACAATACTCGCAAAATTTCCCGGCCAAATATAAAACAAAAAGATATTCATTTAGAGGCGGCAAAAATTATAGCGAGTGGCTTAAAAGATCTTGGGCTATTGCGTGGCGCGGTCGAAGATATTGTTCTGCAGGGCGCGCATGCACTATTTTTTCCGCATGGAATTGGTCATTTGATTGGGCTAGATGCACACGACATGGAAGATCTTGGGGAAGATTATGTTGGGTATGATGATGAAACTAAACGTTCCGCTCAATTTGGTACGGCTTATTTACGCATTGGGAAAGCATTACAACCGGGTTATGTAGTTAGTGATGAACCTGGCATTTATTTTATCCCAGAATTAATAGATCAGTGGCAAGCTGAGAATAAATTTGCGGAGTTTATTAATTATAATAAGGTAAATAATTATCGTAATTTTGGTGGTATTCGTCTCGAAGATGATTTGCTTATCACTGAAACTGGCTGTCGTTTGCTTGGTCAAAAACGCATTCCAATTACTCTAGATGAGGTTGAGGCCATTGCTGGTAGCCAAAAATAACTCCTCACATATCTAATACCCTGCGTCTTTCAAACGTAGGTTTTGTTGCGCTCTTGCTCGCAATGCTCATTTACCTTAAGTAAACTCCGCTTGCTCGCTTAAGAGCGCGCCTCGCCTACGTTTGAAATACTGTGGGTTGTCCTAAACATTACTTAAAATAATCATCATAAATATCACGAAACTCTACGTATGAGAGATAATTCGTATAATATAATATTTTGGGCGCAGCTAGCTTTTGTGACTCTTATGTTTTTTTGCCCGATGGTGACGATGATGCTGTGTATGTCGTATATGATTATGATGCTTTGTCGTTTTGTGTGTGTAAATGAGCGCGCAAGTGGGTATAGAAGAGTTTGGTAATAGCGCATGTAGTGTATTACGCACAATCGGCAGTCTTGGAGTTAATAAATAGCCTGGGTCACGATCAATCATTAATGACATATAAATATTACTTTTAGGAAACCACATTACCATTGCTTTATAGCCTTGAGTGCTACCATTGTGCCACCATGCTGTACCTATTGCTGATGATCCCGTTGCTGATTGAATAATGCCTAGACCATACCGAGTTTCAGATTGCCAAGCCTCTAAATGTGAAGCTGGTCTGCCAGCAACACAACTATGATTTTTAGTAGTATGCTCGCAAACAAGAGACATCATTTGCGTTAGTTGTTGTGTGGGTAAAATATGATTTTCGAATAAACTCTTCCACCAAACTAGCAAGTCTTCAGTAGTTGATACAAGCGCGCCTGCTGTATATGCCCATGACATGCTATTTCCAGTTACATCAACGCCTTCCGTATCATAACCATGCGCCATCCGTGCCATTTCTTCTGGAGAATATATATTTGGTAGATAAAAAGTATTAGATAAATGCAGTGTTTGGTTTCCGTGCAAATAAGAATTTATTATATTGCTTGTGGGTTCATTAGTTACTGCTTCGATAATCATCCCTGCTAATATGTAATTGGTATTTGAATATTTCCATCCTCTACCTGAAGGAAAATAATTTGGATAGATGCTTGCCATGTAAGCCATTTGTGCTGGGGTGAATTGAGCTTTTGGGTTATCTTTACGAATTCGCTGGAATTTTGCGGTTTTTGTGTAATCAAAAATACCGCTAGTATGGTTAAGTAATTCACGAATTGTCACTTTGTTCCATTTAGGATATTGGGGCAAATATTGAGTAATTGGGTCTTCTAAAGAAATTTTATCTTGTGCAACGAGTTGTAATATAACCATTGAAGTAAAAGATTTACTCACACTCCCGGCTTGAAATAAAGTGGTGTTAGTAATTTTTTGTGAACCACCAAGAGTTGTTGTGCCGCTAACAAAAGTGATCGGCCCATTGTGGCCTGGCAAGGAAATGCTTAACGCTGCTGCGGGTATGCATTGCCGAGCTCGCCAATGATTCAACAAGCTTTGAATTTGTTGAGCCTGTTCTGAAGTGATATCAGCAAATGCAGGTACACTGGCTAGCATAAAAAATACAGCCATAATTGTGCTGGAAAAATGTAGCTGAAAACGACGAATATTTTTCAGTATCTCTAACCTGCCGAAATAGCAAAGTTTACAAAAATAATTCCATGTAGTTTTGATCATGATTATTGGTTTTTCTAATGTTCACATTGTCACAGCCGCAAAAAAAGCATTATCTTACTAGGTTTATTTTATCAATGCCATAGCTATTTTGGGTCAGGGCAAATTCTAATCTGAAGTGCGACAGTCTCGATGGTTATGTAAAATAACCACTTGAATGTATTAAATAGGGAGACTGCCGCATGGGGTATTATAAGCAATTAAACCACAAAGATCGATGTCGTTTA
>JAMCWR010000022.1 GCA_023480665.1 Gammaproteobacteria bacterium
GCAAGCAAAGTCTCCCCATGATAAGAGTTTTGCAAAGCCATCACTTTACGCCTATTACTCTCGCCGGTAATTTGTCTTGAGTGCAAACTAAGTTTAATGGCAATTTCAACAGCAGATGATCCTTCGCTTGCAAAAAATATTTTATCTAAGCCTGGAGTTAAACTAGCCAACTGTTCTGCAAGCTCTACTATAATTTCATTTGTGGTATTAGCCATAATTACATGTTCAAACTGCTCAGCTTGTTGCAATAAAGCAGCTTTAAGCCGCGGATGGCCATGCCCCAAACTCTTACACCACCAGCTAGAAATTGCATCAATAACTCTTCTTCCATTAGCCAATTCAAGATAAGGTCCATATGCTTTCTTTATTATTAATGGTTGAAAACTTTCATAATCATGCATTTGCGAGCAAGGATGCCAAATATGCTGTTGATCCTTTTTTATTAATAAGTCAGCCATAAATCCCCTAAATAAATTGTCGACTAATTATTGTAATAATAGTTGACAATTAATACAAGAATATTTACTCTGCAGTTCATTAGACACGATCTGAATGTAGGGGACGGGTTTGTGTTGGAAATACTGCGATTAAATAGAATCTAGATTTGGAAAGACTGCTGCAATTTTATGAATGCCATCTGAAACCCGCCCGCGTAGTGGCACAAATTTAAACGGGCGGGTTTCTGCAGCATTAAATAAACCGAAATTAATTATACGAATCTAGATTCTATTAAACCTTCGTACTTCCAACACAAACCCGCCCCTACAATATAAATAAATAATATATAAAAATTTTATGCATTATGTTAAACACAACAATACGCCATAACTGGACCAAAAAAGAAATAAGAGAGCTTACTACTCTCCCCTTTGTTAACTTGTTACAGCAAGCAATTAACACTCTACATGAAAATTTCCCCCATAATAAAATTCAAGTTAGCGGATTATTTAATATTAAATCTGGGAATTGTTCTGAAGACTGTGCTTATTGCGCTCAAAGCAGACATTTTAAAACTGCTGTCAAACCACATAAGTTGCAGAGTCTTGAAACAGTTGTGCAAGCTGCAACTCAAGCAAAAGCACGTGGCATTAAGCGCTTCTGCATGGGAGCCGCAGGACGTTCACCACTTGCTCAAGATTTTGCACAGATTCTAAAAATAATATCGGCAGTAAAAAATCTCGGTTTAGAAACATGCGTGACGCTTGGTGAACTTAATAACGAGCAAGTTATCGCATTAAAAAACGCTGGGCTTGATTATTATAACCACAACATTAATACCTCACCTGAATACTATGCAACAATTGTTACTACACATAAATATCAAGATAGGTTAACTACTTTAGAATTACTGCGTGCGGCAAAAATTAACATCTGTTGCGGCGGCATTCTTGGCATGGGAGAAAGTAAAGAAGACCGAGCTGCCCTACTGCACGAGCTTGCTAATTTCCCTCAGCATCCGCAAAGTATACCAATCAATTATTTCATACCAATAAAAGGTACCAAACTTGCTGCATCAGCTCCAATCGACCCATTTGAGTTTGTACGAATTATCGCTGTGGCACGAATTTTAATGCCAAAAAGCATGATTAGATTAGCAGCAGGAAGAAATCTAATGAGCGATGAATTACAGGCGTTATGTTTTTGTGCGGGAGCAAATTCGATATTTTGTGGAGAAAAATTACTAACAGCTAAAAACCCACCACTTGAAAATGATTTGTCACTTTTACAACGTCTAGGACTTACAACGTAACCATGGAACAACGTTTGCAATTTGAATTAGAAAACCTAGAAAAAAATAATCTGTTGCGTACGCGAAATATATTAGCAAGTCCGCAAGATGTGGAAGTAATCTATAATAACAAGCATTACCTATCCTTCACCAGTAATGATTATTTAGGTTTAGCAAACCATCCTTTGCTGAAACAAACATGTAAAACAGCAATAGATCAATTTGGTATCGGCAGTGGCGGATCACAACTATTAGGCGGCCACGGCATTGCTCATCACGCTTTAGCAGAAGAGTTAGCAGAATTTTTGGGCTACGAACGCGTATTGCTATTTGCTAATGGTTATATGGCAAATCTTGGAGTATTAACAACTTTGTGCGATAAAAATACTCTCATTTTGCTTGATCACGATAATCATGCTTCATTAATCGATGGCGCACGTTTTAGTAATGCACACTTTGAACGCTATCAGCATCAAAACACTTCGGATTTAACTAAACGCATTCGCCAAACCAAAGCGCAGAATAAGTTAATCTGCAGTGATGGAGTTTTTAGCATGAGTGGTGAGATAGCACCAGTTGCAGAATTAGCAAAAATTGCAACTGAGCATAATGCTTGGCTAATGCTTGATGATGCGCATGGTATAGGAGTTCTAGGTAAAAATGGCAAGGGAACATTAGAATTATTAGGCATTTCATCAAAACAGGTACCTATTCTAATTGGTACCTTTGGCAAAGCGTTTGGAACCTACGGGGCTTTTGTAGCAGCATCAAAATCAATAATCGAATATCTGTTACAATTTTGCCGCACTTATATTTACACCACGGCTTTGCCACAATTGCTTGCAGAAGCAACTCGGACTAGCTTAAAAATAATCCAACAAGAGCCATGGCGTCGGAAACAACTTGCATTGTTAATAAACTATTTACAAACTAAAGCCAAGCAATTCAGCCTGAATTTAGCTCCTTCTAATACTCCAATCCAAACTTTGACTGTAGGTGATGTTTTACAAGCAAAAAAACTTGCTACTAACTTACAACAAGCTGGAATAATGGTAGGGTTAATTAGACCTCCAACAGTAGCAAAAAATAGTTCGCGCTTACGTATCTCATTATCAGCTAATCACACTATTAAACACCTCGATATACTATTACAAAACCTTGCACAATTAATTTATGCGAAAATCTGACATAATAAAATCCTTCAATAAAGGAGCTGCCAGTTATGAAGAAGCAGCAAAATTACAAGCTGAGGTTGGCAGCCAATTATTAAAATTGGCTCAAACGAGCGATCATTCAGCAAAGATAATTTATGATTTAGGCTGCGGCACAGGCAATTTAACCTATAGCTTAGCGCAACATTTTAACCAAGCAAAAACCATTGGTATTGATATTGCAAGCAATATGATTAAAATTGCTAAAGCCAATTATGCTGCAGTAGATTTGTCTTTTATTTGCGAAGATATTGAGCATTATTTATTTAACTTTGAAAATATAGATTTAGTCTTTTCTAATTTAATGCTGCAGTGGGTGAATTTAGCAAATCTCTTGCCAAAGTTACAACGCGCTTTAAAACCAAACGGCAAATTAATTTTTTCCATTGTCGGCGCGAACTCGCTATACGAGCTAAAAAACAGTTGGGAAGCAATAGATCAATATCCACATGTACACAATTTTATCAGTCAAAAAACGCTAAAAAATTTATTATTGGCAAATGAGTTTCATTGCTACCAGTTTATCCGTAAGCTTCACACCAGATTTTTTCCAACTTGCCATACTCTATTACAAGAATTAAAACTTTCAGGCGTGCATAATTTACACGACAACCGTAAGCGCGGTTTATTAGGCAAAAACAGCTTCAAACAGTTCATAAATAATTATGAACAATATCGCTGCAGCAAAGGATTGCCATTAACTTATCAAATTTATTACATTACTGCAGGTAAAGTTCCATGCCCAAAATAGCAAAAGGTTTTTTTATTACGGGAACAGACACTAGCGTTGGAAAAACTTTTGTTGCGAAAACATTATTAATTGCTTTAGCAAAATCTGGTTATAAAACTATCGGTTTAAAACCAGTTGCGAGCGGCGGTTACAATACTAAATGGGGACTGCGTAACCATGATGCTTGCATTTTAAAAAAATACTCAACCGAAAAACTATCCTATGAGAAAATTAACCCATATGTTTTTCAAGAACCAATTGCACCACATATTGCCGCTATAAATAGTGGTATTAAGCTAACCATAAAAAAAATTTTATTTACCTCAAGACCAACACTTTCTACACCAGCAGATTATATAATTATTGAAGGAGCTGGTGGATGGCTAACACCTCTAAATAAATCTGAAACGATGGCAGACCTTGCTCAAGCCTTTAATTACCCTATCGTATTGGTAGTTGGAATAAGATTAGGTTGTATTAATCATGCTCTGTTAACTTTAAAGTGCATTAAAGATTATGGAGTAAAACTACATGGGTGGATTGCAAATATACTCGATGTCAATATGCCATACGTAATGGAAAATATTCACACGATAAAAAACCGCGCTAAAATCCCTTTATTAGCGGTAATTCCTTATCAGAGATAAATTTCCTTTACATCAGATTTTGGCTTGGTATAAATGTAGGGGAAGGTTTGTCATCGACAACTGCGGTGGAAATCGGAACTAAAAATATTAAAATTTGCGATATTATCGAGGTCGCAGAAACCTTCACGCGTAGTGACACAAATCTAGTGGGCGGGTTTCTGCAGTGTTTAATAAACCGCGATAAATTTTAGGGATTTAGATTCTATTAAATTTACATACTTCACACACAACCCCGCCCCTACAACTAACCCAACCTACTCTGTTTATCAACGCAGCGATACTTCGCCCGAAACAAATTTAAATAATTTACCATTTGATTGATCTTCTATGACCAATTGCCCCGAAGTATCAATGCCTTTACCAATACCTACAATTTTTTTCTGCATCGGCGTTATAACCGTAATTTTTTTATTCAAAGAAACATCCAATTTACGCCATGGCGCAAGAAATGGCGTGATACCTTGTTGTTGATAAATATCAAGAGTAGTAAACAATTGATCTAATAATACCCCTACTAGTTTATTGCGCTCTGGAACAGCTTGAGTAATTTCCGCAATATCAGCCCATGGTTGATCAATTTTTTTTGCCGCATCTTTTGGCATAGCAATGTTCAATCCAATGCCTATCACAGCATTATATAAGTGATGCGTCTCTCCTGAAATCTCAATTAAAATTCCAGCCAATTTGCGCTTTTGCCATAAAATATCATTTGGCCACTTTAGTCCTATATCATGCTTAATACCATAAAGTTCTAAAGCCTTAGCAACAGCAACTGCTACTGCTATACTTAAGCCGCTTAACTCTTCAATTTTTTTATCAAATTGCCAAAGAACAGATAAATAAATGTTTCTTGCAAATGGAGAAATCCACTTTCGTCCTAGTCTTCCTTTACCTGATGTTTGCATTTCAGCAAAACAAATTTGTGGCTTGATATTGGTTTTTACAGACTCTGTCAAATAAGAATTAGTAGATGGTAACTCATCGAAAATAGCGAGCTCGGATAAATACTTTCGATATTTATTCGGTAGATAATGTGCAATCTTAGTTTTATTCAAAAACTCTATTTTTTGCGCAATTTTATAGCCTTGATTTGTTTTAGCTACAACTTCAATATCAAGATTTTTAACTTGCTTGATAAGTTTCCAAATGGCACTGCGAGTTAATTGCAATTCTTTTCCTAAAGCAGAACCAGAATGAAATTCGCCATCAGATAATAGTTTTAGAAGTTTTTTTAGGTTGGAATTCATTATTGTATTTGGCGCGCCCGGACGGATTCGAACCGCCGACCCTCTGGTTCGTAGCCAGATACTCTATCCAACTGAGCTACGGGCGCGTATTAACGTAGTGTGCAGCAAAAACAGAAAGCCATCAACCTTCCATGGTGCTCTGTATCCCGGCCAAAACTTCCTGTTTTGGCGCTCGACGGCGGAAAACTTCGTTTTCCGAAAACCCCGTCTCGCCCAACTGAGCTACGGGCGCATGTTTAAAAATCGTGCAGCAAAAACAGAATGCCTTAACATAAAACTGGCGTGAAGATAACTCACGCCAGTTTACTTAAACTACAAAATAAAAACTTACCACTTTTTTGCAACTTTTTTTACAGCTTTTTTAGTAGCTTTTTTTACGACTTTTTTTACTGGCTTTTTCTTTGCCACTTTTTTTACTACTTTCTTTTTTGCAACTACTTTTTTAGTTTTTTTAACAACTTTTTTTACGGGCTTCTTGGTTGCCATAAATATCACTCCTTTAAGTTAATATCAAAAAACATGCATATAGTAACAAAAAAAAATCTAGGATGCTAGGTTTGTGTGTTTTTAATTTTAAGTGATTTAATTTTTATTTTGATACGGCGATATATGCAACAAATCTGCAACAGTCACTAACTCATAACCTTGTTGTTGTAAAGTTGGAATTATTGTTGCGAGTGCTGCAACTGTTTTTGCTCGATTAGTTCCACCATCATGCATCGTAATTATTGCACCTGGGCGTGCATGCTGTAACACACTTCGCGCTATAATTTCCGAGGTGGTTTTCTTATAATCATAATCATCAACCATATAATCCCAAGTAATTTTTTTCAGTCCGAGTTTTTTCAAAACTTCATTAGTACGAGATGAAGACATGCCATATGGCGGACGAAACAAAACTGGATAAACATGAATAGTTTTAAAAATGATTTCGTTAGTTTTTGTTAATTCCTTTTCTAAAGCGCTGTCACTAATTTTAGTAATTAAGGGATGAGTGTAAGTATGATTACCAATAACATTACCTGCAGCAAATACTTTTTTTAATATTTCAGGATGTAATTTTACATTGCCACCCATTACAAAAAATGTTGCTTTGGCATGATGTGCTTCAAGTAAAGCTAACACTTGTTCTGTATATGGAATACTTGGACCATCATCAAAAGTTAACGCAATAAGTTTTTTTTGTGAAGATGTTGCCGCATAAGTTACTTGAGAAAATAACCAACACATTGCAATAAGCAAAAAAATACTGAAGCGAAAAATTTTAGCTAACATACACACCTCCTTGTTCTTAATCACAACTTTGCATACGGTCTCGACCAGTTAAACTATTAAGCGCTTGCCAAGATGCATCAGGACACCCCTCAGGTTTAGTTGCTGGCATACACCAAGCTGTCCAGCTGCCCATATTTTTAGTTGCGAAACATGACTGGAAATTTGGCACAGATAAATATTTGGGGGGTAATACCGCATAAACCGACACTGAACACAACAACAGCACTGATAACAATAAGAGCATTTTTCGCATATTGCCTCCTATAGATTAAGATGTTTTATGATATTAAAAATTCTGTTATAGTATCCAAAACCTTAAATGGAATTATAACGTGAAAAAAATCTTATTGCCAATTTTGTGTCTATTATGGTTTCCACTTGCATTTGCATTACAAGAAAGTAGACAAGGAATCTACATTAATGAAGGCACAATGAATAATGCTGATTACTTACAAAGCCTCATCACTAGAGGTAAAGCAGTTGGCATAAATACTTTCATTATTGATTATCAATATGGCGGACAAAGATATCAGCAAAACATAAAATTAGTTTTGCAAAATGGTATAAAATATGTTGCGCGAATTGTGGTTTTCCCTAATGGCGGAACCGATGCGCAAGTATTATCACATGCATATTGGGAAAAAAAATACCGACTAGTCCAAAGAGCTATCGCGCTTGGTGCTTCAGAAATTCAACTCGACTATATTCGTTACGACACAACCCAGCGCCCTTCTCCGCGTAATGCACAAAACATTTATAACGTAATCAAATGGTTTAAAAACAAACTGAAACCACAGGGTATTCCTTTAGAAATTGATGTTTTTGGCGTATCAAGTTTTGGTGATTCTATTTATATCGGACAAAGTTTAACTCTGTTTGCTGATAGCGTAGATGCAGTTTGCCCGATGGTTTATCCATCACATTATGAGCCATATCTAAAATATGCGAAGGAGCCATATGAAGCAGTCTTTTCTTCTTTAACTGCTTTGCGCCACCAATTTCTCGGAAATATTCCTTTTAATGTCTACCCATTCATAGAAACTTATAATTACCGTTACCCACTTTCAAATCCTGCACGAGTGGAATATATTTTGCGTCAGTTGCAAGCAGTTGATGATAGCAGAGTGGAAGGTTATTATGTGTGGAACCCAAGCAACAACTATAACAATTTGTTTATAGCATTAAAAAACCGGTCGCATTCAAGTTAATACATGGCGGAGAGGGTGGGATTTGAACCCACGATGGGCTTTTGGCCCATACTCCCTTAGCAGGGGAGCGCCTTCGGCCTCTCGGCCACCTCTCCGGTTTATCTAAATCTAAGTTCTAATATTTGACAGCCATCAACCTTCCATGGCGATCTGTTTCCGGCCAAAACATCCATGTTTTGGCGCTCGCCGGCATGAAACATGTTTCATGAAAACCCCGGCTCGCCCTCTCGGCCACCTCTCCGGTTCAGAAGAAAGTAGATAATAGCATATTATTTTTTAAATTCGAGCATTTTATCATCACAAACATTCTTAATTATTAATGGGGTTGTTGCATAATTAGTTATTTCCATATACATAAATTTTCTACATATGTATTGTAGGGGCGGGTTTGTGTTGGAAATACTGCGATTAAATAGAATCTAGATTCGGAAAAGTGGCCGCGATTTTATGAATGTCATCTGAAACCCGCCCGATAGATTTGTGGCAATTCGCGGGCGGGTTTCTGCAGTATTTAATAAACTGCGGTGAACTTTGCGTATCTAGATTCTGTCAAACCGTGGTACTCCCAACACAAACCCGCCCCTACAAATACGCTTTTACGCAGCAGTATAGCCACCATCTACACTTAGCACAGCGCCAGTAACGAAAGATGCCGCGGGAGAACACAAAAATGCAACAACAGAAGCAACCTCTTCAGGTCGCCCTATCCTCTGTAACGGAATAGTTTTTGCACAATCCTTATAAAACTCTTTAATATTTACTCCAGTGCGCTCGGCTAAGCTTTTTATCGCACGAAGAGTCAAAGGCGTATCAATTGTACCAGGACAAACACAATTAACGCGGATATTGTATTTTGCGTAATCAAGTGCTGTACTCTTGGTCAATTGGACAATGGCAGCTTTAGTTGCACCATAAACCGAGGTATTATGTTTGCCTATTATTGCCTGATCCGATCCCATTAAAACAATACTTCCGTATTTTTGTTTACGCATCTTTGGCAACACACATTGCAAAAGGTAATATGCACCTTTTATATTCACATTAATAATATGATCCAAATCTTTTAAGCTAGTCTCTTCAACATTAGCAATAACATGCGCTCCAGCATTTGCAAACACATAATCAATTTTTTGCTTGGCTTTGATGATGGAATTAACGGCGGATTTAATTTGTGCGTAATCACTCACATCACATGAAAAATAGGTTATGTTTTTACGTGATACGCATGGTTTAATATCAAGCACAAAAACCTTTGCGCCTTTTTGTGCAAAAAACTTAGCTGTTGCAGCCCCTATTCCTTCCGCACCACCAGTAATAATAATAACTTTGTTGCTAAATTGCATATTGCTTACAAAACGCAGTTAAATATTTTTCAAAACGCGCACCAACTTCAGGATGTTTACGCCCATAAGCGATTGTTGCTTCTAAATATCCAAGCTTACTACCGCAATCAAAATGATCGCCAGAAAAAGCGTATCCATAAACACTTTGTTCAGTAAGAAGCTTATCGATTCCGTCAGTTAATTGAATTTCTCCGATTGCGCCTTTACTAGTATTTCCTAAGAAATCAAATACTCTGGGGGTTAAAATATAACGTCCGATTGAAGCATAGTGTGATGGAGCATCTTTTGGTTTTGGTTTTTCTATGATAGTAGTAATTTTAGTAAATTCGTTAATAACCAATTCTGGTTTGACCAGACCAACGATACCATACTTTTCAGTTTCATTGGCATCGATTTTTTTCACTGCTAAAACACTACTATCAACTTTGTTATACACATCAATCATCTGCGCTAATACACTTTTATTACCACCATCGATTAAATCATCCGCCAAAAGCACAGCAAAAGGTTCATCGCCAACAACATCTTTAGCACACAATACAGCATGTCCAAGCCCTAACGGAACATGTTGCCGAATATAGACACAAGAAACATTTGGGGGCAACATATTGCGCAACATACTCAACAATTCATGCTTACCACTTTCAACTAGTTTAGCTTCAAGCTCATAATTAGAATCAAAATGATCTTCTATAGCACGCTTGCTTAAGTTGGTGACAAAAATTAACTGTGTAATACCAGCAGCTACAGCTTCTTCAGCAGCATACTGAATCAATGGTTTGTCTACGATAGGCAACATTTCTTTTGGATTAGCCTTAGTCGCTGGCAAAAATCTGGTGCCAAGACCAGCCACTGGAAATACAGCTTTGCGAATTTTTTTCTGCACTGTTAATTCTCCATTTAATATATAAAACCTAATACGTTACTGATTCGCTAATTCATAAATAATTTTTTTATTTTAGTAGCGCTAAAGCCTGCTTGAAATCATTAAGCAAATCATCAATATCTTCAATCCCTACCGAAAGGCGTACAAACCCTGGAACTATGCCAACTTTTTCTTGCTGTTCTTGTGTAAGCACAGCATGCGAAGTGTTAAATGGCATTTCTATTAATGACTCTACTCCACCTAAAGAAGTTGCTTCGACGGGAAACCGCAACTTTTCAATTAGTTTCAAACCAGCAGCATTCCCACCTTTAACGACAAATGAAATCATACCGCCGAATCCTTGCAACAATTGTTTTGCTACTGTGTGATCAGCATGTGTTGCAAGTCCTGGAAAAATTAATTTAGATATTGCTTTATGCTCTGCTAAAAAATTTGCGAGGAGCATAGCATTTTGATTGTGACGCTCAATCCGTAAAGGCAAAGTTTTCATCCCACGCTCTACTAAAAAAGCGGCAAATGGATCTGCACTAACCCCAAAATAAACCGCAGTATGCCAAACTTTCTGCATTAGCTCCTTACTGCCCGCAACAAAACCACCCACACAATCAGAATGTCCACCTAAATATTTAGTACTTGACTCTAAAACTAAATCAGCACCATGTTGTAAAGGTCTAAAGTTACATGCTGTTGCAAAAGTATTATCAATAATAACTTTTAACCCACAATTTTTTCCAATTTTAACAATTTCCGGAATATTAGGGATTTTCAGCAACGGATTAGTAATCGTTTCGAAAAATAGTACTTTAGTGTTCGGTTTGATTGCCTGGCGAATCTGCTGCAAATTGTTTGGCTCGACATTAATTACTTCGATCCCCAAACGTACGAGCTCACTATTTAATAGCGTTACTGTACCGCCATAATTATCTAAAGAAGTTACTATAGAATCACCAGCAGAGAGGAAGGTAAGTAAGGTTGCAGCGACTGCACCCATACCACTTGCAAAAAGTTCTGCACTCTCTGCACCATGCAGCGCAGCAAATTTTTCTGCAGCATTACGGCAAGTTGGATTCCCTAACCTTGTATACATATTAATCTCGTGGGCTTTTTCGTGCAAAATACTCTCGTATTCGTGCTCGCCAAGATAGAAATTACTGGTTTGATAAATTGGGAAAACTACCGGTGAACCCGGAACTTTATGACTTTCTGGGTGTGCTCCATGAATTGCAATAGTACCTAATCGCATAGACAACTCCTCTTGAAAAATTTGACGCCAAACTACCACAAACTTAGTTAGATAACAACCACTCTACGTGTTAAACATCATTTGAGGCATGGGTTAAGATGTGCTAAACTATTAGGTCTTTTAAAAAGAGATTTTACCATGAAAAAAATCATCTTTGGTACTATGATTTGCGTGATTCTAACTGGTGCTTATGCGGTTACAACTAGCAATGTAACCCAACTTTTAGATAAAACCAGAATTGACGCCCAAATACCCATCACAGGTAACACAACTACGCAAACACTTGAAAAGGCAAAAGCTGGGGCACAAGCTGTTAGTAATCAAACCAGTGGATTACAAGTTGGCAAAACTAGCGGCAACTCGCTCTCTACCGCCATAAACGATCAACGCCAAATTAATCCTGGTTTTCCGACTGCGAAATAAATTCCGTTCTTACCTAGTACAGTGTTTAATTAATTTTGCCCCTACATGAATATCGAGGCAAAATTAATTAAACATTGTACTAGCGTCGCCACATTCTAATTAAATAGACAATTACGCCGATAAGCAGCAGCAATGGTAACGCAAAAAACAGCACGCTTTGCACTAATAGCCAAAAACTTGGAGGATGATTTGCAAATAAATCACGATTCTTCGCACTATTTTCAACGCCTAAAAGATTGGTTTTCGTTCCTAAATAATAAGCTTGCCCCGAATACCCCACTGATTCGCCGAACCCTACGCCATGAACTGGAAGACCTTTTTTAGTTCCGGTAACTAAAACTGCGCCTTCTTTATATTCAGCAGCATTACCAAAATACATAAATTGATTTTTTATCAACGGAGTCATTTTGAAATGCAAACCTTTATCTGGAATCGACACCTCCCAACCGCAAGGATACCAAGCACCAGAAACAGGGCTTTTTACCCAATCCGTAAGAGTTACTTCACCTGTAATATCTTCTGCTTTTCCATTTTTGGGATTATATTTTCCTCCAGCAATTGTTCGCGTAACTCTACCTGGCGGCTTTGCTCCAATATTGTGCAAATCTTCACTATGCGTTGAATGCATAGCAGAAAAAGTTACTTCAGTATCATCATCAAATTGCACTTCGGTCCAGTCCCAAGCCCAACCTTCAGGCGCTTTACCCTTTAAGCTATAAACAATATTAGCTAAAGCTCTAATCCAAACTTTATCAGCATAACCAGGCGGAATAATGCCAGCCATCCACTGATTATCCATCCACATTTTTCCTGAAACTTCTCGGCTCACTCCTTGATAAGAAATAGTGCCATGAGCTTTAATATCAGGAATTGAATAATACCAGGATCCTAAACCATATATAGAAGGCGCCTTGCCATTATCGCCCTGCAATAGTATTGGTTTACTTCCGGTTAAAACTAAATCAACACTTAATGGAATTTCTGCGTCCTTAAATTTAATTGCAAGAGGCAAAAAAGTAGCTTTATTTAAACTTTGGAATTTGTCATTTCCAACCGCAACAAGAAAAGGTGAAGTCTGATATTTTATTAAACCAGAAGTTCCATCGATAACAGCATCGTGCCCTTGAACATGAATTTTCTTATCTCCTAGAGTAACCCCAAACTGCACATCTACTATTTGGTTTTCTAGATCAGTTAGGCCAAGCTGTTTCGCAATATAAGGCGGGAAAAGAGCTCGACGAAATAAGAGACATAAGACACCATACTGGATACCTTTTTTATCAGTAAAATTACCAGCGAAAAAATACCAGCCAACTTGGTAATTTAAATGTGCGCCATGATCTTCAGGAAACTTAAGCTCTGCTACATTATTCATAGTAGCAAAACCATTAAAATAATCTTGCCCCATGAGATCAAACATATTATATGCTTGTTTGGTAGTTAATCCCTTCGCTGCCATGCTTTTAAAGAGAGCATAACGCTCAGAGTACTTCTCTACAAATAAAATATTATGCTTAAGCAGTGTATCTAATAAATATTCTACTCGCTTACCAAGTAAAGCTGGCGAAGTAATCTTAACCGCAAGAGGAAGCTTATCCGTGGTTTTAAGCCAAAGCGCATTTAAAATATCTATTTTAGGAGTTATAGTTTTATCTGCTGCATATACAGACACGATAAAACACGCAAAGAAAACTAAAAGAATCTTGATAAGTTTTTTCATAGGCAAAAGTCTTCAACTTTGTTATCCGGCTTTTTATCAGCTTTTTCTGGTTTTTTCTCTTTTACTTTTTTGGCTGTCTCACCACTTACTTTGCGCTTTCCTGCCATATTAACCTCCCCAACTCTGCAGCTTCTAGATAAGCTAATTTTAATAAAAAAACCACGTTACTGCAAATACCAAGTTGGCATTTGTTTTATCGTTGCTGATATAGCATAATGTTAATATGGAATTAATTAGGAGGAAACTATGGCTAAACTAAAATTCAAACAATTAGACACTATATCAAGTATGATCACTTCAGCTGTAAATGCATATATCAAGGCTGGCAAAACCAAAGATATTGCTAGCTATGATACCGACCAAATAACACATGATTTATATCAGCAAGGGAAATTTACCAAAAAAAGTTTGGGATTATTTAAAAGTGAGGTCCCAGGCCAGGCTGGAATTGATCGAGCAAATAAATTTTTAGCAGAGATTCAAGGTAAGAGCGAATTAGATGT
>JAMCWR010000060.1 GCA_023480665.1 Gammaproteobacteria bacterium
TTACTCAATAATCTTCACCACCACACCTGCACCTACTGTTCTGCCACCTTCGCGGATAGCGAAGCGGACGCCTTCTTCCATGGCAATTGGAACTATGAGGTTAACATTCATTTTGATGTTATCGCCTGGCATACACATTTCAACATTTGGTGGTAATTCGATTGAACCTGTTACGTCTGTGGTTCTGAAATAGAACTGTGGACGATAACCTTTGAAGAATGGGGTATGTCTGCCACCTTCTTCTTTGGAAAGAACGTAGACTTCAGCTTCGAATTTGGTGTGGGGAGTAATTGTGCCTGGGTGGGCGATTACTTGACCACGTTCAACTTCTTCTTTTTTGGTACCACGGAGGAGGACGCCAATGTTATCTCCGGCTTCTCCTTGATCGAGGAGTTTACGGAACATTTCAACGCCGGTAACTGTGGTCTTTATGGTTGGTTTGATACCGATGATTTCGACTTCTTCACCAACTTTGACTATACCACGTTCTACTCTTCCGGTTACTACGGTGCCACGGCCAGAGATAGAAAATACATCTTCAACTGGCATTAAGAATGGCTTGTCTTTTGGACGTTCTGGAATAGTGAAATAAGAATCTATGACTTCGGCAAGCTTTAGGATTGATTGTTCACCAAGTTCACCTTTGTCGCCTTCGAGAGCTTTTAGAGCTGAACCGATGACGATTGGAGTTTCATCTCCTGGGAAGTTGTATTGTTTTAATAGATCTCTTACTTCCATCTCTACGAGTTGGAGTAGTTCTTTATCATCAACCATATCAGCTTTGTTGAGATAAACTACTATTTTTGGTACTCCGACTTGATAGGCTAAGAGAATATGTTCTCTGGTTTGAGGCATTGGACCATCTGCTGCTGAGACGACTAAGATAGCTCCATCCATCTGAGCTGCGCCGGTGATCATGTTTTTGACATAGTCTGCGTGTCCTGGGCAGTCGATATGTGCTACGTGATACTTTGCAGTTTGATATTCAATATGAGAAGTAGCAATAGTGATACCACGTGCTTTTTCTTCTGGGGCATTATCAATATCAGCAAATGATTTGGCCTCTCCACCGAATTTCTTAGAGAGAACCGTGGCAATAGCTGCAGTTAGCGTGGTTTTACCATGATCTACGTGTCCGATCGTACCAATATTAATATGTGGTTTCGTACGTTCAAACTTTTCTTTTTCGGCCATATATCCTCCAAGGGTTAAATGGTTAAATAAAATATTAAATAAAATAAAAATTAATGCGAAATGCAAAATGGAGCCCACAACTGGAATCGAACCAGTGACCTCTTCCTTACCAAGGAAGTGCTCTGCCGACTAAGCTATGTGGGCTAGATGCAAAATGGAGGGGGAAGGATTCGAACCTTCGAAGGCAGAGCCGGCAGATTTACAGTCTGCTCCCTTTGGCCGCTCGGGAACCCCTCCAACAAAAATTAAGCCAGTAATTTTGAATAAAAACCCGCAGATTGTCAATTTAATTAGCAAAATCTCATTAAAGTAATTTTTTCGCAATTAACCACTAAAGCGCCGTAGTATTCTGGCGCTGGGTCAAGCGCATAAAGCACCCAAGGTTTTGACGCATAACTTTCATCCATAATTGTAAGCTTTGCTCTCCCCTGTTTTTTTGTATCTACTGCAACTGAAAATTTTTCGAGCGGAAAAAATATACCTTTGCCAATGGCTTTGATGAACGCCTCTTTGCGCGTCCAACAATTATAAAAAGCGATTTGACGTTCATTTGGCGGCAACAAAAACAAATCATGCACTTCAGCTTTTGCAAAAAACTTCGCGGCAATTTCATCAACTTCAATTTTTTCTCGGGCACATTCCACATCAACGCCAACTTCATAATTAAGAGCAAAGGCAAATAACGCTAAGTCGCGCGAATGCGATAAATTGAAGCGTAAATTTAAGAGATTGTTTTCGATGCTAGGTTTACCATACTCATTTTGCTGGAATGAAAAATCTGTGGGGTTGCCGCCTAAATAACCAACCAACAGCTTTCGTAACACGCCATGAGAAATCACAAAAGCATTGCGTGCATGCTCAACCTTAAATTTATTGGCACGTTCTTTTTCGGAAAAAGTTAAATTTTGCCAATAGCAAGAAATTTGCGGTAGCAACTCAGAAAATTTAATTTTCCAAATATGAATTTGATTTTTGGCAAGTTTTGGAAAAGACTTTGGTTTCAGCCATTCTTGATACATAAAATTACTTTACCTTACTTCACCTAGAAATTAAACAGGGCTAACTTCGCGCGTAGCGCGTAGGTTGGGTCAAGCGCGTTTTTTGCGCGGACCCAACAAAATAAAAAAATTATTTTTTCAATATGTTGGGTTCGCTCGAGCAAAGCTCGAGCTTAACCCAACCTACATTTTTACTGACTAGAGCCTACCATTAATTATTCAACAAAGTTTTAATTAATGAGTATTTTTAAAATTATATTATTAATCAAATAGTTATAACAAAAATTTTTGGCAAATTCTAATCTGAAGTGCGACAGTCTCGATGGTTATGTAAAATAACCACTTGAATGTATTAAATAGGGAGACTGCCGCATGGGGTATTATAAGCAATTAAACCACAAAGATCGATGTCGTTTA
>JAMCWR010000065.1 GCA_023480665.1 Gammaproteobacteria bacterium
TAAACGACATCGATCTTTGTGGTTTAATTGCTTATAATACCCCATGCGGCAGTCTCCCTATTTAATACATTCAAGTGGTTATTTTACATAACCATCGAGACTGTCGCACTTCAGATTAGAATTTGCCAATTTCTTGAAAATATAACGCATTGATTTTAAAAGGAAAATTTTTTACATGTTTTGTCGTTGATTTTAAACGAAAAATTAAAAAATAAATTTGTATAGCTAGTTGACTCTTACTATATACAAGCATCTTGATTGCGTTAATAATATGTTTTATTATATTACTATAATGTCTAAATTAGACTTTCTGATAATATGAAAAACTTTAAAGAATACATTAGATCTGTTCGTGCAAATGGCTACCACTCTTTTACAGCGAGTGATGCTCTTCTTCAGCTTGGGATATCCAAAAATGCTTTCAATTGCGGCATGTATAAACTCAGAAAAAAAGGCGAAATAATTAGCCCAGCAAAAAATCTTTATGTAATTATTTCTCCCGAGTATCAAAATGTAGGGTGCTTACCGGCCGATGAACTTATCCCAATTCTCATGAAACATTGGAATATTAATTACTACGTTTGTTTGCTTTCAGCAGCCTTATGCCATGGGGCAACACATCAAAGACCACAAGTTTTTCAGGTAATGACTGAGAAACAATTGAAGCCACTAACCTGCGGAAAAATAAGAATCGAATTTATCTACAAAAAATCATTTGCCAATATCCCAATTCAAAAAATTATAGTTAAAACTGGTTATTTAAATATTTCTTCACCTGAGCTTACCGCAATGGATTTACTGTTATATCTACATAAAGCAGGCGGGCTAAATCATGTTGCTACTGTGTTAAGCGAGCTACTAGAAAATATTACCCCTGAAAAAATATTGAAACTTATACAGGGAAGAAAAGAAAATGCTTGGATACAGCGGTTAGGTTATATCTTAGAGCATATTGATCCAATAGAAATAGAAAAACGCGATCGCATAGTAAATTTATTATATGGTTTTTTGAAAAAACGGTCTATGAATTACATTCCATTAGCATCAGAATTGCCAGTTGTTAACCAGTTTAAAAATAATCGATGGAAGGTCATCGAAAACACGACAATTAAGAGTGATATATGATCCCAGAAAGTTTTATAGAACAATGGCGCATCAAAGCTCCTTGGCAAACTTTAGCGATGATTGAACAAGATCTTGTCATTAGTCGCGCCTTGGTTGAATTATATGATCAACCAAAAATAAAATCGTCATTAGCCTTTCGTGGAGGTACCGCATTAAATAAGCTTTTTGTCAAAACACCAGCTAGATATTCTGAGGATATCGATTTAGTGCAAATAACATCTGAGCCTATAGGAAGTGTTTTAAGCTGTATACGTAGTGTTTTAGATTTATGGCTAGGGGAACCAAAGCGTAAGTTTACTGAGAAAAGCGTAAAATTATTTTATCGTTATACTGCAATAGATAAAACATCGGTAAAACTTAAAATTGAAATTAACACCACCGAGCATTCTCATATATTGCCTTTACAAGCAGTAGATTATGATGTCCAGTCTGAATGGTTTAAAGGCGCCGCAAACATTTTAACCTACAATATTAATGAATTAATGGGCTCTAAGCTACGCGCTTTGTATCAACGCCGCAAGGGAAGAGATTTGTTTGATTTATGGCATGTTTTAAAACAAGGTTTGATTGAGCCAGTACAAGTTGTGTCAATCTTTAATCGGTATAATAAATATGACAAGCAAACAGTTAGTCGTGCGATGTTTGAGCAAAATTTATATTTAAAAGAATTGCATAAAGATTTTTTAGAGGATATTTCAGTTTTGTTGCTTGATGGAAGTGATTGGGATTTTAACGAAGCAATTGATACTGTCAGAAAACATTTAATTAACAAGTTAGAAGGTGATTCATGGAAAGGCTAGGGGTTTTTCTTGATTATCCAGTTTTTGCATTAACACATTGATTAATAAATAAAAACTTAAGAAAAAAATTAGCATGATTTGTAACGCATTGATTTTAAACATAAATTTTTTTACATGTTTTCCCTTTGATTTTAAACGAAAATTTAGAATAGGATGAACGGGCGGGTGGGGTTTGCGATCAATCTGTGCATGTAAGTGCTAACTCAATAAAACTCCTCATATAGAGCCGCAACCACAATTTCAATTACAACTACAAACTCAAATTTTCTGCTATCACAACCACAAGCTAGCCGCGTTCATAATCTATATTTGTGCCCACCTTTATGTTTACTTCTATGTTTACTTCACACAATAAAACTCAACATAGCAGCATCCCAAATCCTTGCTTGCTTTCTCTTGACAAATGGCGTTTTTCTGGCGTATAGTGGAACAAAGTGGCAAAAAGTGGAATAAAGTGGGAGTAAAATCGTGATTATGTTCCGCGGTATAAATGCAGTGAATTTAGACGTCAAAGGAAGGATGGCGATGCCGATGCGTTACCGCGTGCAACTTGAAAATGAAGTCCAAGGCAGATTAGTAGTTACTATCGATACTGAAGAAAAATGCTTGTTACTCTATCCATTACCGGTTTGGGAAGAAATCGAGAAAAAAATCGAAGCTTTGCCCAGTTTTAACCGCCTAACACGACGCATACAAAGATTATTAATTGGCCATGCCACCGAAGTTGAGTTTGATGGTAATGGTCGGATTTTATTACCACCATTATTACGTGAATACGCTTGTTTAGATAAAAAAGTGATTTTAGTTGGCCAAGGCAAAAAATTTGAAATTTGGTCAGAAAAATTATGGGGTAGTGGTCGCGATGATTGGCTTGCGACTGGCCTTAATGAAAAAACAGAATTACCAACCGAATTGCAATCGATTTCATTGTGAGAAAAAGAATATTTGGACCTCGACTTTGCCCTCGAGAGCCTTCCCTAGATGAAACTAGGGAGGGCACATATGGTTGTCATAAGCCGGTGCTACTTGCGGAGGTAATAGAAAACCTAGCCATTACCCCGCAAGGAGTTTATGTAGATGCAACTTTTGGACGTGGTGGTCATACAATAGAAATAATAAAGCGGCTTAATCAATCTGGAAAAATACTAATAATTGATAAAGATCCAGAAGCGATTAAAGCAGCAGAAGAGCTAGCAGACGCGAGAATAATTATTAGAAAAGGAACGTTTGCTCAGCTCTTCAATTGGGTAGATGAATTAGGTTTAAAAAACAAAATTAATGGGATTTTGTTGGATTTAGGTGTTTCTTCGCCGCAGCTTGATACTGCCGAGCGTGGGTTTAGTTTTCTCCATGATGGTCCGCTTGATATGCGTATGGATACTACGCAAAAACTTTCGGCAGCAACTTGGATTAACCATGCGCCTGAGGCAGAAATTGCAACAGTGTTAAAAGAATATGGCGAAGAAAAGTTTAGTCGGCGAATTGCGCGGGCGATAGTAGCAGCACGCAAAGTTGCGCCAATTTTAACCACTGCGAAGTTAGCGGAAATTGTAAGTAATGCTAACCCTCGCTGGGAAAAAACTAAACATCCAGCAACACGGACTTTTCAAGCGTTACGAATTTTTGTGAATAATGAGCTGGCAGAGTTAAAAGCCTGCTTAGAACAGTGTTTAGAGATACTAGCAGTTGGTGGAAGACTGCTGGTAATAACTTTTCACTCTTTGGAAGATCGAATTGTTAAAGAGTTTATGCGTAAAGCTATGCGTGGCGGCGATTTTCCTGATGATTTACCGGTGTTGCACGAAAAATTGCAAATTCGAATTAAACAGATTGGACGAGCAATCCGTGCAAGTAATGAAGAGCTAAAACAAAATCAGCGGGCGCGCAGCGCAACGCTAAGGGTTATGGAGAAAATAAAATGAACGTGGCAGTTAGAGTTGCAACTCAAGGAAATTTCGCAGCAAGACGGGAAACATTTATCTTTAAATTGCCGGAAATAAAAGTTTTAGCTATTGTGCTCTGCGTATTGCTTTCTGCCTTAGGCTTAGTATATATCAAAGATCTTAATCGCCGCATGTTTATTAATTTTCAACAATTACAAACTCAAACTGAATACCTACAATCTGATAGTAGCAAATTATTGCTTGAAGAAAGTGCCTGGTCCGCACAAGCGCGTGTGCAACAAGTGGCTGAGCAGCAATTAAATATGCAACTACCTCCTTCAGCGGATATTGTAACTATCAAAGCATAGGCAATATGTATGCCTGACAAATTAGCCTATTCGTGGCGTTATTATTTTTTAAGTGCCATTTTGGTTTTGGCTGCTTTGGGTGTGATTAGTCGCATTGCATATCTTGGGGTAGTTAAGCGTAATTTTTTACTTAATGAAAGTCGTTCGCGTAGTGTCCGTGAAGTTGATATCCCAGCGCATCGTGGCATGATTAAAGATCGAAATGGCGAGCCTTTAGCAATTAGCATTCCAATGGCTGCAATTTGGGCAAATCCACAATTAGTTTCTGCAACATCTGAACAATTAATTATGCTTTCACAAATGCTTAACTTACCAATTAGCACTGTGGAAAATAAAGTATCAAGTCATTCTAAGCGGGATTTTGTCTATTTGAAACGCGGTGTGCCACCGGAAATTGCTGTAAATATTGTAGCGTTACATATCCCCGGAATTTATTCTAATCGCGAATATCGGCGATACTATCCTGAAGCAGAAGCAACTGCACAGGTAGTTGGATTTACGAATATTGATGATGTCGGTCAAGAAGGTTTAGAACTGGCATATAACGATTGGTTGCGCGGCGTGCCTGGAAAAATGCGTGTGGTTAAAGATCGCATTGGAAATATTGTGGCAAATCTTGGGATAGTTACCCCGCCGCAACGCGGTAGAGATTTAATTTTAAGCATTGATCGCCGCGTACAATATTTAGCTTATCAAGAATTAAAAAATACTGTTTTAAGCCATCAGGCAGATAGTGGTTCGGTAGTGGTTTTGCAGGTAAAAACTGGTGAAATTATTGCCATGGCAAATGTCCCGACTTTCAACCCAAATAATCGAGCGGGAGTTGGCTCAAATTCTTTTCGGAATCGGGCTGTAACTGATTTATTTGAGCCAGGTTCAACGATGAAAACTTTTAGCATAGCTAGTGCGCTCGATAGTGGAAAGTACTTTCCAACCTCTATTATCAATACTAATCCTGGTATTTTTATTATCAATGGCAATAAAGTTTACGATGATGAACATAAAAATAATGGAGTAATTAATGTCACGCAAGTTTTGCAAAAATCCAGTAATATTGGTGTGGCAAAAATGACTCTATCATTACCTTCAGAACGTCTATTAAATTTGTTACATAGCGTGGGGTTTGCGCAAACTACAATGAGTGGTTTTCCAGGTGAAGCATCTGGTATTTTGCCCGATCATCTTGGATGGCGGCCATTTATGCTTGCAACATTAGCGTTTGGTTACGGAATTTCAGTAACTGCTTTGCAATTGACACAAGCTTATTCAGTTATCGCTAATGCTGGAGTATTGCGGCCAGTCACATTTCTAAAAACTGAGCAACCAGCAGCGGGAAAACAGGCGCTTACAGCAAAAGTGGCAAAACAGATGTTAATCATGTTAGAGTCAGTTTTGGATATTGCAGGCACTGGTAAACGTGCTGCAATTCCAGGGTATACAGTTGCTGGGAAAACTGGAACCGCTTGGATCGCTGGCCCTGGCGGCTATTATACCAATCGATATTTTTCGGTGTTTGCTGGTATTGCCCCAGTAAGTAATCCAGAGCTAGCAGTAGTTGTTGTGGTCAAAAACCCACATGGGCAGTATTATGGTGGTTTAGTTGCAGCTCCTGCATTTGCGCGCATTATGGAGGGTGCTTTAAGGATTTTAGGAGTTCCGCCAGATGCAGCTAACCAGTAATAGTAATAAATTAAAAAATTATTATGCAAATTTTCGGCGAAAAAATTAATTTATTAAGCTTATTTCCAGAATTTTTTGGAATGAGTGATGATCTTAATTTTGAAGTAACTGGTCTTGCGATTGATAGCCGAAAAGTAAAGTCTGGAGATTTATTTTTTGCGTATCAAGGGGCAAAGCTTGATGGCAGAAAATTTATTGATCAGGCAATTAGTAATGGAGCAGTTGCTATCGCTTGTGATGGCGAGGTTTTAAAAGCCGAACTTTATCAAAACAAAACTCCAGTTTTAGTTATCCCAAATTTACCAACTAAAATCGGTGAAATTGCCGCAAAATTTTATCGCTATCCTAGCAAAAAATTAAAAGTAATAGGCATTACGGGAACGAATGGAAAAACATCCTGCAGTCAATTTATAGCAAGAGCGCTCTCATCCAATCAACAGCTCTGTGGTGTAATTGGGACGCTTGGTTTAGGGTTCCCAGATAAATTAAATTTAAACCCAAACACCACACCTGATCCCATAACTTTGCAACTTCAATTCTGTGATTTTCTGCAAGCAGGAGCAAGCGCGGTTGCAATGGAGGTTTCATCACAAGGCATAATGCAAAATAGGGTGGTTGGAGTTGATTTTCATACAGCAGTTTTTACTAATCTTACTCGCGATCATCTGGATTATCACGGTAATATGGAAAACTACGGGCAGGCAAAAAAACGCTTATTTTTACGACCAGAATTGCAAAATGCAGTGATAAATGCTGATGATGCTTTTGGTTTGAGTTTAATACATGATTTAGCCGCAAAACTTAAAGTTTATGCTTATACCACTAAAAATGCCGCATTAAATGTGCCAACAATTTGTGCTACAAATATTCAATTGCAAACATCTGGAATAACTGCCGAAGTTGTTACCCCTTGGGGTAGTGGAAAATTACACAGCAAATTATTTGGTAGATTTAACCTGAGTAATTTATTAGCTGTATTAGGTGTACTTGGGGTGATGCAGATTAACTTTGCGGATATTTTATTTAGCTTATCTCAACTGAAAACGGTTCCAGGCAGAATGCAAACATTCGGTGGTAGTGGCGGTAAACCTTTGGTTGTTGTTGATTATGCCCATACTCCAGAAGCTTTGGCCGCAGCCTTAAGTTCGTTGCGTGAACATTGCCACGGCAAACTCTGGTGTGTGTTTGGTTGTGGTGGTGAGCGTGATACAGGAAAACGTCCGCTAATGGGAAAAATTGCAGAACAGTATAGTGACCAAGTTATCATCACAAATGATAATCCACGCAGCGAAGATCCAGATAAAATTATTGCTGATATTATGGCTGGATTGCTCTGCCAAAAGCATGTTAAAGTAGTGCCGGATCGTTATCAGGCGATTAAATTGGCAATCACTGGGGCAGCCAAAGAGGACGTAATTCTCCTTGCTGGCAAGGGTCACGAAAATTATCAAATTATTGGTGACGAAAAGATACTTTTTAGTGATAGTGATGTTGCGTGTAAGTTACTAAATTTACCTTAATAACAATATGAAGCTTTCAAAGTTAGCCACAATTCTTAATGCTGAATTAAAGGGTGTTGATGTTGAGTTTTTTGGAATCAATACAGATTCGCGTGAAATAAAACCTAATGATTTATATATTGCTAGGAAAGGTAACGCGCTTGATGGCCATGATTTTTTGGGCCAAGCTAAAACGCATGGTGCTAGTGGGGCAATTGTTGAGCGTTTTATCCATATTGATGATCTGCCGCAAATAAAAGTTCAAGATGCAACATTAGCTTTAGGCAAAATGGCAGCTTGGCAACGCGTGCAATTTAAAAACCCACTTTTTGCGTTGACAGGTAGCTGTGGCAAAACCACGACAAAAGAACTGCTTGCTGCAATTTTACGTACCCAAGGTGAAGTATTGGTCAATGTCCGGAGCTTTAATAATGCTGTTGGGGTGCCATTAACATTGTGGAATATTAACCCTTCTCAAAAATTCGCGGTTCTTGAGCTTGGGGCGAATCATTTTTCTGAAATTTCTTATTTAGCGAATTTAGTCCAGCCGATTCATGTGGCTGCAATCACAAATGCTGCCCCATGCCATTTGGAAGGGTTTGGTGATGTTGCCGGTGTTGCTCGCGCAAAAGCTGAAATTTTTGCGGGTTTAGCCGCGAATGGTACCGCAGTATTAAATTCTGATGATGAATATTATTCTTATTGGCAAAAAATTGTTGCAACACATACCAAAGTTATTTTTGGTTTTAAATCCAAAGCCGATATTTCTGCAACAAATATTACTTTTGATGCGGCGATGCGAGCATTATTTCAATTAAAATTACCGGAAACTACTGTAGAAGTTGCTTTGCCATTGCTTGGCAAACATAATGTAATGAATGCATTAACTGCAGCTGCTTGTGCTTATGCTATTGGAATTAACCCTGAGGCAATCAAGTTTGGTTTAGAAAATGTAATAGCCGTAAAAATGCGGCTTAATCTGCAAACTGGACTGTGTGGTGCAAAAATTATTGATGATACTTACAATGCTAACCCAAAAGCTGTTGCTGCAGCTTTAGAGATTTTGGTAGAACAGCCTGGTGAAAAGATTTTTGTGTTTGGTGGGATGCGGGAATTAGGTGAAGATGCTGAAAAATGGCATCGATATATCGGCCAGTTAGCCAAAGAGCTACAAATTGATGCATTATATGTTTGTGGCGAATTTGCAAAAGTGGTAAGCGATAGTTTTGGTTCTGCTGGGTTTGCATTTAAAACCCAAGAAGAACTAATCCCTGCATTGCAAAAAAATTTAGATGCGAATAAAGTAGTATTAGTAAAAGGTTCGCGTGGCGCAAAAATGGAAAAAGTAGTACAAGCGTTATTAATAAATTAATTTTGAGTAAATGAGTAAAAGCAATGTTGCTTTATCTTACAGAATATCTTGCCCATCATTTCCATGAGTTTCATGGGTTCCATGTTTTTCAATATATTACTTTACGCTGTATTTTGGCGGCATTAACTGCTCTTTTGATTACTCTACTTGTTGGTCCTACCGTAATTCGTAAATTAATCCGTTATCAAATTGGCCAGTCGATTCGTGAAGATGGGCCAAAATCGCATTTTAGCAAGGCAGGTACTCCCACTATGGGGGGAGTGTTGATTTTAATTGCGGTATTTTTTGCGGTGATTCTTTGGGCTGATTTGGAGAATCGCTATATTTGGGTAACACTTATTGTTACCATCGGCTTTGGGGTTGTAGGTTTTGTTGATGATTATTTTAAATTGATTTTAAAAAATTCTAAGGGTTTAGAGCCGCGTTATAAATATTTTTGGCAGTCATTAATTGGTATTGCTGCTGCAATATTTTTATTTGCAACAGCAACCAGTCATGCTGAAACTACGTTACTAATCCCATTTTTTAAATATGTAGCTATTAGTCTCGGTGGTTTTTATCTCCTTTTTACTTATTTTGTAATAGTTGGCACCAGCAACGCAGTAAACCTTACTGATGGCTTAGATGGTTTGGCAATTTTGCCAATTGTGATGATTGCCGGTGCTTTGGGTATTTTTGGTTATTTGGCTGGGAATATTGTTTTTGCAAAGTATTTGTATATCCCATATTTATCGGGGGTTGGTGAAATTGCAGTGTTTTGTAGTGCAATAATTGGAGCTGGCCTCGGGTTTTTATGGTTTAATACCTATCCAGCGCTAATTTTTATGGGTGATGTTGGTGCGCTTGGGTTAGGCGCGGCTTTAGGGGTAATCGCGGTTATTGTGCGCCAAGAGTTAGTATTAATGATTATGGGCGGCATTTTTGTGCTTGAAACATTATCAGTAGTGATTCAAGTTATTGTTTATCGTATTAGTAAGCGCCGGATTTTTTTGATGGCGCCAATTCATCACCATTTTGAGTTAAAAGGGTGGCCAGAGCCAAGAATTATTGTACGTTTTTGGATTATTACTTTTATTCTAGTGTTAATTGGATTAGCTAGTTTGAAGATTAGGTAGGGGTTTGCCTATGTTGCGTAGATATTTTGTTTTTGTAGTTTTTTTCATACTGTGTTTTTTAGTTGGGTGCTCCGGAAATGTATTCCCAGCATTAAACAAAGAAGTTGCTGCATCTCGGCAAGCAACAGCTAGCGCGCCAATTATGCCGCATAATATTGCCTTGCTATTGCCACTTAGTGGCCAGCTCGCGCAAACTAGCCAAGCTATTCGGAATGGGTTTTTAGCTGCTTATTCTGCAAGCAGTGATAAATCTAAAATCAATATTAAAATTATCAACACTAGCGGTGGGAATATTGGGGATTTATATCACCAGGCGTTAGTAAATGGCGCGCAAGTTATAGTTGGCCCACTAACTAAAACAGAAGTCGCCGAAGTTCAGCGTTTAGAGCCATTGAGTGTTCCAATCATTGCGTTAAATACAGTCGATGATTACGCTAAAAATCCAGTGGCAAATTTATATCAATTTGGTTTGTTGCCACAAGATGAGGCAATTCAAGCTGCAATGAAAATGCTTAGTGATAATCACCAGCATGCTGCGGTAATTGCCGTAAATAATCAATGGGGGCGGAAAATTTCTGCAACATTTAAAGAAAAATATCAGGCCAATGGTGGCGATGTTGTGGTGGACTTAGATTTTACAAATAATGGTGATTTAGCTAATCAAGTTTGCAACATCGTTGCAGCTGATCCAAGTGAGATGTGCGTTAAAGTATCTCGTAAGAATCGACATGACAGAGATCGCCCAGTTCCAGTGCGACGTCAAGACATCGATGCAATTTTTCTCGTAGCATCACCAGCAGAAGCACGGCAAATTGTGCCGTTATTAAAATTTTATTATGCTGGCGATTTACCTGTTTATTCAATATCAGCTATTTATAGCGGTGTAAATCAACCAACTGCAGATCAAGATTTGGATGGCGTTATTTTTTGCGATATGCCGTGGGTATTAAGAGACGAGGCGGCGCTTTCGCCAACACTTACAGCCATTCGCAATCAAGTTGTTTCGGTGTGGCCGGATGCCGCAGGGAATTTTGGAAAACTATATGCGCTTGGCGTTGATGCGTATAATCTTGCGACTTCATTAAATACTTTAACTGCAGCGCCTCAATCTGGTATTCCTGGCGCAACTGGTGTTTTGTATTTAGATAATTACAACCACATATATCGCGAATTAACGTGGGTACAATTTCAAGCTGGCGTGCCAATTAAATAAATAATAAAATGCTATGCGTTCAAAGGCTCAGCAAACTGGTTTTCAGGTCGAACAAAAAGCGCTTAATTATCTTAAAGAGCAGGGCCTTTTGCATGTAGCTTCAAACTATCGCTGCAATGCGGGTGAGATTGATATAATTATGCAAGATCAAAGTGATGAGACGCGCATTTTTGTGGAGGTGCGTTTTCGCCAGATAGGTGAATATGGTGATGCTGCTGAAAGCGTTACGAGAAAAAAGCAATCTCGGATTATTTTGGCGGCAAAACATTATTTGCAATCAGAAGAGTTATTCGATAAGGTGTTTTGCAGATTTGATGTGGTAGCAATTTCAGAAGGCAAAGAGCCGCATATTGAGTGGCTGAAAGATGCTTTTTGGGTAAAATTTTAAAATTTTTTTGGGTGGGGATATGAAAAAAATTACGTTAATTACTTTAGCAATTATTACCATGTTTTTGGCGGGTTGTGAAATGCTTGGTTTTGATGATGATAATGCGCAAAAACCTGTGCCATTAACTAGTTTCAAATCAACAATGAAAATAACTAAGCTCTGGACCAATAAAAATGAAGATGGTGCATTAGATCAGTATTTAAAATTAACGCCAGTTGTAGCAAATGGCAGGGTATTTTCTGGGTGTTATCGCGGAGTAGTGGTCGCAGTAAATCCTGCAAATGGAAAAAATTTATGGCGCGTAAATGTAAAATCACAGATTACGAGCGGTATAGCTGCTGATGATAGTCTTATATTTGTTGGTACCGGCAGAAGTGAACTAATTGCATTAAAACAAGCAAATGGCGCTATGGCTTGGCGGACCCAATTTCTTGGTGAAATTCTTGCACAGCCAAAAATTTCGCAAAACAAAGTGGTTGTGAAAAGCGAAGATGGTAAAGTGATTGCTTTGAATGCAAAAACCGGAGCAACACTTTGGACGTATAAACAAAATGGTTCAAGCCTTATGGTGCGCGGCGGTAGTGCGCCGCAAATTATTGGGGATTATGTTATTGCAGGTTTTCCAAATGGACAGCTTGAAGCGTTAGATTTAAATTCAGGCAAAGTTTTGTGGAAGCAGACAATTGCTGAGCCAGTCGGCGCATCAGTAATTGAGCGTATGACAGACATTGATGCTGATCCTGTAGTTGCAGATGGCTTAGTATTTACAGCTACTTATCAAGGTCATATTGTGGCGGTAAATTTACATAACGGCCAAATAGCTTGGCAGAAAGATATTAATTCTTATTCAAAACTAATAGCAGATTCACAAAACGTTTATGTTGCTGATGCTCAAGGTGTTATACACGCATTTAATGCTAAAACTGGCACAGAAATTTGGCAACAAAAAGCGTTGCTTGGCCATGTTTTAACTGCACCAACTATTTATGACAGCGTAATTATTGTTGGCGATAATGATGGTTATCTGCATTTCTTGTCTCGGGCTAATGGGAATTTTGTTGCTCGTGATCGCGCTGATCGAAGCGGCATGATTGCCTCTCCAGTTGCTACAACTGATGGCATTTATGTAATGACTAAGGCCGGGAGATTGGTAAAGTATACCGCAGCAAAAATCTCATACTGATGCGATATATTCTTTTAATTCAATTTCGGCGCTGTATTTGGGGTCATTCGGGTTAATGCAATTATCTCGTAACACTTCTATGTATGTTTCGGCCAAGCGGCTGAAGGTGAATATTTTGCTAAAAGTGTCTTTATTGTGATCACGCTCGACCGCATTTAATTCCAAAACAATTGCTTGCGACAAGCGGTCGTATTTTTCAGATAATGATAAACTTGAATTAGTGGTGTCATTGAGAACTTTTTGTAAAGTTGCAATTGAATTAGTGCGTTGTTGCGAATGTTTGGAGCAATTTTTATTATAATTTGCTAGTGCTGCTGAAATGTCAGAATAAAGTTTCTGATATCTGGTTTCAATAGAAGCTTGAGCTGTAAGTAAAATTTTATACTTTTCGATATTTTGCTTGGTTAACCGAATCATTTTGTGTATCCATGTCAAATAAAATCCCGACGTAAAAGTTAACTTTGCCTCGCATTCATATTCCCGCTGGGTTTTTGTTAAAAATTCAATTGCAGAGGTTAGGCCACGGACTGACCATACTGCACGTTCAACATACATAAAGCACCTCTTTTAAGAAAGTTGATGGTCAAAGGATTTTATGTTGATTAATTTAAATTAAAATACAGGATTTTGCGCTGTAGTATGGTAGGCAGATTTGGCCAAGCGCGTTTTTGTTTTATGCCCATGGCTACAACATCTTTTAGGTAAAGAGAATATTATAATTTTGTGTCTGCGTTATA
>JAMCWR010000009.1 GCA_023480665.1 Gammaproteobacteria bacterium
GCTACCAAACAAAGCTAAAAAAGTTGACACTGCAGGATGTGGAATCAGATGAAATGGGGGAAATGTCAAAAAAGCAAAAGTAAGCATCACTAACCCAATTCCAGTTAAGGAAAAGCCAATTATAGCCTCAGGATCAAAAGAATCCGATTCATCAAAAGAAACTCTTGGTCTAACAGGAGAAGCTGTTATAGGGGCTGAAGCTGATTTGCTCTCTAAACTTAAATTTCTAGTAACCGTATATCCCATTTCTCTAGCTAGCGAATTCCCAAAATCATTATGTATATTCTTTTCTACTCCATCAATATCCGTATATTTGCCAGTTTTTGCGCTGGTAACAAAAAATGGATATCCTTTGTCATTGGCATACGTTCGCATTGCTTCTGTATAATTTGTTCCTGTTGTATCATCACTTTGCGTAGCAACAAAAACTATTTTTGCGTTAGATTTAGTAGTAGTTATTTCCTGAATCCATTTATCAGCTTCCACCTTCCAACCCGGATCACTCACTCTAAGACAAACTGCAATTACTTTAGCCTTACTATAATATGAGCTAGTTATCTCTACATGATCTTCCACACCAGATGTATCCCATATCTGTAGTCTACCAGGTACCCTTCCATTGCTAGTTTCGACTTGAAAATCTTTTTTGCCATGCTCTATTACATAAGTCAGCTCCTGTTGCTTATTAAATTCACCTTTCTCTATTTGATACAACAAACATGATTTACCTGATGCAACAGGTCCAATAAGAACTACTTGTTCACGAATACCAAATCTACCATCAGTCATAAAGTTCTCCATTTAATTTCTTTAAGTACTGCCCACAATTGCTGCCAATCTTATTTTCTGCTAATTCACCAATACTCAATATTACCTCACAACCAGCCTTTTTTAAACTTTTTATCAATTCATTTTTATCTTCATTTGATTCACCTTTAGTAAAATAGCTAGTTAAATTATTTGCACTTGCTTTTAAAGTTGGATTTACCGGGGTTATTTTGATAAGAAAAATATTAGGATCAAAATACTTTTGCATGATATTTACATCAAACGGATACTCTTTCGCTAAAGCAAAATTTAACGCAATTTTTTTATCACTCTTGCAATAAAACTTTTGTCCGTACTCAGCAATTTCTGCAAAGCTCCATTTTTTACATGGAATAATTTTATCACGCAAAGTTACATCCGTTGTATGAATCGAAAATTGTAGTTGAAACCTGCCATCACCATAATATTGATTTTTTATAGCAATAAGCTTAGTTAAAAAATCTTCACATCCAACAGGAGCAACTGTGGAAAGCGAGGGCAATATTCCCGACACTTGGTATCTTGATGGTAACTCTCGCAAAACATCTAATACTGCTAAATTTAATGTTGGCTCTCCTACTCTTGCAAATTGAATCTTAAATTTTTTTGTGGTGATTTTTTTATCTGGAAATTTTGTACCAATCAAATAATCAATCTCAGCAAACATCTCCTCTTTAGAAAGAGCGCCTTGAAAATTTCCGCCTGCGTCACACATCAAACAATTAATTGGACAACCGGACAAAGTAGAAATAATCAGCACCCATTTCTGATCGATAGTAAACGGCGGCTGTATTGATTCCACCATTTCCAAATAGTGCCCAGCTTTAGATTTGGCAACATATACAATTGCAAGCTTTTCATCGCCAGATTTGGCTAGTATTTTAAACATATAATTTTCTCTCTGGCACAATATTTCATTAATTCTATCACGGTGTTAGTGTAGGGGCGGGTTTGTGGTTGATAATGCTCAATTCTATAGAAACTAAATGTATTTAATAATCGCAATAATATAATTAATGCCATCAGAAACCCGCCCGCGTAGTGGCACAAATTTAAACGGGCGGGTTTCTGCAGTGTTTAATAAACCGCGATGAATTTTTGCTAATTTAGATTCTATTGAACCTCTATACTTCAAACACAAACCCGCCCCTACACAACACAAACCTACCATACAATACACATCGGAAAAATTACTGATACATTGTATTAACCCCTATCTGCATCGCAGCTTTCATTCCATCGCCAATTGCAATACTAATTTGCCGAAAGTTATTATTCGCTACATCACCAATTAAATAAAGTTTTTGCTCTGAAATCAATTTCGTTTCTTCGTGATTAAGCTCTTTGCTATAAAAACTCTTCTCAGATATCCGCCCAATTGCAACTAATAAATAATCAGCATGCAAAATTACAGTCGTACCATTATGCAAAAAAGTACAGGTAAGATTAGTTTCTGCTCCAGAATTTATGCTTTGCAATGCATGATCTGTCAAATAAGTAATGCATTTATTTTGCATGGCTGCAGCATAAAGCTTAGGCAAAGCATTAGTTTTAGTCGATCTATTAACTAAATAAATTTGATTTTGTAACTCGGCAAAATTTAAAGCATTATCAAAAGCAGCATCACCTGCGCCAATAATTAGAATTTTTTTCTTACGACATGTAAGTAACGGAAAAGCTTCAAACAAAACATAAGATGCTAAATTTTGAGCTAGATTTTCAATTTCCATTAAAGTTTTTGGCTTGGTACCAGATGCAATAAAAACCATCTCCGCAATATATTTATTTTTATTTGTTTCAAGCTGAAATATATTTTGCTGATTATCAAAACTTAAATTTGTTACTGTTTCATATTTGGGTTCAATTGCATTTAAAGCTAACTGCTCACGAAACTTTGTAAGTAAAGTTAAGCCAGAAGATGCTGTATTTCCCAAATAATTTTCAACACACCAAGCATTCTTTAACAAACTGCCATTAGGGTCGCGTTCAAACAAAATAAAATCAATGTCATAACGCTTTAATTGTAATGCTGCAGACATTCCGGCTGGGCCTGCACCTATTATCGCAACTTTTATTTTAATTGGCATAAAAGCTCTTCGACAGTAACGGGATGCGCATAGCCATAAGCTAGATTTCTAATGCTCGCCAAGTGAAAATCTTGGTTGTAAGTTGCAGTTGCATCAACTGCAAAAAACACTTCAAAACCACGAGAAAAAGCCGACCGTGCAGTAGCTTCGCAACATAGATTGGTCATAATGCCAGTAATAATGACTTGCTCGATCTTGGCTTGGGTTAAATCTTCTTCTAAATCTGTGTACAAAAAAGCATCATATTGCGGCTTTACAATTTGTCTAATATCTGGATGCGCGATTGCTGCTGTGATAGCAGATTTATGATTATCTAATGTCAAAATATCGTTGTGCCACCAATTAGCCATCTGCTTAGCATTAATTTTAGTATTAGTGTGCCTTGTATGCAAAATTTTGTAGTCATGTTGTAAAAAATAGTTTTGCAGTTTTAATATTTGCGGAATTATGGCATTAGTGCTTGGAATATAGGCATGAGAATTTTCCTCAATAAAATAGTCTTGCATATCAATTACTAAAAGCGCAGTTTTTTTAGGTTTAAACTTCCACGGATGCATTCTACGTAGCACCGCAACTTCACGAAGAAAAAGTTTGGTTTGTTGTTCGATTGAGTCATGCGTAAAATAAGTTTGTTTCATGATATGATTATATATTAGAAACAGGAAAATGCGAGCGCCACTATGTGTAAGTTGGGTTTGCGAGATTTTCGAGCGTAACCAAACAAAAATGTTGGGTTACGCTCGCCGCGCTCACTAACCCAACCTACAAGATAATACGATTCAATACCTCTGTTTCATGTTTTTTCCAAGCCTCTTGTGATGGTAATGCTCTACCAGTCAAGTCCAAAGTTTTACCATCATTTTCTTCATCACCTATTGATTCAAGTGTTTTTCGTGATCCTATGCGTGCAGATTGTAGAACTTCATTAACCTGCTCAGTCGGCACATTATGTTCTTCTACTTCAGCATTATCTGGATTTGCTGTGCATTTCCATAATTTTACGCCAATATACGCAAAATTAAGCACCAACAGAATAAAACCACTAAAAAAAACTCCAAGAGTTGCAGAAAGTGCGGCTTTTTCACCAAAAAGATCAGGAAATTTCGAATCGTATAAACCAAGATCAGTAAATAGTAAAGCGCTCAGCACCAATAAGCAAACAGCAACAACCTTGTGATCATTCCAAAGTTTGCCTATCCAACCATAAAAACTCATAAGTAATGCGCTAATTAAAAACAAAGCTGCACCACCAATAAACAAATATGGCGCGACAACGCTTGCAGCAGACCATATATTTAGCGGATAAGAAATTAAGCTTGCAAAACCAAGTAATACAAACCCAACACTTAACGATCCAATTATCAATATTTTTGGTTTTAGAGGTTCTGGTTCAGGTTTTGCTGTCTCAATTGGTTCAACAACTGGTGAAGGCGGGGGTGGCGGTGGCAAAACGCGCAACGATGAAGATGGAGTTTTTACAGCAGATATTGCAATTGAAGATGAATCTGCTTCTGGTTGTACTTGTACTTCCTGGATTGATACTGAACTTGCAGATTCAGATTTAGCTTCAGCTATTGGCTTCGCTTCTCTTTTCGCACGTATTATTAATTCAATCTGCTGCGGCAATGATTGCAAATCATATCGACGTCTATTTTTAAGTAAAACTCCAGTTTTTGCACTAGAAGCAAAAAACTCGATATTTTTTTCTCTTGTGTACTCCTGAATTGCATTAATATTATTTGGACTAGTATCACACTTAGTAGCAACAACAATAAAGCTAGCATCTTTGGTATAGTCTGAATAATTTTTATATTGAGTATCAATTTGATTCTGCCAATCAGCTGCACTTGCATCAACACAGCAAATTACTGCACCTGCACCGCGATAGTACTCAGCTAAAACTGCGCGATGTGAGGATGTCATGTCATGGGCATCCCAATATTGAAGTCGAGTTACTATCTCGGAAGGGTTTATATAAGTTTTTGATTCAACTGCAGCTTTAGCAATAACATTTAAGGTATGAAGCGAAAGCTCTCCTGTATGTTTCTCTTCAACAGAGAACCTTGACTTTCCCTCGGCAAAAGCAGTGTTAAATAGCGAAGTTTTGCCAGAGCCAGTTGCTCCACACAAAACAACTTTATACAAATAATCATATTCGCTTTCGTCAGTAGTTTGAGCAGTTTGTTTTTGATCCGTCATAAAGTCCCAAGATTAATGGCAATTCGCGGGCGGGTTTCTGCAGTATTTAATAAATCGCGATAAATTTTGCACATCTAGATTCTATCAAACCGTGTTACTTACAACACAAACCCGCCCCTACAATACGCCTCAGCATAATTAGTCCGACGATGTACTAATTTTCCTTGCTGCGGTAACCAGCATCACTGGCACACCATCTTTAATTGGATATGCTAGCTTATCAAAGCGGCAAATAAGTTCTTGCGCTGCTTTATCATATTGCAGTTTGGCTTTGCAAATTGGGCAAGCAAGCACTTCTAATAGTTTTGGATTAAGATTTGCCATAGAAATTATTCTATACAACAATCAATTACTTTTTGCACTAATACGCCAAGTTTCTGCATTATAGGTGATTTTTCTTTATCATTTTTATTAATAGCATTAGCATCAAGTTTTTTTACTTCACCAACCGGAACTAATTTCATATTCAACCCCCAAAATAGAGAATATAAGTGATAGGCTTTTTCAAATAGCTCATATGCTTCAGTTTTATTCTGTATTTCTAGTTGTTTCGTGCCAACTTCCATTAAGCGATAACTTGCAGCTAACAAATGTTTTGAAATACACCAAACCTCACCTTCATATTCCTTAATAATTTTTTTTAGCAGGGTTTTACGAATCTCACGAACTTCGGTAATCAAATCATAATAACCAGTTTTACCAGTTTTTGCTCCCGTAAAGAACAAATGTTCTTCAATTCCAACCAAATTCATTATGGCAACAGTTAAATCCTGATCAGATGAAAGATCCATTTTTTCAGTTTTTTTCATCTGATCAAATTTAGCTACAAATTCTTCGATATTATTTATCATTTTGTCCATAGTTTCCACCGTAAAAAAGCAGTTAAGAATTAAGAATGAAGAATGAAAAATGTTTATGGTTTTTATTTATTTTTAAATATTAAAAATGTCGCGTTTTTGGCGACACTATAATAATTCTTAATTCTTAATTTTTAATTCTTCATTAATTTATCTGGTTATAAAATAAAAAACCACGCTCAAAATAATTAATGGCAAAACTGGCATGACAACTTTTTGAAATGGAAACCACGCTTTATCACCATTATGTTTTTTGATTATGGTATAGCAAATACTTCCAAGTGCTAAAGCAACACTTCCAATTGCAATGCCAAGTAGAATTTTATCATAACCCCAAAGTTTGTTCAAAGGATGTCCAATATGATGAGTGATATATAATGGAATAATAGTAAGAGCATAATATCCAACTACAATAAGAATTTTGCGGCCAAAAAATTTAATGTTTCTTTGCGTAAGCCAGTGCGTAGTCCAAACTATTAATGACACTATCAAGCCACCAATCCAAAGACCAGTAATTGTATCATCGACACCACAATATTGGGCAAGACCAATTCCTGCACCAACCGCAAAAGTACAAATTGGGCATATAGCAAATGCAGGCGTTACAAATAATATACTCAAGATAAAAAATATTATACGCATAAAATTCCCTAACTAGTTGTAAGTTTGGTCGGGACGGCGGGATTTGAACCCACGACCACTTGCGCCCCATGCAAGTGCGCTACCAGGCTGCGCTACGCCCCGAGTTAATCATTCAATTCGTGTAATATATTTTCCAAATTCCCAATCATTTCGCGCAAAAAATCGGTAGAAACAACATCATTTGTAACGGGAGCATGTATATCTGCCAAATATGCGCGAGCACCTTCAATTGTATAACCTTTCTCGTAAAGCAAAGTTTTAATAGTATAAATTAACAGCACATCTTGGCGTTGATAGAAACGTCGATTACCGCGCCTTTTGTTAGGTTGTAACTGGGAAAACTCCTTCTCCCAATAACGTAAAACATACGGCTCTAGAGCAAGAAGCTCGGCAACTTCTCCAATGTTAAAATAAAGTTTATCGGGAATTTGCGGTAAAGCAAAATGATGTAATTTGCTTTTTTCACTACTTTGCTTGATCGGTTGATCCTGCATATTTTTCAACTCGAGCTTTTAGTTTTTGTCCCGCACGAAAAGTAACAACGCGTCTGGCACAAATTGGCACATCAGCGCCAGTTTTAGGATTGCGTCCTGGTCTTTGCTGTTTATCACGCAGCTTGAAATTGCCAAAGCCAGACAACCTAATCGATTTGCCATGTTCGAGCAATTGGCGGATTTCTTCAAAAAAAAGCTCAACAAAATCTTTGGCTTCGCGCTTGTTTATTCCAAGTTTCGCAAACAAGTTTTCAACTATTTCTGCTTTTGTTATTGCCATGTTGTTTCCCCTAGGTCACATTAACCCCGCAAAACCGCTCCATAATGTTGCTTTAAAGCCAGAATTATTTTTTCCATCAATGCATCAATTTCATCGTCTTGTAATGATCGCAGTAGATCTTGAAAAACCAAATGCATTGCGACGCTTTTTTTATTAGCGCCGAAACTTTCATTACAATAAACATCAAACAGTTGCAAACTATGCAACAAGTGCCCAGAAATGTCTATAATTTTTTGCCTAATCAAAGACCATGAAACCTCATTTGCAACTATAATGGCGAGGTCACGAGTTACCGCAGGAAATTTAGAAAAATTCTTAAATGAAGTAGCACCAGCATTATTTAATCGCGATAAATTTAACTCAAACAAACATGCAGCAGGGACTATGCGTAGTTCCTGTTTTAACTTCGGATGCAATTCGCCGATATAACCAATAAGTACTGAATTAACAAAAACCGCTGCTGATCGAGTTGGGTGTAACGCGGCATGGGGCTTTGTTTGACAATCAATTGTATCAATATTTACGCCAAGAACTTTTAACACTCGTTCTAAATCGAGTTTTAAATCAAAAAAATCAACTTGGCGTTTTTGCACTCCCCACTGTTCCGGGAATGCTTCACCAATAGCGATCGCACTAAGATATTGATCTTGTTCGAATACTTTATTATTTGGTTTACAAAAAACATAACCAGTTTCAAAAAAACGTATCCTATTATGTTGGCGCCGTAAATTGTACTCGGCTGCATTAAGTAGTCCACACCAAAGAGTTGTTCGCAGAACTGAGCGATCAGAAGCAATAGGATTAATAATCTCTACAGCTTTAATTTGAGGATTGATCAACGATAAAAACTTAGCATCTGTGAATGCATAATTTATAACTTGATTGTACCCCAAATCTGCCATCAAATCATATAAACGCGTAGGCGCATCTGAACTATTTTTTGGCGCAGATAAAGCTACACTAAGCTCTTGCTCAGGAATCAGGTTATAACCATAAATACGTGCAATCTCTTCAATAAGATCTTCTTCGATACTAATATCAAAACGATAGCTAGGCGGCGTTACGAGAAAGCATTCTGATTTTTCACCAACAATTAAGCCCAATCGCTCTAAAATCAATTTAATATCCGCAGTCGCAATTTTTATCCCAAGAGTTTTCTCAATTTTTGCTAATCGAAGTTCAATTGGATTTCTTTTGGGTAAATATTTTTCAAATGCCACTTCTTGAGTTGCACCAAGCTCACCACCAACAATTTCTAGCAATAGCGCTACAGCGCGATTTAAAGCATATTCTTGTAGATTAAAATCAACACCGCGTTCAAAACGGTAAGAAGCATCGGTTTGTAATTTGAAGCCTCGCGCAGTACTTGCAAGCTTTTCGGGCGTAAAAAAGGCACTTTCTAAAAAAATACTGGTGGTTGAATCAGTAACAGCAGAATTTAAACCACCCATAACACCAGCCAAAGCTAAAGGTTTTGTAGCATCAGCAATAAGTAGATTATTCTCATGAAACTGAATTTCTTTGCCATCAAGTAAAATTAAACTTTCCCCTTCTCTGGCATTTCGTACGCTAATTTCTCGATCAATTTTCGCCAAATCAAAAGCGTGAAGAGGTTGGCCAAGTTCTAACATGACATAATTAGTAACGTCGACAACAGGATTGATACACCTTAAACCACTGTACTCAAGTTTCTTTGCAATAGATAAAGGCGTTTTTGCTTTGGGGTTAATATTATAAATGGTACGACCAACATAATGGGGACAAGCATCACTTGCTATAATACTTACTTTAATATCGCTCCCAGCATGTTTCGAATTCCGATCATTGGCTATTGATAAATGCGGTAGAGAGAAATCCATTTTATTTATTGCTGCCACTTCGCGAGCAATACCTTTTATGCTCAAACAATCGCCACGATTTGGCGTAAGTTCGATTTCAATGCAATTATCATCTAAACCTAAGTATTCTCTTAAATTCATTCCAAGCGGAGCATCCTCTGGTAGTTCTAAAATTCCGGACGACTCAACATTTAATCCAAGTTCTTTTGCTGAACAAAGCATGCCACAAGATTCAACACCACGTAATTTTACAGGTTTGATCTGAAAATCATCTGGCAATATTGCCCCGAGCATTGCTACTGCAACTTTTAAACCTGTACGAACATTACTCGCGCCACAAACAATGGTTAATTCTTCTTCAGAGCCAACATTAACCCGACACACGGAGAGTTTATCAGCATTAGGATGGCGAGAAGCTTCTGCAACAACACCAACAACCACACCAGAAAAATCTTTGGCAAGAGTAGACACAGATGCAACCTCAAGACCTGCCATGGTTAGCTCTGTAGCAAGTTCTTCTGTAGTAATTGGTGGATTAATCCACTCGCGTAACCATTTTTCACTAAATTTCATAATCTTTGTACAACCTACTTGTTGTTAATTTAATTTTGCCGCGGTGTTAATGTAGGGGCGGGTTTCTACAGTATTTAATATCAAAATGAATTTTTTACTAATCTAGATTCTATTAAACCTCCGCACTTACAGCACAAACACGCCCCTACAATACACATCGGCAAAATTTAGCCTGAAAATGCACTAGCCATAATTAATTAAGTTGACACTATGTTAAATTAAAATTGCCGTAAAAAATCTAAGTCATTTTCAAAAAATAGTCTTAAATCTGAAACCCCATACTTTAACATTGCTAATCTATCGATACCCATACCAAAAGCAAAACCTGAGTATTTCGTTGGATCTATACCTCCAGCGCGTAAGACATTAGGATGAACCATCCCCGCGCCCAAAATTTCAAGCCAGCGGGTTTGAGAAGCGGTCTGCCATTTAATAAAAACATCAGCTGAAGGCTCTGTAAATGGAAAGTAAGACGGCCTAAACATTACTTCATGTTTTGTATCAAAAAAACTCTCTAAGAACTTGTTTAACAACCATTTTAAGTTTGAAAAATTCACATCGCGATCGATTAGTAACCCCTCTAGCTGATGAAACATTGGCGAATGCGTGGCATCGTAATCACAACGATAAACACGTCCGGGAACTATTATTCGAAGCGGCGCTCCAAACTCTTTCATAGCTTTGATTTGCATCGGTGAAGTATGAGTTCGAAGCAATTTATCATTGCTAAGATAAAACGTATCATGTGATGCTCGAGCTGGATGATTTGGCGGAATATTTAATGCGGTAAAATTATGATACTCATCTTCAATTTCAGGACCTTCAATAACAGAAAATCCCATAGCGACAAAGAAATCTTCCATCAAACGTTTGGCCTGATAAACTGGGTGAATACTTCCAAGCTCAAGTCCACGGCCAGGAAGAGTAATATCAATTGCTTCTTTAGCTAAATTTGCTTCAAGCTCCCTATTTTTAAGCTCTTGGTTTTTGTTAGCTATTGCAGCTAAAATCTCATCTTTAGTTTTATTTATAGCTTGGCCTAACAAGGGACGCTGTTCTGGAGCAACAGAAGCTAGATTTTTTAAGATATTAGTCAACTCACCCTTTTTACCTAAATAGTTAGAGCGAACTTGATCTAATGCATAAAAATCATTTACAGAAGCAATAGCAGCAAGGGCTTGCTTGGTAATCTGTGATAATTGATCATCCATTTTAGAAGCCCCTGCGAATTGTTATAACGCAGCTTTGGCTTTCTCGACCACTGCGGCAAAAGCTTTCGGATCTGAAACAGCAATTTCTGCTAAAATCTTTCGATCGATTTCGATTGCTGCTTTTTCAAGTCCAGCAATCAGTTTGCTATAGGTAATACCATTTAGTCTCGCAGCGGCATTGATGCGGATAATCCACAAGGCACGAAACTCTCTTTTCTTCGCACGTCGGTCTCGATATGCATATTGACCTGCTTTAATTACTGCTTGTTTGGCAGCACGAAATACTCTGCTGCGCGCGCCATAATAACCTTTTGCTTTTTTTAATATTTTTTTATGACGGGCCCGGGCTGTTACCCCGCGTTTTACTCTAGGCATATTATATCTCCAGTTTACTAATCTTTTAACATACGCTTCACAGCTTTTTCATTACTGCTGTTTACCATTTTCATCTGACTAAGACCAGCCTTTCTTTTGCTGCTTTTCTTCGTCAAAAGATGATTGCGAAACGCAGCACGATGCTTGTGGCGACCACTCGCAGTAAGCTTAAATCTTTTCGCTGCACTTCTATTTGTTTTTAGTTTTGGCATTAACCTCTCCCCATTTTATCAGTGTTTCGATGTATAAAAACTTTTTAATTTTTTTCTGTCTTCTGATGCCCTGGAATAACCAGCATTGCCATCTGTTTTCCTTCCATTTTTGGCATTTGCTCTACTGTACCAACTTCTTTAACATCATTTTCGATACGGCGCAACATATCACGGCCTTGTTGCAAATAAGATAGTTCTCTACCGCGAAATCTAACCGTAAATTTAACCTTATTCCCTTGCTTCAAGAATTCAATTGATTTACGCACTTTTACTAAATAATCCCCAACATCAGTAACAGGACGCATCTTGATTTCCTTAACTTGTACCTGCTTGGATTTCTTTTTCTGCTTTTTACTCAGCTCAAATAAATACTTTCCAAAATCCATGATGCGGCAGACGGGCGGTGCCGAATTTGGTGAAATCTCTACTAAATCTAAGTTCAGCTCTTGTGCTTTTTTTATAGCTTCACTTGAACTTATAATACCAATTTGCTCCCCATCAACTCCAATTAAGCGTATCTCGGGCGCTGTAATTAAATAATTTACACGCGCTCTTTTAGTTTGACTTGAACTAATAAAAATACCTCCTTATTTACGTGTTTTAATCTGTTCTTGCATTTGCCCAATTAAAGCATCTAGGGTAAACACACCTAAATCCTGTCCAGTTCTTGTGCGTACCGAAAGAGAATTTGTTTCTACTTCACGATCACCAATTACTAATAAATAAGGGATTCGTGCAATAGAATGTTCCCTAACCTTAAGATTTATCTTCTCATTTCTAAGATCGCAATTTACCCGAAATCCCAAAAGTTGCAAGTTTTTCACTAATTCTTTTACATAGGCTATTTGATTATCAGTAATATTCATCACTACTGCTTGAACCGGAGCAAGCCAAAGTGGCAAATCACCGCCAGTTTCTTCGAGCAAAATTCCAATAAAACGTTCTAATGAACCAAGTGTCGCACGATGTAACATTACAGGCGTTTTCTTATTGCCATCTTCAGCTATGTAGCAAGCTCCCAAACGCTCTGGCATAGAAAAATCTACCTGTAAAGTACCACATTGCCAAACACGCCCTAGGCTATCACGTAAATGAAATTCTATTTTAGGCCCATAAAAAGCGCCCTCTCCTGGTGCTAAAGTCCAATCAATTTTATTGTTTGATAGCACATCAGATAGAGCTTTTTCTGCTTTATTCCAAACCTCATTCGAACCAATTCTTTCATCTGGTCTTGTCGCCAAACGAATCAAAATATCTTTAAATCCTAATTCAGCATATATATTAATAATCTGACTAACAATCAAAGAAGACTCAGATGCAATTTGATCCTCAGTACAAAAAATATGCGCATCATCTTGTGTGAAACCACGTATTCGCATAATGCCATGCAAAGTTCCGGAAACTTCATTGCGATGGCAACGGCCAAATTCACAATAACGCAATGGCAAATCGCGATAGCTCTTCGTTCCTTGTTTGAAAATCTGAATATGTCCTGGACAACTCATAGGTTTAATAGCATAAGTGCGATTTTCTGATTCGGTAATAAACATAATTTTCGCATACTTATCCCAATGTCCAGATTTTTCCCACAAGCTTCGATCCAAAAGTTGTGGAGTGTTAATTTCTTGGTATCCGCACTGTTGCATTCTTGTACTGATAAAATTTTTAAGCAAAGAATAAATTACCCACCCATTTGGATGCCAAAAAAA